>JAAWPF010000016.1 GCA_022799835.1 Lawsonibacter sp. | reverse complement strand
GCCATCCTGGCGGGGGACGCCCTCCTCACCGCCGCCTTTGAGCAGCTGACGAAGGCCAAGCTGCCCGCCGACCGGATCGTAAGGGCGGTGGAGTGCCTGTCCCGGGCCGCCGGGTCCGCCGGTATGGTGGGGGGACAGGCCCTGGACATGGCAAGCGAGGGCCGGGCGCTGGACCGGGAGGAGCTGGAGCTGCTCCAGAGCCTGAAAACCGGCGCCCTCATCTCCACCGCCGCCGTGCTGGGCTGCATTGCCGCCGGGGGGACCATCCGGCAGCGGGGTCTGGTGTCCCTCTATGCCCTGTCCCTGGGCCGGGCCTTCCAGGTCCGGGACGACATGCTGGACGTCACCAGCTCGGCGGCGGAGCTGGGCAAGCCGGTGGGCTCTGACCGGGCCAATGAGAAGAGCACCTTTGTCACCGCCCTGGGCCTGGAGGGCTGCGCCGCCCTGGTGGAGGAGCTGACCCGGCAGGGGATTGAGGCAATCAACGGATTTGAAGATCCAGGCTTCCACATCTGGCTGGCGGAACAGCTGGCCCATCGAAATAAATAATCCCTGGGAGGGATACTGTTTTGCCCGTTTCTTCTAAAAAAAAGGAGTACGACCCCATACTTTCCCGCCTGACTGATCAGGAGGGGGAGGCTCTGTGCGCCCGGTTGCGCCAGGAGCTGATAGCGGATGTGGCCCAGACTGGCGGACACCTGGCCTCCAATCTGGGGGTGGTGGAGCTGACGGTGGCCCTTCACCGGGTATTTGACACCTCGGTGGACCGGCTGGTCTTTGATGTGGGCCACCAGTGCTACACTCACAAACTGCTCACTGGTCGGCGGGAGCAGATGCCTACCTTACGCCAGTACGGCGGACTGGCCGGCTTCCCCAAGCCCCGCGAGAGCGTCCACGACTCCTTTATCGCCGGACACGCCTCCAACTCGGTGGCGGTGGCCCTGGGGATGGCCAGGGCACGGGATGTGCTGGGGGAACACTACAAGGTCATCGCCCTGCTGGGCGACGGCGCTCTCACCGGGGGGCTGGCCTATGAGGGCCTGTCCAACGCGGGGGAGTGCGGACAGCAGATTCTGGTCATTTTGAATGACAACGGCATGTCTATCACCCCAAATGTGGGTGCGGTGGCCGACCACTTGGCTAAACAGCGGCTCAAGCCCCAATATCTCACCTTCAAAAAGCACTACCGTCGAATCATGAACGCCACAGCTATGGGGCGGGCGGTCTATCGGGTGACCCATCAAATTAAGCAGGCGCTGAAACAGACTCTGCTGCCCTGCAGCATGTTTGAAGATATGGGGTTCCGTTACCTGGGGCCAGTGGACGGGCACAACCTCTCCCAGCTGACCAAGCTGCTACGGTATGCCAAGGATATCAATGAGCCCATCTTTCTCCATGTAAAAACTGTAAAGGGAAAAGGCTTTCTACCCGCCGAGGAGAATCCGGACGCCTTTCATGGCGTCGCCCCATTTGACCCGCTCACCGGTAAGGCGAAAAGCCAGGGGAAGGACAACTTTTCTGCTGTTTTTGGCCGGACGCTGACCCGGCTTGCAGGCCGGGACAAGAGGGTCTGCGCCATCACTGCCGCCATGGTGAGTGGAACCGGACTGGACCGATTCGTTCAAAAGTACCCCGACCGCTTCTTTGATGTGGGGATTGCGGAGGGCTGTGCTGTCTCCATGGCCGCGGGGATGGCAAAGCAGGGGGCCATCCCTGTGTTCGCGGTGTACTCCACCTTTCTGCAGCGCTCCTATGACATGCTGCTCCACGATGTGGCGATTGAAAATCTCCATGTTGTGCTGTGTGTGGACCGAGCCGGGCTGGTAGGGGACGACGGCGAAACCCACCACGGCCTATTTGACGTGGCCTATTTGGACACGATCCCCAATATGACAGTACTGTCCCCCTCCAGCTTCGCCGAGCTGGAGGTCATGCTGGAACGCGCCTTGTTTCACATAGAGGGTCCAGTGGCTGTGCGCTACCCCAGAGGCGGAGAGGGAAACTATATCGGTACCGGTGGCGGGGAGCCGGCGACCATCCTCCAAACGGGGAGCGATGTCACTCTGGTGAGTTATGGCAAGTCGATCAACGATATTTTGGAGGCCGCCGGCCTGCTGGAGGCCCAGGGGGTTCAGGCGGAGGTTGTAAAGTTAAATCAGATTATACCCCTTGACTCTCAGTTGGTAGAGCAGTCTGTCCGCAAAACGGGAGCCCTGCTGGTCGTGGAGGAGCAGAGCGCCAGGGGCTGTGTGGGGCGGCGGCTGGCCGCCCGGCTGGAGCTGGCCGGAATATCCGCCGCAATTTCCCTGGTCAACTGCGGCGAGGACTTTGTGTCCCACGGAGCGACCGACCTGCTGAAGCGGGACCTGTCTCTGGACAGCGCTGGGATTGTCCAAAAGGCGCTGGAGGTGTTGGGCCGTGGCTAAAAAACGTCTGGATGTGGCCCTGGTGGAGCGTGGTCTGGTGGAAAGCCGGCAAAAGGCTCAAGCTCTCGTTATGGCGGGTGAGGTCTATGTCAAGGGCAAGAAGCAGCTGAAAGCGGGGACCTCGGTGGAGGAGGACGACACCCTGGAGGTGCGTTCCAAAAATACTCTGCGCTACGTGAGCCGGGGCGGCCTGAAGCTGGAGAAGGCCATGTCACTGTGGCCCATTGTCCTGGAAGGGATGGTCTGCGCCGATATCGGGGCCTCTACCGGTGGCTTTACCGACTGTATGCTGCAAAATGGGGCTAAGCTGGTCTATGCCGTGGACGTGGGCTACAACCAGCTGGATTGGCGGCTGCGCACCCATCCCCAGGTAGTTTGTATGGAGCGGACCAACGCACGCTACCTGACTCGGGAGCAGATCCCGGAACCGTTGGATTTTTTCTCCGTGGATGTGTCGTTTATCTCTCTGAATCTGATTCTGCCCGCTCTGCGGCCCCTGATGTGTGAGAGGGGTCAGGCGGTCTGCCTGGTCAAGCCCCAGTTTGAGGCAGGGAAGGATAAGGTGGGTAAAAAAGGGGTTGTCCGGGACCCGGATACCCATTTAGAGGTTTTAGAGCACTTTCTGGACCACGCCGCTCAAGCAGATTTTTCTGTAAAGGATATTACCTTTTCCCCTATCAAAGGACCTGAGGGCAATATCGAGTACCTGGGTTATCTCCAGGCGGGGGCGGGGCCCGTTTATACGGGCGACCTGAGCGCTCTGGTGGAGCGGTCCCACAGCATTTGGAAGGAGGGGCGGACATGAAAATCGTTCTCAGCTCTAACCCCTACCGGGATAAGGGGCTACGGGTGGCCCTGGAGGCCAAGCGGGTGCTGGAGCACGCCGGGGCCCAGGCTGTCCTGTGCCTGCCATTCCAGCCCAAGAAGGGGGACCGGCTGGACCTGCCCCGCCAAATCGCGCTGTCCACGCTGGAAAAGGAGTTGCCTTTTGCCGATCTTCTGATCTGCTTCGGCGGAGACGGCACCATTCTCCACGCCGCCCGAGATGCTACCCTCCATTCGGTGCCTATTCTGGGTGTCAATACGGGCAGTGTGGGCTTTATGGCTGAGCTGGAACGCGGTGAACTGCCCCTGCTGACCCCCCTGGCCCACGGAATGTACACTGTGGAGGAGCGTATGATGTTGGATGTGAAGGTGCTTCGGGGGGATAAGGTGGTCTCCCAGGACACAGCACTCAACGATGCGGTCATTTCCAAGGGCTCTGTGGCCCGTGTGGCCGAAGTAGAGGTGCTGGCAGACCGTGTCAAGGCAATGGCCATTACAGGGGATGGCGTCATTATCGCCACACCCACCGGTTCCACCGCCTACTCCATGTCGGCGGGGGGACCCATTGTAGAGCCCACCTCCAAAGGGATCATTGTCACCCCGGTCTGCGCCCATCAGCTGGCTGCCCGAGCCATGGTGCTGGCACCGGAGCGAGTGGTCACTGTTCAGCTCCCGAGATGGAATCGCAAGTATTTATACTTGTCAGTTGACGGTGGAAAGGCTGTCCGCTTGACAGGGGGAGACCGGGTAGAGATATGCCAGGCTGAGCGCTCCACCAAGCTGGTCCGGCTGGCGGACCGCAGCTTTTATCAGGTCATCAATCAAAAGCTGGGAGGACTGACCTCATGAAAAATATTCGCCAGAGTGAAATTCTAAGAATCATACAGGTCAAGGATATTGATACTCAAGAGCAGCTTTTGGAGGAGCTGCGCGCCCGGGGCTTCACCACCACCCAGGCCACCATTTCCCGGGATATTAAGGAATTGCGGCTGGTAAAGGAGCTCACTGGTTCCGGCGGCTATCGCTACACCCTGTCCGACCGGAAGCTCTCCTCCGCCTCTGACACTCGGCTGCGGAATATATTCAAGGAGGGGGTCATTTCGGTGGATGTGGCCCAGAATATTGTGGTGGTCCGCACCATGCCCGGCCTGGCCTCCGCGGCCTGCTCCGCTTTGGACAATATGGAGATTGAGGGTATGGTGGGGACGCTGGCCGGGGACGATACCGGCATCCTGATTATGCACGACAACAGCCTCGCTCAGCAGTTCAGCAGTGAGGTGCACAAATTACTGAAATAGACAGAACAGGAGGGAGAGACCATGCTCTCCTTGCTTCACATCGAAAATATCGCCATTATTGAGTCAGCGGACATCGCCTTTGACGGCGGCTTCAATGTCCTCACTGGTGAGACGGGCGCGGGCAAGTCCATCGTGATTGACGCCATCAGCGCCGTGCTGGGGGAGCGTACCAGCCGAGAGCTGATCCGCACCGGTGCCAAGTCGGCGGTGGTCAATGCGGTGTTTACCGGCTCTCTGCCAATAAAGTGGCTGGAGGACAACGGCTTTCTTGCTGAGGAGGAACTGATGCTTCAGCGGGAAATCCAGGGGGACGGGCGCAACATCTGTCGGGTGAACGGCCGGCCCATGACGGTGGCTCAGCTGCGTCAGCTGGGCCGGCAGCTGCTGAATATTCACGGCCAGCACGATGGCCAGCAGCTGCTGGACCCGGAGTGTCATTTGGGCTATCTGGACAGCTTTGGAAAGACGTCTCCCCTGGTGGAGGAGTATCAGGCAGCCTACCGCTCCATGGCCGAGCTGCGGAAAAAAATTGCCGCCCTGGAAATGGACGAGGCGGAGCGCTCCCGCCGGGTGGACACCCTGGAGTACCAGATTAAAGAGCTGGAGCGGGCCGAGCTGCGCTCCGGGGAGGACGAGGAGCTGGATGCCCGAAAGACCCTTCTGCGCAGCTCCGGCAAGCTGATGGAGGCCATTCAGGAGGCCCAGTTTGCCCTGTCCGGCGGGGAGGACAGCCGCGGAGCCTGTGACTTAATCAGCGAGGCGGAGGGGGCCATCCGCTCCGCGGCCCGGCTGGGCCCTCAGCTGGAAGAGCTGGGCCAGAAGCTTGCTGCCCTGCGCTGCGAGGCAGACGACGCGGCGGAGGTCATCCGGGACTTTGCGGATGAGTTTGACTTCTCGCCCGAGGAACTGGATCAGCTGGAGAGCCGGCTGGACGTGATTTACCGGCTGAAAAAGAAATATGGCCCCACCGTGGCTGACATGCTGGACTACCTGGAACAGTGCAGGGCGGAGCTGGAGCAGATCCAGGACGCTGACGACACCATTCAAAAGCTGGAAAAGGAGCTGGAGAAGGCAAAAAAAGAGGCGCGGAAGCGGGGAGAGGCCCTGTCAAAAGCCAGGAAACAGGCAGCGGACAATCTCCAGAAGCGGGTTCAGGAGGAGCTGCGCCAGCTGGATATGCCAAAGGTGCAGTTTGTCACCGAATTTTCCCCCAGCCCTGGCCAGGACGGTATGGACGACACCGGGATGGATCAAGTGCAGTTTCTCATGTCCGCCAACCTGGGCGAGGCGATGAAGCCCATTCAGAAGGTGGCATCGGGCGGCGAGTTGGCCCGGATTATGCTGGCGCTGAAGAACGTGCTGGCTGAGGACGATGGCATCGGCAGTCTGGTCTTTGACGAGGTGGATACCGGTGTGTCCGGTCGGGCGGCTCAGAAGGTGGCCGAAAAGATGGCCGACGTGGCCCGGCGCAAGCAGGTGCTGTGCGTCACCCATCTGCCTCAGATTGCCGCTATGGCGGACACCCATTTCTCAGTGGAGAAAGGGGAAAAGAAAGGCCGTACCTTTACCAATGTGGAGCGTCTGGACCGGCAGGGCAGGGTGGAGGAGCTGGCCCGCCTGATTGGCGGGGCCGCCGTTACCGATGTCCTGCGGCAGAGTGCCGCCCAGCTGCTGGAGCAGGCGGAGAACTATCGGAAAAAAGCATAAAGTACGGCCGGTGTCCAACCAGGACGCCGGCCGTTCTTGTGAATCGAATCAGGGTATGGGGATCTTTATAAATTCGCTTACCTGGCCATACAGGATGAAAGCCATGACAAGAGGCGCAATGAACCGGACGCAGATTGTAAAAAACGTATACAATCCGCTGTTCATAGTACGACCCTCCGTCTCCAGCTCGTCCCGGATGACCTTGGGGCCGACGCCCCAGCCAATCAGAAGGGACATGATCAGCGCGCCAAGAGGCATGGCCACGCCCTCAGAGATAAAGTCCATGAAGTCCAGCCAGGTACTGCCCAAATTCCGGCCGGTCTCGTGAAAAGGAATCCACAAGCCGTTGGAGCCCAGACCGTCGGCGGCTACCAGGGCGGCCTCGGCAAAGAGCACCAGGCAGACAACTGCAACCACCATATTCCGGTTGGGATTCTTGCCCTTGGCGGTGCGCAGATCAATGACAAAGGTGACCAGCACCTCGGTCAGGGCGATGGCGGAGGTGATGGCTGCCAGTACCACAAACAGGAAGAACAAAATGCCAAAGATGGGGCCGAATGGACCCATGGCATTGAACACATCCTGGAGGGTGATAAACAGCAGCTTGGGACCGGAGAGCTGTGCGTTCTCACCGCCCAGAGCGAAGGCGGCGGGCAGTACGGCCAGTCCGGCCATGATAGCCACCAGGGTATCGGAGACGATGATGACCAAGGAGTTGCGGGTCAAGCTCTCCTTTTTGCTCAGGTAGGAGCCGTAGGTAACGGTGATGCCCATAGCCAGAGAGAGGGAGAAAAACATCTGCCCGCCGGCAGCGGAGAGGACCTTTACAAAGTCGGTCTTGATAGGCTCAAAATTGGGGGCGAACATGAATTTCAGGCCCTCTATCGCCCCAGGCAGCGTGACCGCGCGGATGATGACGATGATCAACATGATGAACAGGGCGGGCATGCCCACCTTATTGAACTTCTCAATGCCCTCTTTAATGCCGCTCCGGATGATGAGGAAGCACAGGGCGATAAACAGGAAGGTGGTGCCAATAGCCAGGGGCTGATTGGTCAGCATAGCGCTGAAAGACTCCGCGCCAGAGACGCTGGACAGGCTGAAGATTCCCAGCAGCTCAGCGAAATTGAGGCCCACATATTGGACACAGTAGGCGCCCAGCACAGTGTAGAAGCTGAGAATCAGGAAAGGGGAGAGCAGAGCCAGAAAGCCCAGAAGAGTGCCGATCTTACCGCCGATCTTCTGATAGCTGGCCAGTACGCTGCCACCGCCACGGCGGCCGATGGCCAGCTCACACAGCATAATGGTGAAGCCCACCAGAATGGCCAAGACCAGATAGATAATCAGGAAAGGGAAGCCTCCGTTGTCGCCCATACGGTAGGGGAAAGACCAGATGTTACCCAGGCCCACGGCCGCGCCTACGGTGGCCATCAGGAAACCCAGGTTGCTGCCCCATTGTCCTCTGTGATGATGTTCCATAATCTCCTCCTAAATACATTTTTTGCACACAAAAGAATAGTTAAACGCCATTTTACCAGAAAAATACACCGCCGTCAACAGAAAATTTGATATATTTGATAGAATCGGGAGAAAAAGGCAGAAAACCAAATAAAAAAACAAATCCCCCATTGCGATTTTTCCAGAGTTTAGTATAATAGGCTCAGCACAGACTATACCCATTTATAAAATAAGGGGAGAGTATCCATGGATTACAGAACAGAAAGCCTGCGCCTGCACGGCGAATGGAAAGGAAAAATTGAGGTTGTGGCCTCCGTGCCCGCCAACGATAAGGACTCTCTGTCCCTGGCCTACACGCCGGGCGTGGCTGAGCCCTGTCTGGCCATTCAGAAAGACCTCGACAAGAGCTATGAGCTTACCCGGCGGCACAATCTGGTGGCCGTCATCACCGATGGCACCGCCGTCCTGGGCCTGGGGGACATCGGCCCGGAGGCCGGAATGCCGGTCATGGAGGGCAAGTGTGTGCTGTTCAAAAGCTTTGGCGGAGTAGACGCGTTCCCTCTGTGTATCAAGACCAAGGATGTGGATGAGTTTGTCCAGACCGTGTACAATATCTCCGGATCCTTTGGCGGCATTAACCTGGAGGATATCGCCGCCCCCCGGTGCTTTGAGATCGAGCGGAAGCTGAAGGAGAAATGCGACATCCCCATTTTCCACGATGACCAGCACGGAACCGCCATCATCACGCTGGCCGGTCTTACCAACGCATTGAAAGTAGTGGGGAAGAAGAAAGAGGATGTGAAGGTGGTCACCTCCGGGGCGGGGGCCGCCGCCATCTCTATCGTCAGACTGCTGCTGTCCGCCGGGTTTCAAAATGTCACCATGTGCGACCGGAAAGGGGCCATTTACAACGGTCGCGAGGGCCTGAACTGGATCAAGGAGGAGATGGCCCAGGTGACCAACCTGGAGAAGAAGGCCGGCTCCCTGGCCGACGTTCTGGCAGGAGCCGACGTGTTTATTGGGGTGTCCGCCCCGGGCACCGTCACCACCGAGATGGTCAGGACCATGAATAAGGACGCCATTGTCTTCGCCTGTGCCAACCCCACTCCGGAGATTTTTCCCGATGACGCCAAGGCGGGCGGGGCCCGAGTGGTATCCACCGGCCGCAGCGACTACCCCAACCAAATCAACAACGTGCTGGCATTTCCCGGGGTGTTCCGGGGGGCGCTGGACGTCCGGGCCAGCGATATCAACGAGGAGATGAAGCTGGCCGCCGCCCACGCCTTGGCCGGGCTGATCTCCGACGACGCGCTGAGCGAGGACTACATCATCCCCCAGGCCTTTGACCCTCGGGTGGGCCCCGCCGTGGCCCAGGCCGTGGCCGAGGCCGCCCGGAAATCCGGCGTGGCGCGGATTTGAGGAAAAAGATTATGTCGGACTTGACCTCCATGAGGAATATCGGGGCAGAAATGTCTCGAAAGCTGAACGCAGTTGGGATCAACTCAGCTGAACAACTCATCAGACTGGGAGCAAAGGAGGCATTTTTCAAACTAAAGGTGATATTTCCGCAGGTTTGTCTGGTGCATCTGTATACGCTGGAAGGTGCAATTCAGAATATTGAATATAACCTTCTTCCTGACAGCAGGACGAAGGAGCTAAAAGAGTTCAGCGACAGTTTGAAAGGTCATGTAAAATGAGCATATTTTTCTATGGATGTATCACGCTGGACGGCTACCTGGCCGATAAAAACCACGGTTTGAACTGGCTCCATCAGACCGGGAGCGGGGAAGAGACGGGGTATAAGGCTTTTTACCGAGGTATGGATGTCACCATTATGGGCAAACGAACCTATGAGGAAATCGCCCGCCTGAAGAACGCCGGCAGTGTCTATCCGACGACGAAGAACTATGTCTTTACCCACTCAGACAGCCCGCTGCAAAAGGGGTTTGTTCCTGTGAGCGGAGAAGTTCCCGCGTTTGTGGGGAGTCTGGGGGAGGACAAAAATATCTGGATCATTGGGGGCAATACTGTTTTGGCCCCGCTTCTGGAGGCAGATCTGATAGACCACCTTATTATTCAGATCGCGCCTGTGCTGCTGGGGAAGGGTATCCCGCTGTTCACTCAGAAAGAAGCGTTGCGGCGTTTCCGCCTGGAGGAAGTGAAGCGGTATGGGCAGTTTGCGGAGTTGATTTACAGCCGAAACAGTTCAAACAGGTAAACCAATTATGTACAAGTATTTTGAAAGTTTAGAGAAACTAAAAGCCTGCTGTCCAATCAAAAACGGGACCTGGAACAAGGAAATCTTGCAAGGGTATATGATATACAGCTGTAACAGAGATTATAAACCATTCATTGATGGGTTTATGGCTGATTATCAGAACGACGAGACGTTAGCCGATCTTTTGTTTGACTTTTTGCTGAATGAGGATTACGACGGCTCAGACTGTCAGATAGGCGCCGCGATATACATTGCCAGAATGGACAGGGAAGTCCTGCGGCGGAAAAAGGATTTGCTGCTGCGGGCGCAGAAAAATGAGGTTTTCTGGAAACGGCCATTCCGGGAGGGAGAGTCTCTGGACTGGTTGTAATAAAAATCGGGTATTTTCTGGTTGACAACCGCTTAAAACTGTGGTAAAGTGTGACAGTGTAGCGGCCCTCTGTCCGAGTTTCGGGCAGAGGGCTTTTTGTAAGGAAGTGATTGTTATGTCAGCGCGTCAACGGGGAACACTGTTCGTCTTTATCGCCGCTGCGCTGTACAGCATCGGGGGGCTGTGCATCAAGTTTATCCCCTGGAGCGGACTGGCCATCAACGGCGGACGCACCGCCATTGCGGCGGTGGTTGTGGGCTCCTATTTGATTCTCACCCGCCACAGGCCGCAGATGAACCGGTGGATCTTTCTGGGGGCGATGAGCGTCTTTTTCGCCCACACCCTGTTTGCCATCGCCAATAAGATGACCACTGCCACCAATGCCATTGTGCTCCAGTTCACTGCGCCCATCTTTGTAATCCTGTTTTCTATCCTCTGCTTCCATAAAAGCCCCAGCAGACTGGACCTTATCGCCTGTGTGGCGGTGCTGGGAGGAATCCTGTTCTTTTTTGTGGACAAGATATCTGCCGGAGCAATGATGGGCAACGTGATCGCTCTGCTCTCCGGCGTGGCCTACGCCGGGGTGTTCCTTCTGCGGGAGATGCCCAATAACGACGCTATCTCCTCCGTCTTCTGGGGAGACGTCATCAGTGCGGTGGTGGGTCTGCCATTCTTGGCGATGGAGACGGATTTTTCCAGTACCGCCTTGTTCAGTCTGGTCATTTTGGGCGTCTTCCAGGTGGCCATCGCCTATATTCTGATGACAGAGGGACTAAAAACCACTCCAGCTGTCACGGCCAGCCTGGTCTCCGGCATTGAGCCAGTGCTCAGTCCCATCCTGGTGGCCCTCTTCTATGGGGAGGACGTTAGTTTTATGGCCCTGATTGGCGCGGTGATTGTGGTAGTCAGTGTGGTGGTGTACAATGTGATCCTGGCTCGACAGGAGGTCCCCTCCGGGGAGGTGAAAAGCGTATGAGTGAGTTTTCGTTTTTCTGGAACACCGTGCGGCTGTGTGACTGGAGCCTTGAGGGCAACGATGATAAGGTGCTCCAGCCGGTCGTCCGATATTTGGCCGGTCAGGAGGACAGCAGAATATTTCAGTTTGACGATCAAATGTCAGCGCTTCTCTATGGGCTGGATACCAAAAAGCTGGCTGCTCAGTGTGAAAGAGTGGAACCCGATATGAGCGACGATTCTTTTTTATATTCCAGGTGTGTGGCCCTGATTAACGGGCCGGACTATTACGCACAGGCCAGGTTGGGGCGACGGAAGGAAATCTGGAATATGGAGTTTGAAGCCCTGCTGTATGTTCCAGCAAGAGCCTGGGCCATGAAGCATGGAAGGCCGGAGGAGGAGTATCCCCATACTGCGTCCGTCAACTATGAGACCGGCAGCAATCAGGAGCAGTGGAAGTAAACCGAAGAAAAAAGGAGAATATGTACTATGACCTGTTATGAAGAACTAAAGGCCCGTGGGCTCATCGCCCAGGTGACCAATGAAGAGGAAATTTCCAAAATGATTAACGAGGGGAGGGCGGTGTTCTACATCGGCTTCGACCCCACCGCCGACTCCCTCCATGTAGGCCACTTCATGGCCCTGTGCCTGATGAAGCGGCTGCAGATGGCGGGCAACCGGCCCATCGCCCTCATCGGAGGGGGCACCGGCATGATCGGCGACCCATCCGGCCGCACTGACATGCGCTCCATGATGACCCCAGAGACCATTCAGCACAACTGTGACTGCTTTAAGAAGCAGATGGAGCGGTTCATCGAGTTTGGCGAGGGCAAGGCCAGGATGATCAACAACGCCGACTGGCTGCTCAAGCTGAACTATGTGGAGGTTCTGCGGGAGGTGGGGGCCTGCTTCTCGGTAAACAACATGCTCCGGGCGGAGTGCTACAAGCAGCGCATGGAGAAGGGGCTCTCCTTCCTGGAGTTCAACTATATGATTATGCAGTCCTACGACTTCTACTACCTGTTCCAGCACTACGGCTGCAACATGCAGTTCGGCGGCGACGACCAGTGGTCCAACATGCTGGGCGGCACCGAGCTCATCCGCCGCAAGCTGGGCAAGGACGCTCACGCCATGACCATCACGCTGCTGCTCAACTCCGAGGGGAAGAAGATGGGCAAGACGGCCAAGGGCGCGGTGTGGCTGGACCCCAACAAGACCAGCCCCTACGAGTTTTACCAGTACTGGCGCAACATGGGGGATGGAGATGTGCTCAAGTGTCTGCGGATGCTTACCTTCCTGCCTCTGGAACAGATTGACGAGATGGACAAGTGGGAGGGCAGCCAGCTGAACACCGCCAAAGAGATTTTGGCCTTTGAGCTGACCAAGCTGGTCCACGGGGAAGAGGAGGCCGTCAAGGCCCAGGAGGCCGCCAAGGCCCTGTTCGTGGGCGGTGGCGACATGTCCAACGTCCCCGCTACCCAACTGACCGACGGCGACCTCACCGACGGCGCCATCGGTGTGCTGGACCTGATGGTCAAGTGCAAGCTGGCCCCCTCCAAAAAAGAGGCCCGCCGCCTGGTGGAACAGGGCGGGGTAGAGGTCAACGGCGAGAAAGTGGCCGCTGCTACGGTCTGCTATACCGCTGAGGACCTGTCCGGAGAGGGTCTGATGGTCAAGAAAGGCAAAAAGGTGTATCACCGGGCGCATATTTGATGAGATGGAAAAACGGAGATAGGACTATCTCCGTTTTTCTCGTTTATTTTTCCCCCGCAGGGGAGAGCTTGGTGTAACCCTCCCAGGCCAGGAGCGCTTCTTTTGTCTCATCTCCCAGCGCCTTGTCAATGTTGCAGAGATACAAATAGTGGTCGCCAGCATCGATTGTCTGTACCAAAGTGACCGCAAAGGCGGCGCGACTGTCCTCTGGAATCTGAATGTCGATGCCCTCAAGGCTTTGAAGCGGGACAGGAATCTGTGCCAATTTATCCCCTTGACTGCCCGTGGTGGAACCATATGCCATGGCGGCATCCTTCAGGCTTAGGCCAGGGGTGACAAGGACTGCCTTCCCTGTTCTGCGGATATTTGCGCCGGTGTTGGACGGCTTTGCCATCGCGAAGGCCAGCATAAAGGGGCTGACAGAGGCAAACATGGCAAAGGAGACAGGGGCCATATTCAGCAGCCCGTTTTCCTTTTTGGTGCAGACCAGCACAAGGGGATTGGGGGAGGTAAGTGCCGCCGCTTGAGCGAAATTGATTTCTTTCATAATAAAAATATCCTTTCTGAAATATCCGGTATACTTGACTTTTCCGGTAAGATAATTATACTTAAGATAAGAATAGCGTCAAGTACTCAGAAAATTCTAACCTGGTATGGCGGACCGTACTGGCAGAGAGAAGGTTGTGACATGAATAAAAATATGACTTATGAGGAGTACACCCAGCAGGTTAAAACCTGTATCCTGACGGATGCCGGAAATTGCCCTGTGATATCTTTGCTTTTGATGCTCCAGGGGAAGTGGAAATTTCAAATTATCTATGAGCTGTGCATCAGGGATCATATCCGCTTCGGTGAGCTACGAAAAAACATTGAGGGTATTACTAACACCATGCTGACCTCATCGCTGCGGGAACTGGAACGGGATGGTTTGGTTTCCAGGATGCAGTTCAACGAAATCCCACCCCATGTAGAATATTCTTTAACGGAGAAAGGACATGCGTTGCTTCCGGTCTTTTATGAGATGACAAAGTGGGGATTTCGATATATTCCATGAGTTGGAGCGGTTCCTCGGTCTGGACGGAATTTGACCAGGATTTAAAAGCGTGCTATACTAGACAAAGACTGCGAACGAGAAAGGAGGGACGGCAGGACCTCAAATCGGCTCAGACCAATAGGTCAACAAAATAAAAATTTTGTTGACCCGAGTGGAGGCTGAATGCCGATTTTGAGAGCTGCGGACTGTTTATGGACTACCGCACCGAAGCGCCGCCCATTTTGCGGGACTTTTTGGTCTACCACGAGACCATCCAGGGACACTCCCGAAAAACAGTTGACGAATATTACTTGGACCTGCGGAATTTTTTCCGGTTTCTAAAACATGATAAGAACCTTGTCTCCAGAGATATCCCGCTGGATGATATCTCCATTGATGACGCAGACCTGTCCCTGGTCCGGGATGTCACCCTGACGGATATCTACTCCTATATGAACTATCTGTCTCGGGACCGCGGTCTGAACAACGCCTCACGGGCCCGCAAGGTCGCCACTATACGCTCCTTTTATAAGTATCTGACCAACAAGGCCAAACTTTTGGATGCCAACCCGGTACAGGATCTGGACTCGCCCAGATTGAAGAAATCTCTGCCAAAATACCTGAATTTAGACGAAAGTCTGGAGCTTTTGGACAGCGTAGACGGCAAAAATTCCACCCGAGATTACTGTATTCTGACGTTGTTCCTCAACTGCGGCCTGCGTATCTCAGAGCTGGTTGGATTGAACAAAACAGATGTTCGGGGTGACCAGCTGCGGGTACTGGGCAAGGGAAACAAGGAGCGAATGCTGTATCTTAACGACGCCTGCCAGAGGGCGCTGGAGGACTGGCTCACCGAGCGGGATTCCTTGGCTCTGGTGGACCAAAACGCCCTGTTTGTCACCCTGCAGAACCGCCGGCGCATCTCTACCGCAGCGGTTCACAAGCTGGTAAAGAAGCATCTGTCCGCCGCCGGATTGGACAGCACGCAGTACTCCTCCCACAAGCTGCGCCACACCGCCGCCACCCTGATGCTCCAGAATGGCGTGGATGTACGCACCCTCCAGGAGGTGCTGGGCCACGACCACCTGAACACCACCCAGATCTATACCCACGTGGACAACGAGGACCTGCGCACTGCCGCTAAGGCAAACCCGCTGGGGGGCGCCCGGAAAAAGCCCAAAAAAGAGAAAAAGGATGAATAAAATGCCTGCGGAAAAATGTATTCCCGTTAAAAAGAAGCTGATAGATTACATGTCCAAGCAGTTCCCGTATTTTCCATTTGAGGGCGGAAACAGCACATTTTATGCTTTCCGCCGAGAAAATCCTGACGGAATTTATGACCACATCATCCCTGTCTGTCAGATAAGGTCAAAGCTCAGCTGATAAAGGACACTACAGTTCTATTTCGGGACCGATTTGACTTTTACAACCTGAAATAAGAGATTAAAAGTGAGGTTTCATCATGTATCCATTTTATTTTGCCGTCGTCATGCTGGCCCCGGCGGCTATGCTGATTGTTGGGCTGATGTGGAAAATCTCCCCTCCCCCCTATCAGTCCCAGGGCCTGGCCTACAGCACGGAGCTGACCCGAAAAGACCCGGATGCCTGGGCGACGGCCCACCGCCATTGTGCCAGTCTGTGGCTGCGCATCGGAATACTCAGCGGCGGGGCCAGCGCCTTTTTGATGGTCTATTTTAAGGAGAGCTATTCTTCCTTTTGGATGTGGCTCATTGTGGGGCAGATGGTATTATTCTGTGTATCTGTGTTTATGGTTGACCTGTTTCTGAAAAACACATTTACTGACAGCGACAGCGGAAAAAGTGAGTAACAAGGAGGCAGCATGTGCAAGGCCTGCGCCGCGGCGCAGGCCTTTTTCCTTTACATCTCAATCAGTTCATAGCTTCGGGAACCCAAGCCAATCTTTTCAGCGTGCTCCAGGCAGCTGCGCCATTCCGACTCCGGCGTGGAGTTGAGGAAGTTGTCGTGGTGGTCGTGGAACTCCGGGTCGGCCAAATGCCGGGCCAGCTGACTGCCCGGGATGGGGTCTGCGGCCAGGCAGGCATCGGCGCAGGCTTGGTCCAGGGCCAGGGGATCAGTGGAGGCAAACATGCCGATGTTGGGCAGGATGGGCACGTCGTTCTCCCCGTGGCAGTCACAGTTGGGGGACACATCCACAATCAGGGAGATGTGGAACTGGGGCCGGCCGTCCACCACCGCCTTGGTGTACTCCGCCATACGGCAGTTCAGGGCCGCCTGGGCGTTGTCATTGGTGAAGTAGATGGCGTCAAAATTGCAGGCCCCCAGACAGCGGCCGCAGCCTACACAGTGGGTCTCGTCCACGTGCATTTTCCGGGTCTGCCCGTCAAAAACCAGCCCGCTGTTGGCGCACTCCCTCTGGCAGCGCATACAGCCCCGGCACTTGCTCTCGCTGATTTTGGGCTTGCCGCTGGCGTGCTGTTCCTTCTTCCCCGCCCGGGAACCGCAGCCCATACCGATGTTCTTGATAGTCCCGCCAAAGCCGGTCATCTCGTGGCCCTTGAAGTGAGTCAGACTGATGAACACGTCGGCATCCATGATGGCCCGGCCGATCTTGGCCTTTTTCACATACTCACCGCCTACTACCGGAACCTCCACGTCGTCAGTGCCCTTCAGGCCGTCGCCAATGAGGATGGGACAGCCCACCGTCAGCGGAGTGAAGCCGTTCTGCCAGGCGCACTCCAGATGCTCCAGGGCATTCTTCCGGGAACCCGGGTACATGGTATTGCAGTCGGTGAGGAAGGGTTTTCCGCCCAGCTCCTTGACCACGTCCACCACCGCACGTGCGTAGTTGGGGCGCAGGTAGCTGATGTTGCCCAGCTCACCAAAGTGCATTTTAATGGCCACAAATTTGCCGTCCAGGTTCAAGTCCTGGATGCCCGCCTTTCGGATCAGCTTTTGCAGCTTGGTGGGCAGACCGTCCCCAAAGGCCTGGGTGTGGAAATCGGTGAAATAAACCTTCGATTTCTGCATATGTACACTCCCTTTATCAATTTGTCTGATAGAATATCATATAAAGCGTACTTTAAGTCAAGTGTTTTTTACTAAAACTGTTAAGCCAGGTGTTTCGACTCCATGATCCCTGGAATGATGGCGCACAGGGAGCCGGCAACGATGAGCAGAACACCAATCAGCATATTTTGGGAGATTTCCTCCCCGTGGAGCCACCAGGCCAGCGCCGGCGACAGGGCCGGCTTAAAGAAGTAAACCAGAGAAACCACGCTGGCGGGCTGATACTCCATTGCCAGAAAGTAGCAGCAGAAGCCGATCCCCGCCACACCCACCGACACGAAGAGAACATAGGGCAGGTTTTGTAGGGTGTATCCGGCAAAAATAGGAATATTGGCAAAGGACTCCAGCCCCGCGCTCCGGAGCAGTCCAGCGACTGCGGGGATGTGGGAAATCATAATGAATACCAATACAATCAGACTCCCAAACAGAAAGCTGAAGCAGGTGACCACCGCCCCGCCGAATTTGGCCACCTTCCGCTTACCCATCACCCCGTACAGAGAGAACAGCATGGTGGACAGCAGAGCCAGCAGCACACCGGTCATGTTCAGCTTTGTGTTCCAGGGGCTGATAATGACCACTGTCCCAGCGATCTCCAGAGCCAAAGCGGCGATGTGCCGCTTTTTAATGGGCTCTTTCAGGAGGAAAAAGGCCAAAAAGGTGACAAACACCGGGTTACAGCTGAACAGCACCGCCGTGACGGCGGAGCTGGTGTAGGCCACCGCCAGATGGAGGATAGACATACTCAGAGCGATGCCGGTCAGCCCCAGCAGGGCAAAGTAGGCCATACTGCCGGTGTCCAGAAACTCCCCCCGCTTTTTCAAGCTTCGCAGGGCTACCGGCAGCAGAAACACAAACCCGACAGCGAAGCGGCACAGTGTTAATTGAACAGAGTTCAGCTGCCCGGCTATAAATTTCAGTACCACCTCGAAGGAGGTAAACATCGCCACCGCCACAGCAATATAGAAATACCCCTTTTTCATCTGTCCGCTCCCCTTCTCTCTTTATTTCAACAGCTCCAGAAATTCATCCTCGGTGAGGACAGGAACCCCCAGCTCCTGGGCCTTGCGCAGCTTGGAGCCTGCCCCCTCCCCCGCCACCACGTAGGTGGTCTTTTTGGACACAGAGCCGGCGGCCTTTCCCCCTCGGGCCTCGATCATCTCACCGGCTTCGTCCCGGGTGAATTTCTCCAATGCGCCGGTGAGCACAAAGGTCATGCCGGAAAAGCGCTGGTCGCTTCCCTGTTCCGCCGCCGTCATATTGACACCGGCCTCCTTCAGGCGCTCGATGAGGTGCCGGCTCTGGGGGCTGGCCATCCAGTCCAAAATACTTTGGGCGGTGATCTCCCCGATATCATCCACGGCGGTGAGCTCCTCCAGGGTGGCGCTTTGCAGGGCGTCCAAATTCTTAAACCGGGCGGCCAAGATCTTACCCGCCTTCTGTCCCACCTGACGGATGCCGAAAGCGTAGATCAGCCGGGACAGGTCCTGACCTTTCGACTTCTCCAGGGCGTCCATCAGCTTTTTTGCCGACCGCTTGCCCATCCGGTCCAGCTTGGCTACATCCTCCTCATTCAAAAAATACAAATCTCCGGGGGTTTTGACCAGCCGCGCCCCCACCAAATTTTCCACTACAGCGATACCCAGGCCATCAATATCCATGGCGTCCCGGCTGGCGAAGTGGGCCAGATTGCGCAGC
Source organism: Lawsonibacter sp. (assembly GCA_022799835.1). Lineage (GTDB taxonomy): Bacteria > Bacillota > Clostridia > Oscillospirales > Oscillospiraceae > Lawsonibacter. The sequence goes on along the minus strand of JAAWPF010000016.1, from coordinate 3,063 downwards.
AGCTGGGCGGGGCACTCCGCCCCGGTGCAGCGGGTGTGGGCCCCGTCCTCGTCCCGTTCCACCGGAGCCCCGCAGACCGGGCAGGTCTTGGGGAGGAAATAGGGCTGAGTCCCCTCAGGACGCTTCTCCCCTACCACCGACAGCACCTCGGGTATGATCTCCCCCGCCTTGCGCACCAGGACGGTGTCCCCAATGCGGATGTCCTTGTCGGAGATAAAATCCTGGTTGTGGAGGGTGGCGTTAGTGACGGTGGTGCCCGCCAGACGGACGGGGGTAAGGACCGCCTTGGGGGTCAGCACACCCGTCCGGCCCACCTGAACCACAATGTCCACCACTTGGGCGGGCTTGACCTCCGGGGGGTACTTATAGGCGGCGGCCCAGCGAGGAAACTTGGCTGTAGATCCTAGTATTTCACGGTCTGAAAGGCTATTTAACTTTACAACAGCGCCGTCGATGTCAAAGGGGAAATTTTCTCTGGTTTCTCCAATCCCGGTGATTTGTTCCATAGCCTGAGCCACCTGAGCACAGCTGTAATGAGGAATCACTTTAAATCCCTTGTCCCGCAAATAATTTAATGTCTCCAAGTGGGAGGAAAACGCTACTCCCTCCGCCAGCTGGACATTAAATACCGCGATATCCAGTTTTCGGGAGGCGGCAATCCTGGGATCCAGCTGCCGCAAAGAGCCGGCGGCGGCGTTCCGGGGATTGGCAAACAGGGCCTCTCCCCTGCGCTCGCGCTCCTCGTTCAGGTCGTGGAACACCTTTTTGGGCATATAGACCTCCCCCCGGACAATCAGCCGGGGCGGGGCGTTGAGGATTTTCAGCGGGATGGACCGGACGGTTCGAAGGTTTTCGGTGACGTCCTCCCCCACCTGGCCGTCCCCCCGGGTGGCCCCCCGGATAAAGATACCATTCTCATACTCCAGGGCTACCGACAGGCCGTCCACCTTGGGCTCCACCACATACTCCGCTTTGGGGACAATTCCCCGCACCCGCTGGTCGAAGGCCTCCAGTTCCTCAAAATCAAAGACATCCTGAAGGGACTCCAGAGGGACCTGATGCCTAACTTGGGTAAAGGCATCCAGCGCCTGGCCGCCTACCCGCTGGGTGGGCGAGTCAGGCGTGACCGCCTCCGGGTGGGCCGCCTCCAGCTCCTCCAACCGGCGCAGCTTGTGGTCGTAGTCGTAGTCAGACATGGTGGGCTTGTCCAGCACATAATACTCATAGCCCGCCTGGGTCAGTTCCTGACGCAGCGCTTGAATTTCAGTCAAATCATCCATAATAATTACCCTCCTCTGGGTTGACATTGAAATTTTTCAGTGAAGTTTGGGGCAATTGTCCGCAATAGCCAGTAAATCCAGAAGCCCGTCAGAGCCCCGGCGGTGTTCAAGATCACATCGTCGATATCGGTGCTGCGGCCGATGAAAAACTGGATAAACTCGATAGACGCTGAGGTGCAGAAGCCCGCCAGAAGGGACTTCCACCACCGCCACCTCCGCCAAAGCAGGGCGGGGAAAAAGCCCACGGGCATAAACATGATAATGTTGCCCAGCAGCATGAACAGCAGCCAGTAGCTTCTCCGGTTCAGCGCTCGGGAAATCTCCTCAAAGGGCGTAAGCATGTTGGGCAGGTGCGCAAACTGCGACGCGGTTTCCTTCCAGCTGGGATAAAAGTCGGCTAACCGCCAGCCGCTGACGCCCCACCCCCAGTTCCAATAGTCCCGGCGGAAGACCCAGTCAAACACATAGGCCCAGAAGTTGGCGGGAAACAGGGTAAGTGCCGCCAATCCGGCACAAAACACCAAGAACAGGGCCAGCGCGGTTTCCCGGCGGGCGGAACTGACCAGATTCATTCCGCTGAGCCGCCTTTTTCGTGCTGGCCGAAGGAGGAAAAAGACAGCCAGCGCAGCAGCTCCTAAGGGAACCATCTGCCTTACATAACCTAAAATATCCTGTATCACGTCAATTCTCCTGTCTTTTGTCTAGGTCCGGTCCAGTTGTAAGTATGTGTCGGGCACCTTGCCCACAATCACCGTCTCAGCCACACACAGCCGGGTGCTTACAGTGACCTCCACCGCCCCTCCAGGGAGCAACAGGGTCATGGGCACGTCTACCTCCATCCAAATACGGTGGAGGGTTTGGTTCACGCCGGCGGAGGCGAGCTGGCTGTCAAACTCCGCCCGCACCGTCCCCACCGTCATGGCCTTGGCTTTCAGAGAAGGGCCCTTGGCCCACAGGGGCTCCAGGTCGAAGAGGCTGCCCAAGGGGACCTGGATATCGGACACGTCCACCTCCCCCAGCGCCTCCAGAATGGCGGCAGTGAGTTCTGCCCGGAGTTGGTTCATCTGGGCCATGTTGGTGGTCAGGGCGGTGATGGCCCCTCCCTCGTCCCGCTGGATGGTGATAAAATCGGCGTAGCTGACCTGCCGGACGGCAAGGTCGGCGGTAATTGCCCTCTCTACCACGGCGGTCATGGTGTTTTGGGCCTGAGCGGCGGCGATTTCCGCCACCACCGGACGCAGCTTGGCCTCCAGCAGGGCGATCACGCCGCCCGCCACCATCAGAGCCACCGCCAGGGTGATTAGGACAGGCGGTATCCTCAGTGCCGGCCCGGGGCCCGTCCAAACCGGACGGCGGCGCTTGGCCGGTCTGCGCATATATCGGACAAACTCCCGCCGCCAGGGTCCCATATCCTCACCCCCTATAAGGGTAGGATATTCTAAAGCTGGCTTGGCCTATGCGTCTACCAGTCCCGTTCCCGGATGGCCTCCTCCATATCAATGAGAATGCCAAACCACTCCAAAATGTAGCCCCGATACAGTCGCGGGCTACCGTTTCGATCTCGCTGTCATTCTCGTCAAATTCATCCTCAATATCATTAACATTAAACAGAGGGCCCTAATAGCTCCTGAACTGCCAGCAGGACGCCCAGCTTGCCGGATTCAAAGGTCAGTCCCCCTTGAAGGTAGACGGTATAGGGCTCCCGCATGGGGGCATCGGCGGACAGCTCGATGGACGCCCCCTGGATAAAGGCCCCCGCCGCCATGATGACCTGGCAGTCGTA
>JAAWPF010000015.1 GCA_022799835.1 Lawsonibacter sp. | reverse complement strand
TTCTTGAAATACACCCAGTATTCCGGCGAAAATTTGCCTTGTCTGGCGGCAAAATTCCTCGTCATCCGGCATGCTTCAAGATATTAAACAGGCTCTTAGAGAGAGCCTTTACACCACTTTGATGAATTTCGCATAGAATACCCCGGAGGTGTTGCCGAAGTGGGTGTGTTCTGGGATGTTTTTTGGGCTGTAGCCTGTATCTGCGGTCTGGCCTTTGTGGGCTGGTGGCTGTTTGGACTGCTGCTGCGGCCCCTGCCGGGCCGGACGGTCAGGGTGGTCCTCACCGGCCGGGACGGCGGCGAGGAGCTGGAGCAGCAGGTCAAGTCCTTTATCTGGCTCCGGGGCCTGGGGCTGCTGCGCTGCCCCATCGTCATTGCTGACGCCGGCCTGACCCCCGCCGGTTGGGAGCTGGTCCTGCGCCTCACCGCCCGCTGGCCCGAGGTCGTGCTGTGGCCGGCGGAGGACTTGGGGGAACTGATTCAGAGGGGCTGAAAGGCCCCTTGTTAAATGGGGAGGGCGGCGGAGAAAGCCGCTGACTGTGGGATTCTTTTCGAGGGGAAATCTCTTGTTAATAGAATCCCCCCGCCGCTTTGCGGCCCTCCTCCTTTAACAAGGGGGGCTTAAATCAAAGAAACGAAAGGAGACGATGCCCATGTCAGAACAAAATCTGGAGATAATCGAGGGCACGGTCTCCGCTGTTATTTTTCAGAATGAGGAAAACGGCTACACTATTCTCAAGCTGGATGTCCACGGGGAGGAAGTCACGGTGGTGGGGCCTATGGCTGGGGTGGCGCCAGGGGAGTATCTGTCTGTCCGGGGCCGCTGGACCCGGCACCCCGCCTACGGCCCCCAGCTGAAGGCGGAGGTGGTGGACCGCCGTCTGCCCGAGGGACTGAAGGAGATCTTCCACTATCTGTCCTCCGGGGTCATCAAGGGGGTGGGCAGGACCACCGCCCGCCTCATTGTTGAGGAGTTTGGGGAGGACGCCCTCACCGTGATTGAGGAGGACCCGGAGCGGCTGACACAAATCCGGGGTATCACCAAAAAGCGGGCGCGCCAAATTGGGGAGGTCTTTCGCCAGCAGATGGGCTCCCGGCGGCTGATGGAATTTCTCTCCGAGCATCAGCTTCCCCTGGAGCTGGCCGCTCTCCTGCGCCGGGCCTACGGCGATGTGGCCCTGGAGGTGGTGAAGGCCAACCCCTACCTGCTGGTGAACGAGGAGTTCGAGGTGGAGTTCTCCCAGGCGGACACCCTGGCCCTGTCCCTGGGGGTGGAGCAGTCGGACCCCCTGCGGCTGGAGGCGGGGCTGCTCTTCGAGCTCAGCCACAACAACCAGAACAACGGACATACCTTTCTCCCCCGGCGCAAGCTGGTGGAGGCCACCAGCGTCCTGCTGGAGGTGTCCGGCGAGCTGCTGGAGGACAGCCTGGAGGCCCTGCTCCGCCGGGGGGAGGCGGAACAGGAGCGGGTGGCGGGCCAGGAGGCGGTGTATCTCCCCGCCATCTACGACGCTGAGACCTTTATCGCCCAGCGCATCCTGGAGATGAGCCGGACAGAGCTGCCGCCCCCGGAGGGGCTGGACAAGCTGATCCGCCGCATTGAGAAAGAGCAGCGCATCTCCTACGCCCCGCAGCAGCGCCAGGCGGTGGAGCTGGCCGCCAGCCGGCAGGTGACGCTCCTCACCGGCGGGCCGGGTACGGGTAAAACCACCTGTCTGCGGGGGGTGCTGGCCCTCTTTGAAATGATGGGGCTGGAGACTGCCCTGGCCGCCCCCACCGGCCGGGCGGCCAAGCGGCTGGGAGAGCTGTGCGATACCGACGCCTCCACCATCCACCGCCTGCTGGAGACCGGCTTCGATCCCCGGTCAGGGAAGCTGGTATTTACCCGGAACTCCTATAACCCCCTGAAGGCGGAGGCCGTCATTGTGGATGAGACCTCTATGGTGGACGTACCCCTGATGGCCGCGCTGCTGGACGCGCTGGACGGCAGCTGCCGCCTGGTGCTGGTGGGCGACCCGGACCAGCTGCCCTCGGTGGGGCCGGGGAGCCTGTTCGCCGACCTGATCCGCAGCGGAGTGGTGCCTACCGTCCGGCTGACCGAGGTCTTTCGGCAGGCCGCCCAGAGCGCCATCATCCGCAGCGCCCACCTTATCAACCGCGGCCAGGTCCCCGACCTGCGGCGCAATGAGGGGGACTTCTTCTGTCTGGTCCGCCAGGGGCCGGAGGCAGTGCTGGACACCATTGTGGACCTGTGCCGCCGCCGCCTCCCCGAGCGGATGGGCATCCCCGCCGACCAGATCCAGGTTCTCTCCCCCACCCGCCGCCGGGGGACGGGCACGCGGGCGCTGAACCAGGTCCTCCAGGCGGCTCTGAACCCGCCCCTGGAGGGAAAGGGGGAGCGGCGCTTTGGCGACTGGGTCTTCCGGGCGGGGGACCGGGTGATGCAGGTGCGCAACAACTATGATATCCTCTGGCGGGAGGAGGGGGGGACCGACTCCGGCATAGGGATGTTCAACGGGGATGTGGGGGTGATCCGGGCCATCGAGAAGGAGATCATCACCGTGGACTTTGACGGCAAGACCGTGGAATATACCCCTGATATGCTGGGGGAGCTGGAGCCCGCTTTCGCCGTGACGGTACATAAGGCCCAGGGCAGCGAGTACCGGGCGGTCATCCTGGCCGCTCTGGAGGGCGCGCCCATGCTCATGACCCGGGGGGTGCTGTACACCGCCGTTACCCGGGCCCGGGAGCTGTTCATCGTGGTGGGCGACCCCGCCGCCGTGGCCGGGATGGTCAATAACAACCGGCAGACCCGCCGTTACTCCGGCCTGCGGGCCAGGCTGATGGCGGAATAAAAAAGCCTTCCCTTGCCAGGGAAGGCTTGAGCGCGGAAGCTTTATACCTCCAGCCAATCAAACAGCCCTGGGTCCTCCCAGGTTGTCAGATAGTAGTCGGCGGCCTCCTTGAGGGCCTCCTGGTCGTTCCGGGAGGAGCCGTCGTAGATGGCCGCGACCGGGAAACCGGCCTGCTTGGCGGTGCGGACGGCGAAGATGACATCTTCAAAGACCGCGGTCTCGGCGGGGACGGAGCCCAGCCGGCGGGCGGCCTCCAGGTAGACATCGGGTCTGTCCTTTCCCGCTCCTACCTCCTCGGCGGAGAGGAGAAATTCAAAGCAGCTCCGCACTCCCAGCCGTTTCAGGCAGATGTCGATGAGATGGGGGGAGGTGGAGGAGGCCACGCACATCTTCACCCCGGCCGCCTGGAGCCGCTCCAGAACGGCCCGGGCTCCGGGTTTTAGGGGAATATCGGTGCGGTAGTGGGTCTCCATCAGGGCGTTGATGTCCTGGGCGGCCTGTTCCGGGGTTTTGGGCAGGCCGTAGTGCTGGACAAAGAGAGCGGCCGAGTCCAGCACGGTCAGGTGGGCGGTGGCGTCCATCACCGTGGAGGAATAAGGGAAGCCCAGACTGGTGATATACTCCTCAGCCAGCCGGTTCCAAAAGCCCATGGAGTCGGTGAGGGTGCCGTCCATGTCAAAAATCGCGAATTTTTTCTCCATTTGTGGCTCACATCCTTGTGCGAAATTGTCAGAAGTATTATAATGGAAGCGGACATAATGCGCAAGCTTTTTGTAGACGATAAAAGGAGGAACGTTCTATGACCGACCAGGAACTGGTAAAAAAAGCCTTTGAAATGCACCAATTCTCCTATGTCCCCTACTCCCGCTTCCCCGTGGGGGCGGCCATCCTCACCCGGGACGGCCGGGTGTTCACCGGCTGCAATGTGGAGAACGCCGCCTATGGCTCTACCATCTGCGCCGAGCGCACCGCCATTTTAAAGGCGGTGAGCGAAGGGTGCCGGGAGGGTTGGACGGCCATCGCTATTGCCGGGAAGGGGGAGGACTACTGCTGGCCCTGCGGAGCCTGCCGGCAGATGCTCTATGAGTTTGCCCCCGGCCTTCGGGTGCTGGCCGCCCGGGGGGACGGGGACTATCAGGAGGTCAGGCTGTCTGAACTGCTGCCCCACGGTTTTGGGCCCATGTCGCTAAAATAATATTTTTCCAGCCACATAAAAGACGAAAACGGGTATAAACTACCTCTGGAACCTGGGATAAGGAGGTGGTTTGACATGATGATGGACAAAATAGCCCTGACGCTGCTGATTATCGGCGGTCTGAACTGGGGCAGCGTGGGCCTGCTTCAATTCGATCTGGTGGCCTTTGCCTGCGGCGGATCCGGCAGCATGATCAGCCGGGTGATCTATACTTTGGTGGGCCTGTCTGCCGTGTGGTGCGTCTCTCTGCTGTTCCGCGACCGGGACCCTGTGGAGGAGCGGCACTGAGTTTTCCAATGCGGAGGTCCGGAGCAATTTTGCTCCGGACCTCTGTATGTTTGTTCAGGCCTGCCGCTTTGCCATTTTGAAGATAAAGCTGCGCAGCTGGGCCTCGTGCCGGGGGGCCAGCCGGACGAAGCGGCAGCCATAGCCCTTGGCCAGCCGGCCATAGCGGTCCAGCCGGCTCTCTACCCGGAGAATCTCGGCGACAAGGGGGATAGCGGGCCCGGCCTGATTGAAGTCGAAGTTCAGACGGTCGCCCACCTGGGCGGCCAGGCTGGTGGCCAGATAGACTCCGCTGGCGCTGATGTTGTATATGGTAGCGGAGGCGTAAGTATCGGTATTTGCCAGCTGTATCTCTATATCCACGGTGATTGTGAGCTTAATATCCTCCCGGCGCTGGTTGCGTTCCAGCTCCTCCAGGATCCGGCAGCGGTAGGAGCAGGACTTGAGGTCAGCGGTAGTCAGAGGGGAGGAGAGCTTGCAGCTGCAGACGACCATACCCAGGGTGGGGTCCAGGAAGGTGACCGTAATCGGGTCGTCTGTGGAAAGCGCACAGCTCCTGGGGACGGTGACCATCAGGCTGTTCAAAGCGCCGATGGTCACATCGGCCTTGATGGTACGCATCGTGGCAGGGTCCTGCAGTTCTGCCTTTTTGCAGTGGGTGAGTTCCAATTTTATCCAACCTTTCTGTGCCTGAGAGAGGCCTGATAACTGTCATTATAGAGGAAAAAGCCCTGGCGCGCAATGGGGAAAACAAAAAATCTGGGGCGAGAGAGGGCCGGCGCAAAAAAATTTCAGAGGTAATGTTATGTTTTTCCGCTGCCAGTCCGATAAAAGTAATACAGAATGCTTTAGCTGGAACGATCAAGCGCCCTTCCGGAGCGAAGGGATTCAGGAGGTCAAAAAATGTTAGTAACGAGACGAGAAGGCTTTTCCGCTGCCCCCATCCAGACAGGCGGTTTCCGCGGGGCAGGCGCCAAGCGCGCCCGGGCGGCGGAGAGCAGCTTTGACCAGATATCCCTGTCCGCCGGACAGGAGACGGCCCCCGCCTTCCGGGCGATGGCCGCCGTCCTGTCCCAGCAGGTGCGTACCTACAACACCACCGGAAAAATTCAGGACCTGCGCAGTCAGGTGGCGTCGGGCGAGTACCGCCCCGACGCCCGGGAGACTGCTGCCCGGATGCTCCTGATGAGGGAAGAGTAACATGGCGGGAAGCAGCTGGCAGGGCTATTTAAAGCTCCTGCGGGACTTGACCCACACCCTGGAGCAGCTGACCCAGGTGGAGCGGGAGAAGAACGAGGCCGCCGCCGCGGGGGATGTGCAGGGCGTTGAGGCCTGCATGAAGCGGGAGCAGGCCATGAGCATGAGCCTGCGGGGCTATGACCAGAAGCGGGATGTGATGCTGGCCGAACTGGGCCTGACCGGGGTGAAGCTCAGCGGCCTCGCGGACCGCGCCCCCGAGGAGCTGCGGCTGGAGACCAAGGCTGCGGCCGAGGAGCTGCGCCGGCAGTATTTCCTGTTCCGGACCGCCAGTGAGGTGGCCCGGAGCACCCTGGAGGTAAACCTGCGGGCCATCGAGCGGCTCCAGGCCCAGCAGGCCGGGGATACCGCCCAGGCGGAAGAGGAACGCAAAAGCTTCCAAACAGATTTTCGGGCCTGAACGCCGGGCCGTGAGCGATACAAGATAAAGGAGAACATTTATGGCTGTTATCGGTACTTTTGGATCTTTCACCGCCGCGCGGCTGGGCATTTACGCCTCCCAGTCCTCCCTGAACGTGACGGGCAACAATATCGCCAACATCAACACCAAGGGATACACCCGCCAGCGCATGGACCTGTATTCCCTCAATTCCATGGGCAGCCCCCGCTATGCCAACAGCTTCAATGTGGATATCGGCTACGGCGTGCTGTCCCACAGCGTGTCCCAGCTGCGGGACCCCTATCTGGACATCCTCTACCGCAACGAGCAGGCCAGCGTGGGCGCCTATGAGGCCCGGCTGGACGGACTGAAGCAGCTGTCCCACATCCTGGACGAGGTGGGCGACGGCGACGGCGAGTTCGGCATCCTGGAGGCCCAGTTCAACGACCTGAAGCGGCAGCTCCAGATACTCAGCCTCAACGCCGGCGGCGAGGAGTACGACACCACCGTTCAGGGGGCGGCCGACAAGCTGTGCAAGTACTTCAACAACTACGCCAAGTCCCTGGCCAAGGCCAAGGATACCCTGACCGAGAACCTCAAGGGCGATGTGGGTTCGGTAAACACCATCCTCACCCAGATTCGGGACCTGAACGTTCAGATTCGGGAGGCGGGTATCCACGGCGACAGCGCCCTGGAGCTGCGGGATGCACGGAACGTGCTCATCGACGACCTGTCCTCCTACATCAAGATTGACGTGCGGTACAGCCTGGAGAAGGTCGATGAGTACAAGGATGTGGAGAAGCTGACCATCTCCATCGCCGACACCGGCACACCCCCCATCGAGCTCATCAACGGCATCTACGGCACCCAGCTCTCCATGCCCGAGGAAGCCGCCAAGCGCAACCCGGACTATGACCCCAGCCAGCCCACCGCCTGCCGGTATATCCATCAGGACAGCACACCCGGCAATATCAAGTATACCAACGAGCTGCGGTACGCCATGCGGATGCCGGGGGGCAAGCCGGTCACCAATGATTTGAATGGTGAGGCATATTTGAGACCAAATTTTCCGGAGGGTCTTCCTTCACCTAAGTTTTATGACGAAAATGGCACGCAGCTCACCACCGGTAAGTATCTGATTGTGAACCCGGACGGAACGACTACGGGCACCGATGACGAGTCGAAGGCCACCCTGGTGGACAACGCCAAGGTTGGCTCCGATAACAACCGGCTCTGGATGCAGCTGGCCCCCCTGAAAGACGAGCGGGGCCGGTATATGAAGGACCAGAACTATCAGGATATCACCGAGCCGGTGGACCTGGGGGACAACACCCTGTACGGCTCCCTCCAGTCCATGCGGGAGATCCTGGTGGAGGAGGGCGAGTTCGCCAGCGAGGAGGACCTGAAATTCGACGAGGACGCCAACATCAAACGGGGCATCCCCTACTACCAGCACGCCCTGGACGCCCTGGCCAAGAAATTCGCCGAGATCATGAACGAGGCCAACAGCAATTATGTTCAAAAGTTGGACGCAAACGGCAATCCGGAGTTCGAGAAAGATGATCAGGGCAACCAGATTCTGGATAATAATGGTGACCCGATCCCGGTCATGGTCTATGAGAAAGTATTTCAGGGCTACGAGGTGGAGACCGATTCCGAGGGTGTGAAGCGGTATAAGGTGAATCAGGACAGCCAAGCATACAAAAAGATGATGGATGAAGTACAGGCTGATCCGGTCCTCAAGGATTGGGAGGCCTATGTGACCCGGGTGGACCTGACAGATGTGAAGGATCCCGCTGTTCAGAATCAAATCCGGGAATTACAAAATAAGTATTTTCCGATTAAAAAGACCGTGGGGACTGACGAGGAGCCGCTCAGACCGGGCGACGCGGATGGCCTGGCGGGCGTGCCCATCTTCAACGGCGGTGTGCTGTTCAGTAACCGGGGCGACGGGGACGACACGGCGAAGATCACCGCGGCCAACATCTCCATCTCCAACAGCTGGGCCACCGGCGCCAACCGCATTTTGAACACCAAAGTCCCGGACATGATCCACCATACCACTGACAACGACAACATCCGCCACATGCTGACCCTGATGGGGGAGGACATGAACTACACCCCTCAGGACATCAACGAAATCATCCCAGACAAGAAGGACCACGCGGCCAGTGACAAGGTCTATTTCAAGGGTACCTTCCAGGACATGCTGACCAATTTCAACTCCATCCTGGCCGCCGACCAGAACACCACCCAGACCAATTACAACAGTTATTCCACCAAGGCGCTGGCCCGGGACAACGACCGCTCCAGCGTGTCCGGCGTGGACCTGAACGAGGAGGCCACCAGTATGATGCAGTTCCAGAAGTCCTACTCGGCGGCCTGTCAGCTGCTGACCACCTTGGATTCTATGCTGGATAAACTGATCAACGGGACCATCTGATAAGGAGGCAGTTTCACTATGGGCTTTCGCATAACCACTAATATGATGATGAACACCTACCGGAAGAATCTCCAGGGCTCCAACCTGAAGCTTTCAGATTCTATGGACAAGGTGATGACCAAGCGCAATTTCAACAGCTACGCCGAGGACCCCGCCGCCGCCACCCAGGCCTTCCGCCTGCGCCGGGACTGGTATCAGACCAGCAGCCAGCTGGACAACGCCAACTCGGTTTACAGCAAGTTCAACACCGCCTGGCACAACATGGGGGGAATCATCAAGGACCTGAGCGACACCAACGGCCGGGTGTCCGCCATCCGGGGCACCAACGGCACCGCCGGCGAGAGCCGCACCGCCCTGGCCAAGGTCCTGCGGGAGACGGGTGACTCCATCATCCAGGCCATGAACCAGAAGGTGGGCGACCAGTTTATCTTCGCCGGGAACGACGGACTGAACGTCCCTTTCAGCTGGGGCGAGGACCCGGACGGCAACAAGATCCTGCTCTACCGGGGCATCAACGTCAACAGCAAGAACCCGGAGGACCAGCAGCGGCTGAAGGAGATGACCCAGGAGGAGATTAACATCGACCTGGGCATGGGCCTGAAGGAGGACGACAACGCCGTCCTCATCAACGGCTCGGCCTTCAACGCGGCCCTGTGCGGCCTGGACTTCATGAACTACGGGGTGGACGAGGACGGCGACCCCAAGAACCTGGCCCTCATCATGCGGGAGCTGGCCGATGTCTTTGACGGCTGGCGGGAGAACGGCCAGAAGTATATGCCTGAGAAGTACCGGGATATGAGCGCGGACGAGATCAAGCAGATCATGGAGGCGGACGGGCCGGAGGCCAAGGAGATCAACGCCTACCACGCGGAGATGGAGGAGAAGGCGAACCGGCTGATGGATAAGCTGAACGCCGCCCAGGAGCACACGACGGAGAAGTATGTCGAGCTGGACGCCAGCGCCTCATTCCTCCAGAGCGAGCAGGGCATCCTGTCCTCCCAAAAGACCGACCTGAACACCCAGATCCTGGAGGTGGAGCAGATTGACCTGGCCGACGCCATCACCCGGATGAGCTATGACCAGATGTGTTATAACGCCGCGCTGAAAATCGGCACGCAGCTGCTCAGCCAGTCCCTCGTCGACTATATGAACTGAGCCCCGAGGCCCGGCCTTTTTAAATGTGTGTAAACGGTATGGATGCCGAAGTATTTCAGAAGGGAGCGCGAGACGCACATGAAACCACTGATTGAAATTACCACAGTCCCCATTCAAATCGAGATGAAGACCACCAATGCCAAGCTGGAGTATGCCCGTGCTACCGCTGAGATGGAGATTACACGGGAAAAGAACGGTCTGCAAATCAAGAGCCGCCCCATCAAGGTGAACATCGACACCTTTGAGGCCCGCAATTCTCTGTCCCCCACCTTGGCCCGCTATCTGGAACAGAACGCCCAGAAGGGCCGGCAGGCCGCCTATGAGGCCACTGCCACCTATGCCCGCCACGGGCAGCTGCTGCTCCAGACCCGGCTGGGGGAGGAGCTGGTGACCAAGTTTGCCGAAGAGGCCATGATGAAGGACGTCAAGACCAACGTGGGCCTGGACTTCCTGCCCGACCCCGGCCCGGAGATTACCTGGGACCCGGGCGAGCTGAACATCCGCTATGAGATGGATAAGCTGAATTTTGACTGGAAGATGGGGGAGGGCAGCTTTGAGTTTACCCCCGGCGACATTGAGTTCACTGTCACCCAGCGGCCCGATGTGGTCATCAAGTATATCGGCGGCCCCATCTACGTTCCGCCCTCCGCCGATCCCAACTATGAGCCAGTGGATGTGAAGGCATAGACTGTGCAGGAGGAGTTATGCGCTTAAAAACCAAGTATTTCGGAGAGATCGAGTGCAAGCCGGAGGATGAACTCCACTTCTCGGAGGGGTTGTTCGGCTTTGAGGAGGAGAAGGCTTTTTTCCTTTTGCCCTTTGAGGGCAGCGAGGGCAGTCTGCTGTGCTTTCAGAGCGCGGTGACCCCCGGGCTGGCCTTTGTGGCCATGAACCCCTTTTCCCTCAAGCCTGATTACGCCCCGGTCCTCACCGCCAGGGAGTTGAAGGCCATGGGCGTGGAGCGCAGCGAGGAACTGTGCTTCTACGCCCTGTGCGTGGTGCGCAGCCCGGTAGGGGAAAGCACGGTGAATCTGCGCTGCCCTGTGGCCATCAACGACCAGAGCCGGCGGGCTATGCAGGTCATCCTGGAGGACGGCGGCTACCATATGCACCACCTTCTGTCGGACTTTGGACGGAAGGAGGAGGCCACATGCTGATTCTCCAGCGCAAAGAGGGGGAGTCCCTGCTCATTGGGGATGAAATCGAGATCACCGTCCTGGCCGTGGAGGCCGGGCGGGCCCGTCTGGCTATCCAAGCGCCCAGAGATGTTACTATCCTGCGCAGTGAGCTGAAGGTGGCCGCCCAGGCTAACCGGGAGGCGGCGGACGAGGAGGTCTCGCCCCTGGAGCTGCTGGGCGTGTTCCAGAAGCGGGAAAAGAAGGAATAATTATTCAAACGGCTGTATATTCAGTGAATATGCGGTCGTTTTCCCATTTTCTAGGATGATTCTGGAATATTCCAGATTGGAAATCGGCAAAACCGAAAAAAATACAGAGGATCAGGCGCAGGATTTACGGAATTTACCATTGAAATCAAAAGGATTATACGGTATGATAAAAAAGAAAAATCCGGGAGAGGCGGAGCGGTTTTTCCGCTCCGGAGGGCCAAGGAAATTTTGAAGACAATCTTTCCCCAAAGGCTTGCAATGAGCGGAAAAATACGGTATAATCTCCTTGCGTCTGTCCGGCTTGAATGGAAGAAACTGGGCGTTGAGTCGCCGCAAAAACTTGACGGATTGTGCTTGCTTTCCGGGTGGAAGCGTGATAAAATAGCATGACGTCCCTGTTTTAAGAGGAGGAGTTCCCCCATGTCCAGCTATTTATTTTCCAACTCGCTTCTGATGCTGGAGCGGGCCATGGATTACCAGTGGACCAAATTCAGCGTCATTTCCGACAATATCGTCAACGCGGAGACGCCCAATTACAAGCCGAAGTACGTCACCTTTGAGGAGGCGCTGGACGCCAGCATTCGCGCCTCTGTACGGAATACCGGCCGGCGGGGCTCCACGGTCCGGTCCGCCATTCTCCGTTCCCAGCCCGTGGTCCACGTGGCCGAGGAGGAGTCCATGCGTATGGATGACAACGGTGTCAACATCATTGAACAGGAGACGGAGGCCACCAGGACGGCCTATCAGATGCAGTACACCATGGACGCCATCAACAGCAACCTGTCCTTGATGCGGACCCTGATCCGCGGACAGTAAGGCCCGACAGCTTCAGTGCCTTGGCTGTTGTTTCAATAGACGACTGATATTTTGGAGGGATGCAGTATGGCATTTGTCGGTGCCATTGACACCATCGGTTCCGGATTCACTGCCCAGCAGCTTCGCCTGGACGTGGTTTCTGAGAATATTGTCAATATGAACACCACCCGCACCGAAAACGGCGAGGGTCCCTACCGCAGGAAGGTGGTGGTGTTCCAGGCGGGGAATGGGACGGCCACCCGTTTCCAGGATGTGCTTTCCGCAGCTCGGTCCCGCTACGCCTACGGCACCAGCGGACTGAGCGCCCGGGACAAAGCCGGCGTGCGGGTCGTGGAGGTGGGGGAGGACCCCTCAGACTTCAAGCTGAAATACGACCCCAACGACCCGGATGCCAACGAGGAGGGCTATGTGGAGATGCCCAACGTGGACCTGGTGAAGGAGATTACTGACGGTATGGCTGCCAGTCAGGCGTTTTCGGCCAACGTGACAGCCTTTAATCTGCTGAAAAGCGTGATCTCCAAGGGACTGGAGATTGGCAAGTAAACGCTAGGTCAGGCATGGGTGTTCGAGCAGAGGGCAGGGAGCCCGAAGACGAAAACCTCGGTCTGGCCTGGATTTGCGCTATGGGATATGAAAATACAGGGCCGTTTTGAGCCCTTTCTGGAGGTTTTAGTATGGAATTTACACCCATTCAACCTATCCAACCCCTGTGGGACTCGATGACTCAGCCGGTCCAGCCGGTCAGGCAGGACCCCGCTGGCTCTCTCTTCGCCAGCGTGTTCCAGAAGGCCATTGATAACGTGCGCGAGACCAACCTGGAGCAGGTAAATCTGGAGTATCAGCTGGCCACCGGCCAGATTGACAACCCCGCGCTGGTAACCACCGCCATTACCAAGGCCACCACGGCGGCCGAGCTGCTGATGCAAATGCGCAACCACGCGGTGGACGCCTACAACGAGCTGACGCGCATCTCCCTGTAAGCGCGGGGGGAGTGAGAAGATGATAATCCGGAGGGGTTCAAGTTGCAGAAGGCGCAGGCGAAGCTGAAGGACCTTTTGGAAAAGGTCAAGGGCTTCTTCAAAAAATTAAATAGAAAGACCCTCATTGTTCTGGGCGTCTGCGCCGTGGTCATTCTGGCCTTTATCATCGCGGCGGCTATCCTGCTCAATCGGAAAGAGTACGCTCTGCTGTACACCGGTCTGAATACCAGCGAGACCACCACGGTGACAACCTACCTCAGAGACAACCAGATCGACTATCAGGTGAACGGGGACCAGATCCTGGTGCCCAAGGGCCGGGAGACGCAGATCCAGGCCGACCTGGCCCAGGGGGGGTACTTCACCACCGGGTTCAACTATGACTTCTACACCCAGTATGTGAACAGCTTCTCCACCTCAGCCGAGCGCATCGAGGCCACCCGCATCGCCACGATTCAGAAGCTGGAGGCCACCATCCGCACGATGGAGGGGGTCCGGGACGTACATGTGGACATCCAGCCGGGCACCCAGCGGGTCTATGTCCTCCAGGACGACGTCTCCGCGGGTACCGCCTATGTGAACATCACCCCGGAGAGCAGCCAGGGGATCAGCAAGAACGTGGCCCAGGCCATCCGCAACATGGTGATCCACAGCGACAAGAGCCTGAACATCGGCTCGGTCACCATTGAGGATACCTATGGCAATCCATACAATGATACATCTACCGGCGTAGGCTCCATGAGCGACGCCAACGCCCTGCGGCGGCAGTGCGAGCAGGAGATGAACAGCCAGATCCGCAGCAATGTGCTCCAGGCCCTGGAGCCCATCTATGGCCAGGGCAATGTGACGGTGGGCGTCAATACCGTGGTGGACGTGAGCCGCCAGATGGAGGAGTCTACCGCCTACCATCAGCCCGAGGGCTCCACGGAGAACGGCGGCCTCATCGGCCAGGAGAAGTGGTGGTGGGCCATCGGCACCGACGGCACCATCCAACAGGGCGGCGTAGTGGGCAGCGGCGTCAACTCCGATATCCCCAACTACCCCGATATTGTGCCCAACACCGACGGGGATACTACCCACTCCAGCGGCGAGGGGAACCGGACCCACCAGATCGACACGACGGTTACTCAGACCGAGCGGCTGGCCGGCCGGATCACCGATGTCAGCGTTGCGGTGACCATCAATCAGAATGCCGGCAACTCCGGCACGCTGAGCCTCCAGCAGCTGACCACCCATGTGGCCAGAGCCTCGGGCATCGGCGTGAATACGGAGGACTGGGAGTCCCATGTGTCCGTGGTTATCGCGCCCTTCGCGCAGGACCCGCCCGCGCCTGGTCCCGGCGGCTTCTTTGCCAGGATCTTGGCGGATGTACCCGATTGGGTGGTGTTTGCCGCCATCGGCGGACTGATCCTGTTTATCGTCCTGCTGGTCCTGATCCTGATGCTGCGCCGCAGAAGCAAGAAGAAGAAACAGGCCCAGCTGGAGGCTCTGGAGGCAGAGCAGCGGGCAGCCGAGGAGGCCGCGGCGGCGGCGGCCGCCGCCGAGATTCTGGCGGCGGCTCCCACTGGCGGCGCCGATATTATGGAGGTCAATACCGAGAAGAGTATGGAGCTGCGTAAGAGCGTCCGGCAGTTCGCCCAGAACAACCCGGAGATCGCCGCTCAAATGGTGAAAGCCTGGCTGAAAGGGGAGGATGTCGGTGGCGGAAGCAATTAAAGTGGAACTGACCTACCCCCAGAAAGCGGCGGCGGTGATCGTCTCCCTGGGCGCCGACAAGGCCTCCGGCCTGTATCAGTACATGGAGCCGGAGGACGTGGAGGCCCTCACCCTGGAGGTGGCCCGCCTGGGAATGCTCAACTCCGAGCAGACCGAGGAGGTCCTCACGGAGTTCTACCAGAACTGCCTGACCAGCAAGGCGGTCACCGAGGGTGGCCTGGAGTACGCCCGGTCAGTGCTGGAAAAAGCCTTTGGCAATCAGACGGCCCTGGCCCTGCTGGAGAAGGTGACCAAGTCCCTGAAGAACCGGGAATTCGCGTTCCTGGACAAGGCGGATGTCAAGAGCCTGTACTCCGCGCTGCAAAACGAGCGCCCCCAAACCATGGCCCTGGTCCTCAGCTATGTGGACCCGGACAAGGCCGCCGGTGTTATCGAGCAGCTGGAGCCCCACCGTCAAATCAAGGTGGTGGAGGCCATTGCTACTATGGAGAGCGCCTCCCCCGCCGCCATCCGTACTATTGAGGCGGAGATGGAGCGCAAGTTCTCCAGCATTATCACCCAGTCCAACGTCAAGGTGGGCGGCATCGACTACGTGGCCGACATCATGAACAACCTGGACCGCTCCAGCGAGAAGTCCATCTTCGATGGCCTGTCCGCCAAGAACGCCGACCTGGCCGACGAGATCCGCAAGCGGATGTTTGTGTTCGAGGATATCATCACCATGGACGACCGTTCGGTGCAGCGCTTCGTCCGGGACTGCGACCCAAGAGACCTGGTGCTGGCCCTCAAAACGGCCAACGCCGATGTGGCAAACAAGCTGTTTATCAACATGTCTGCCCGTATGGCCGAGAGTATTCGGGACGACCTGGAGGTTACTACAAATGTCCGTATGAAGGACGTGGAGGACGCCCAGCAGCGTATTGTAGGTGTCATCCGGGATTTGGAGGAGCGAAACGAAATCATCATCATGAAGGGCGGAAAGGACGATATCATTGCGTAATATCCTGAAAGGCTTCCTTGAGCCCAAAGCAGACAGCTACATACTGCCCAGCGCGGATGACCTCACCTTTGAAGAGGGAATTAAGGACTTTGCCCTCCCGTCCCTGGACGAGGAGGAGCCTGTTCCAGAGGAGCCCGCCGCCACTCCAGAGGAGGAGCTGAGCATTACCGTTGGGGACGAGGCCTCTGAGTCCGTGCTCCAAGAGCCGGAACCGGTGCAAGAGGAAAAGCCTAAAGAGCCCGAGACCCCGGTCCACTACGCCCAGCTCCAGGCCGAGCTGATTTTGAATCAGGCCCGGGAGGAGGCCCGGCAGCTGCTGGATCAGGCCCGAACGCAGGCCATAGCAGAGCAGGAGGAGATCCGGGCGGGCGCCCGGGACGAGGGCTACCGGGAGGGCTACGCCCAGGGTACCGCCAAGGCCATGGACGATGCCATCCGGGACCGGGAGGCCACCGCCGCCCGACTGGAGAAGGATGTCCAGGCTTTCCTGGAAAAGGCCTCCCTGGCCCGGGAGGAGATGATCCTCCAGAGCCAGGATGAGTTGGTTGAGCTGTGCCTGGCTGTGGCGGAGAAAGTGGTCCGGGTCAGCCTGAAGAGCAGCAGCGAGGTCATTGTCAAAATGATTCAAACCGCCACCGAGCGGATGAAGCGGCAGGAGTGGGTACATATTTACATCTCCGGCTGCGACGCCCGCCAGCTGGCCAAAATATCCCCGGCCCTGACCGGCACCCTGGGGGCGCTGAGCCAGCACATCAAGGTGGTCCCCATGGGGGACGACGAGGGCGGGACCTGCATCGTGGAGACTCCGGAGGAGATTGTGGACGCCAGCGTGTCCACCCAGATGTCCCACATTCGGGATGTGCTCCACGACCAGATGGGTTCCCAGTGGATTCCGTGACATAGAGGAGAGGCCAGTGTTTCGAGAAATGATACCCGCGGTCCGCTCCGCCGAGACGGTGGGCCGGACGGGCAAAATCGAGAATATCGTGGGCATGTCCATCGAGGCCTCCGGCGGCCGGGCCGCCATCGGCGATATCTGCCGCATCTACTCCAACGAGTCGGGCGGCCAGATCCCTGCCGAGGTGGTAGGCTTCAAAAACGACCATATCCTACTCATGCCCTACGCCAACATGAGCGGGATTTCCGCGGGCAACTTTGTCCGCAATACCGGCAAGCGGCTCACCCTCCCGGTGGGACCCTTTCTGCGGGGCCGGGTGATTAACGCCCTGGGCCAGCCCATTGATGGGCTGGAGCCCTTTCAGCGGGCGGACACCTTTTCCGTGGACAGCGCATATATTAACCCCATGGCCCGCCCGCCCATTCGAGAGCGGATGGAGTTCGGCGTCAAGGCCATCGACAGCCTGCTCACCATCGGCAAGGGGCAGCGTATCGGCATCTTTGCCGGTTCCGGTGTGGGCAAATCCACCCTCATGGGTATGATCGCCAAGAACGTGAAAGCGGACATCAATGTCATCGCCCTGGTGGGCGAGCGCGGCCGCGAGGTTCTGGAGTTTATGCAGAAAGACCTGGGGGAGGAGGGGATGCGCCGCTCCGTGCTGGTGGTCGCCACCAGCGATCAGCCTGCCATGCTGCGGATGAAATGTCCCAGCGTTGCCACCAGCATCGCCGAGTATTTCTCCGGCCAGGGCTACGATGTCCTGCTGATGATGGACTCCCTCACCCGGTTTGCCATGGCTCAGCGGGAAATCGGTCTGGCCATCGGGGAGCCCCCCGTGGCCAGAGGATACACCCCCTCCATGTACGCCGAGATGCCTAAGCTGCTGGAGCGGAGCGGTAACTTTGAAAAGGGCTCTATTACCGGGGTCTATACCGTGCTGGTGGAGGGCGACGACACCAACGAGCCCATTGCCGACACGGTCCGGGGCATCCTGGACGGACACATTGTCCTGTCCCGGCAGTTGGCCAACTCCAACCACTTCCCTGCCATCGACGTGGGGGCGAGCATCTCCCGTCTGATGGTGGAGATTGTCTCGCCCGAGCACCGGCAGCTGGCCTCCAAGCTCCGCGATATTTTGGGGGTTTATGAGAAGAACTCCGACCTGGTATCTATTGGCGCCTATAAGGCCGGCACCAACCCTAAACTGGATTACGCGCTGACCAAAATCGACGCCATCAACCAGTTCCTGATGCAGGGCGTGGACGAGGCTTTCAGCTATGAGGAAAGTTTGACGGAGATGGGGCGCATCCTGCAGTAAGCATATTCTAAGGAGTGAGCCGTACAGATGAAGAAATTCCGCTTCTCCCTGGAGACGGTTTTGGATTATAAGCAGCAGGCCCTGGACGCCCTTCGGGCGGAACACGGTGCCATCCTGGCCCAGGTTCGGGCCCAGGAGGCAGTGGTGGAGGGCCTGGAGGAGGAGCACCGTCAGGTGGACGGGGAGTTCTCCCGGTGCAAGCTGGAGGGGCTCACTGTGCTGGAGGCCCTGAACTACGAGCAGTACCTCCGGGCGCTGGAACGGGAGATCATGACGGAGCGCCGGAAGCTGGAGAACCTGCGCCGCAGAGAGGAGCAGAAGCGCAGCCAGGTTGTGGAGGCCCGGAAAGAGACGGCTACCATTGAGAAGCTGAAAGAGCACAAGCTGGAGGATTACCGCAAGGCGGAGCAGAAAGAAGAAGAACAGCGTATTGAGGAGTTTGTCTCCACCGCCCGGGCCATGGCTGCCATGGGCGCGGAAAGAGTGAGTTACACTTAACCAAGTGTTTCTCTATATATGGGTCACAGGAAGGAGGTGATCGCGATGAGCACGCCGCTTTCGTTCTGTGACATCAGCGCACGGTATGGGCGGACGCCCGCCCCTCAGCAGAGCGTTGAGGAGCAGACCGGCTGGAATTCCAAGGAGCTCTTTTTGGACTTTCTGGGAAAGGTCCGGGAACAGCGGGAGAAGAATGCCAAGGATGCCGAGGAGGACGCTCTTATGGCTATGGTCGACGCCATGAACGCCTCTGAGGAGGATAAGGCGTCAGGCAAGACAGAGCGGACCCTGGTCAATTCCCTGAGCAGCGCCGGCAAGGCCATCATTGCCCAGCATGAGACAGTGCTGGAGGATGGGACCAGGCAGGTGGAGTGGTTTGATCCCACGCAGACCCTGACCGTTCAGGTCCTGATGTCCTGTCTGGGCGACCGGTTCAACTTTGAACAGGCCGACAAGATCCAGGAAAATCAGGAGCAGGCCAAGGAACAGGAGTCCGAAGAGGAGCGATTGGAAGTCACAGAAGCGCGCGACCCAAGCGACCCCAGCGCGACCCAGAACATTTAATAGGGAGGTGAATGAGACATGAACGCGACAGACAAGTGGATGCTGGACCAGATGCAGCAGATGGCCGCCGGTATGGCCGCCCTGCCCCAGATATCCCAGACCGCCGAGGCGGGCAAGACCGAGAAGGGCGAGAGCTTCCAGGACCTGATGAACAAGGCCAAGGACCAGAAGGTGGACGCCCCCAAGAAGTCCGACAGCCCCCAGAAGGCGGAGAAGCCCGAGGTGGTGCAGAAGCAGGAGCCCCAAAAGGCCGAGGTCGTCAAGAACCCGGACGGGACCGAGACCAAGACGGTGGACCTGACCCCCCAGGAGGCGGCTATGGTGGCCGCGGGTTACGCGGTCCTCTCCCCGGTGAGGGAGGACGGGACCGTGTGGATGGTGACAGTCCAGGACCAGGACGGGAACCCGGTGCTCCCTCTGGCGGCGCTGGAACAGAACGACCGGTTCTCCGACCTGTTTGTGGATGAGTGGACCGTCGAGCCCACGCCGGAGCTGGCCGAGGCCCTGGAACAGCTGCTGGAGCAGACCGGCGACCCCCGGTCGGCGCAGGACATCCTGGCCGGACTGGAGCAGAAGCTGGAAAACCCTGAGTTGGGCGACAAGATGCAGGTCAACATCCAGACCCCCGAGGTGGAGCAGAGCGACGACGAGGACATGACAGATCTGGCCGGCGAGCTGATGGCCGACAAGCCCCTGTTCAAGGACGTGAAGGCGGCTCCAGTGAAGGTGGGCGAGAACTTCCAGCTGGACACCCAGAAGCCTGAGATGGACGACCAGCTGGCCGACGCGGTCCGGTACGCGGCCCAGCAGGGCCTGCGGCAGATTGAGATCAAGCTCAGCCCCGAGAACCTGGGCAATCTGACCATCAAGCTGACCCAGGCGGCGGACGGCACCCTGCAAGTGGTGCTCCACGCGGCAAACGCCAAGGCGGCTAACCTGCTCAACCAGCATCTGGACGGCCTGAATACGGCGCTCCAGGGCTACAATCAGAACAGCGAGGTTCGGGTGGAGGTCCAGCGCAATGAGGACGGCCAGCAGGCCCAGCAGCAGCAGACCGACCCCAACGGCCACAACCGCCAGCAGCAGCAACAGCAGCGCCAGGAAGAACACAGCCACAGCCAGGACTTCGCGCAGCGGCTGAGACTGGGCCTGTTCGGCCTGGAGGACAGCATTTAGGCAGGAGGTGAAAGCAAGCTATGACAGATCTAGGCGTCAAAAACACGTATGACCCTTCCGGCCGCACCGATTTCGACCCCACCGTCAACCGGGCTGAGGAGCAGGAGAGACTGGAACAGGAGCAGAAAGACAAATCTACCCTGTCCTTTACCGATATGCTCGGCCTGATGGTAGCCCAATTCCAGAACCAGACCATCGACAACCAGGCCAGCACCAGCGACATGATGAACCAGCTGGTTCAGATGAGCACCATGCAGGCCATGAACGACATGGTGAGCCAGATCAAGGAGCTGACCCTGGCTAACGTGATGGGTTATGCCGCGTCCCTGGTGGGCCAGACAGTTACCGTCGGTGTCTACAATGAGGAGACCAAGGAGCTGGAGGAGGTGGTGGGCGTGGTGAAAGGCACCGGCACCTACGACGGCCAGCAGGTTATCTATCTGGATAACGGGAAGGGCTACTTCCTGAGCGAGATCATGGCCGTTGGCACCCTGCCCCCCAAGCCAGAGGAGACCCCTGACCCCGATGAGGGCGAGGGAGACGGCGGCGACATGCCCCCGGTGGACACCGAGAACAAGGAAGAGGAACAGGGCTGAGCCCAGAAAGCCGGGAGGGAGTCCGGCGAATAAGCGGGCAGGAGGCCCGCGGAGAAAGTAGGGAACGACATGGCAGAACGCATATCTCCGATCCAGGGCGTCAGCCCGGTGGAACGCGTCCAACAGGTCAGCCGGATTCACAGTGCGGCGTCCGGACAGTTTGGCGCTCTGCTGCAGCAGGAGATCAGGGTCGCGGAGCCCGCGATATCCTTCTCCAAGCACGCCCAGAGCCGGGCGGCGGAACGGGGCATCCAGGTGGATGACACCCTGATGGGCCAGCTGGCCGACTCGGTGGAGCGGGCCCAGGCCAAGGGAGCCACCAATATCCTGGCCTTCGACGCGACCAGGGCATTTATCATCAACGTCCCCCACGGGCGGGTGATTACCACCATGTCCCAGGAGGAGATGGAGGATAACATCTTCACCAACATCGACGGCGCTGTACTGCTGAAATAACAGAGAGCAGGACCTTTGCAGGATGCTCTCCCTCCCTGTCCGAATGACGGGGAGGGGGCAGCGCCAGGAAAAAAAGGAGTAATTTGATTCCATGACAGGTGCAATGTACGCCGCCATCGGCGGTCTTCAATCCCACATGAGCCGGCTGAACGTCATCGGCAACAATATCGCAAACGTCAACACCTACGGCTATAAAAAGGCCCGTATGACCTTCCGCGAGTCCATTTATACCACCCGCAAGGCCGGCAGCGACGGCAACGCAACTACAGGCGGCAACAACCCCTCCCAGGTCGGTTACGGCTCGGTGGTCGGGTCCATCGACCTGAACATGAACCCCTCCACCTATGCCCCCACCGGTTTCGATATGGACTGTATGATTATGGGCGAGGGCTTCTTCCTGGTAGGTGATAAGACCAACATGGTGAAAAGCGCGAACGATATCCAGGGCATGACGCTGACCCGGGTGGGCGACTTCACCTTTGACTCCCAGGGCTACCTCTGCGACCGCGCCGGCCAGATTGTCTACGGCTTCGCCACAGTGCAGAATCCGTTCTATAATCCCAAAGCAACGGACCCAGGACCAACGGCCAAACCAGAGCAAAAGGCGGAGTATGAAAAGGTTAAGAACCCGACCATGATCAGCACTCAGCTGACCCCCCTGCGCCTGCCCCTGATGGCGGCGAAGCCTGATACTACAGATAAAACACAGACATGGGCGGAGGGCGACCCCGTATACCCCGTTCTAGGCAAGCCGGATCCCAACAACAATAATGCCCACTACAATGCGGCGGCAAATGGAACGGATCCCCTTGACGGTGCGAATATCCAGTACAATGGAACTCCGTCTACAAATGCGAATACACCCGCACGGTATGAGCCGGTCCGGGACGAGGACGGAACTGTCACCGCCTTTCGCCGCATGAGCGAGTGCCTGACTTACTTTACCGCCGGGGAACAGCAG
>JAAWPF010000014.1 GCA_022799835.1 Lawsonibacter sp. | reverse complement strand
GGACGGCGCTCTGCTGGAGGAGCTGAGCCTGGAGGCCATCCTCCAGGCCGATCCGGACTATATCTTTGCCGTCTACCACGGCACCGACGAGGCCAGTGCCCAGGCCAATCTGGAGGCCACCCTGCTGTCCAATCCCGCCTGGGCCTCCCTCGGCGCGGTGCAGGGGGAGCGCTTCCACATCCTGGAGCGGAGAATGTACAGCTTAAAGCCCAACGCCCTGTGGGGGGACGCCTATGAACAGCTTGCGGACATCCTGTGTGGGGAATAAGGGACGCTATGGGCTGATTGCCGCCCTGGCGGGACTGGTTCTGCTGTCCAGTGTGGCCAACCTGGCCTTTGGAGCGGTGCCCATCCCGGTGAGGGAGGTGGCGGCCGCCCTGCTGGGCCGGGGGGAGAGCACCCAAACCGCCATTGTCCTCTACGCCCGTCTGCCCCGGCTGTGCGGCTGCCTGCTGGCGGGGGCGGCGCTGGCCTGCTCCGGCGTTATCATACAGGGGGTACTGAACAACCCCCTGGCCGCGCCCAATGTGATCGGCGTCAACTCCGGGGCGGGCCTGGCCACCGCGCTGTGCTGCGCCGCCGCCCCCGGAGCGGTCCGGCTCACCCCGATCGCCGCCTTTCTGGGGGCGCTGGCGGGGGTGCTGCTGGTGCTGCTCATCTCGGAGCGGGCTGGAGCGGCCCGGATCACACTGGTGCTGGCGGGGGTGGCCATATCCAGCGTTTTCAGCGCGGGGATTGATGCCGTGGTTACCTTCTGCCCCGACGCCCTCAGCGGCTATACTGATTTCCGCATCGGCGGAGTGAAAAACCTGTCCATGTCCCGGCTGCTCCCTGCGTTCTGGGTCATTGTAATCGCCCTGCTCATTGCCCTGTCCCTGTCCAACGAGCTGGATCTGCTTTTGCTGGGCCGGGAGACGGCCCAGAGCCTGGGGCTCCCCGCCAAATGGCTGCGGCTGTTTCTGCTTATGCTGGCCGCGGCTCTGGCGGGGGCGGCGGTGAGCTTTGTGGGATTACTGGGCTTTGTGGGGCTGCTGACCCCCCATATCATGCGCCGGGTGGTGGGGGAGGAGAGCTTTCCCCTGCTCCTGTCCTCCGCCCTGGGGGGCGGATTGCTGCTCACTGCCTGCGACCTGGCTTCCCGGCTCATCTTCGCCCCTTTTGAGCTGCCCTTGGGGGTGGTGCTGTCCCTGACAGGGGGTCCCTTTTTTATCTGGCTTCTGCTGAAGCAGCGGAGAGGGGGCGGCGGCCTGTGATTGAACTGAGACATCTCCGGGCGGGGTACCCCGGCCGGACGGTGCTGGAGGATGTGAGCCTGGAGTTCCGCCCCGGCCAGGTGCTGGCCGTCCTGGGCCCCAACGGCTGCGGCAAATCCACACTGCTGCGCACCGCCAACGGCCTGCTGTCCAAATTGGGGGGCGAGGTACTGATGGACAGCGTGCCCCTTGGAAGCCTGTCCGCACGGGAGATTGCCCAAAAAGCCGCCTACCTGCCCCAGTCCCGTGCCACCCCCAACATCACCGCCGGGCGTATGGTCCTCCATGGCCGGTTTCCCTATCTGTCCTACCCCCGGCGCTATCGGGCGGAGGACCATGCGATGGTCCGGCGTGCCCTGGACTGGGTGGGGGCATCGGAGCTGGCGGACCGGACGTTGGCAGAGCTGTCCGGAGGCCAGCGGCAGAAGGTCTATCTTGCCATGGCCTTGGCCCAGGATACCGAGACGGTTTTGATGGACGAGCCCACCACCTATTTGGACGTGAGCTGCCAGCTGGAGGTGATGGCGCTGGCCCGCCGCTTAGCCGAGGAGGGGCGGGCGGTGGTGATGGTCCTCCACGACCTGACCCTGGCCCTGCGCTATGCCCATCGGGCCGTTCTGCTGAGTGAGGGGCGGGTCCGTCAGATTGGGACCCCGGAGGAGCTCTTCCAGAGCGGGGTCCTGGAGCGGGTTATGGGAATTGCCCTTGGCAGGGTGGAGACGGAGGAGGGCTGGCGGTATTATTACCGGTAAGCGCCCCTACTGTGATAAGCGCTAAAAGGGGCCGGTTAAACAGGCCGGAATGGTGTAAAATGTCTCTTGACACGCTCTGCCCCTCCGGGTTAAAATGTGGAGCGAAATGAAAGATATCCTGCGAAATTGCGACATAGATTTTAAATTTTGCAGTTGGCCTTGACAAAGCGTTTGTCAAGCGGAGAGGAAAAGAGGAGGTACATATGCACACCTTTGAGACGAAAATTCAGGAGCTGAAGACCTCAGTACTGGCCGAGGTGGCCCGCCTGACCTGGGAGGACAAGCTCCAGGCCGGCATTCTGGACATCCCGGAGAAGATTATTCCCGGCCCCGAGTCCAGTCTGCGCTGCTGTATCTATAAGGAGCGGGCCATTATCGGCAGCCGGGTAAAGATGGCCATGGGAGGCGACAAGTCCAACCCCAGCGTGGTGGAGGTGCTGCCCATCGCCTGCGATGAGTGCCCCGTCACTGAAATGACCGTCAGCGCCTCCTGCCGGGGCTGTCTGGCCACCCGCTGCGTCCACGCCTGCCCCAAGGACGCCATCAGCATCGTAAACCACCGGGCTACCATTGACCACTCCAAGTGCATCACCTGCGGCAAGTGCGTCAGCGCCTGTCAGTACAGCGCCATTGTGAAGAACCAGCGCCCCTGCGAGAAGGGCTGCCCCGCCAAGGCCATCTCCATGGGCCCGGACAAGAAGGCCTCCATCGACATCAACGAGTGCATCTCCTGCGGCAACTGCGTCTATCAGTGCCCCTTCGGAGCCATCCAGGACAAGTCCTGGATTGTGGATACCATCCACATGATTCAGGGCGGCGCGCACTGGGGCTATAAGACCTACGCCGTCATCGCCCCCTCCATCGCCGGCCAGTTCGCCCCCGCGACCTACGGCCAGGTGGTGGCCGGCATCAAGCAGCTGGGCTTCTCCGGCGTTGCCGAGGTGGCCCTGGGCGCCGACATGGTGGCCGACCGGGAGTCCGATGAGCTGGTGGAGAAGGGGGTCCTCACCTCCTCCTGCTGTCCGGGCTTTGTGGGCTATGTGAAGAAGAAGCACCCTGAGCTGAATCAGTATGTCTCCCACACCCCCTCCCCCATGGTCATGATCGGCCTGCATCTGAAGGAGAAGGACCCGGACGCCAAAGTGGTCTTTATCGGCCCCTGCGTGGCCAAGAAGAAAGAATTCCAGCTGGGCCGCACCATGAACGCCATCGACAGCGTCCTCACCTACGAGGAGCTGTATGCCCTGTTCGCCTCCCGGGATATCGATCTGGAGAAGCTGGAGGAGGCCGAGCTGGATGAGGCCAGCGGCTACGGCCGGAACTTTGCCCGCAGCGGCGGCGTGGCTGAGGCTGTGGCCCAGACTCTGAAAGAGAAAAACTCTGACTTTGACCTCAAGCCTGTCCCCTGCAGCGGCACCGCCGCCTGTGAGGTGGCCCTGATGAAGCTGAAGGTGGGCCGCCTGGAGGGCAACTTTATCGAGGGCATGGCCTGTGAGGGCGGCTGCGTCCAGGGTGCCGGCTGCCTGGTCCGCAGTCCCAGGAACAAGGTGGACGTGGAGAAGCACGCCAAGGAGGCCGAAGGCCGGGGCGTGGTCCAAGCCGTCAATGCCGCCAAGGGAATCGAGACACCCGCACCTGCCAAAGCCGCCAAAGCCGCCGCCAAGGCGGAGGGCAAAGCCGAGAAAGCGTAACAAACAGACCGCCGCCCTCTTGGGCGGCGGTCCTTTATTCTGTGTCTGTCGGGCTCAAGCTGCGGCCGGTCAGTCAGCGGCCAGCGTAAAGCCTTCTACCAACTGCTTCAAGCTGCCTGCCTCGGCTGACAGCTCCTCGCTGGCGGCAGCGCTCTCCTGAGCGGTGGCGCTGTTGGTCTGCACCACCGCGGAGATCTGGTCGATGCCCTCAGTGACCTGGGCCAGGGCGGTGGTCTGATTTTCCACGGCCTCTACCACCACATTCATCTGAATAGATACGTTACCCGCCAACTCGTTGGTCCGCTCCAGAGATTCCGTAACCAGATTTACCGCTTGGCTGCCCTCCGAGACGGAGACGATGGAGCTCTCGATCAGCTCCTTGGTGGCCTTGGCGGCCTCGTCGGATTTGGAGGCCAGATTGCGCACCTCATCGGCCACCACCGCAAAGCCCTTCCCGGCGGAACCCGCGCGGGCGGCCTCTACGGCGGCGTTCAACGCCAGAATATTGGTCTGGAAGGCGATATTTTCAATGGCCGCGATAATCTTGGAGATCTCCTCCGAGGAGCTGGATATGTGCTCCATAGCGGTATTCAGAGCTTTGACGTACTCCACGCTGGTGCCCAGCTGGGCACCGGCCAGGCCCACAAACCGGCCGGCCTCCGCTGCTGCGGCCGAGGTCCTTTTGGCGCTGGCGGAGATGTCGTTGATAGTGGCCACCAGTTCCTCAACGGAGCTGGCCTGCTCCATCGAGCCCTGACTCAGCGTCTGGGCACCGGTAGACACTTGGCCGCTGGCGGCGGAGACCTGTCCGGCGGCGGAGTCGATGTGCCGTATAGTGCCGCTCAGCTCCATCTTCAGTGTGCGCATGGACAGCAGAATGCTCTGAAAGCCTCCCACATAGGCGTCCCGGTGTGGAGACTGGACGTCAAAGTTCTTGTTGGCCATCTCACCCAGCAGGTAGCCAATGTCATCGATGATGGTGTTCAGGCCGGATACCATGGCGGCGGTGGAGCGGATCAGCTCCGCTGTCTCGTCCTGGCCGGTCGTCTCAGGGGCGGGGGACTTTAAATCCCCCTCTACCAGCTGTTTCATCCGGGCGGCGCATGCCTGCATGGGAACGCTGATGTTGCTGGACAGCTTGAGAGCCACCACAATGGAGGCCAGAATAGACACCACGATCACCAGCACGCTGATGAGAATGCCAAAGTATGTATCCGCCAGATAATTGGATTTGGGCGAGGCCACAGCCAGGCTCCAGCCATCGGTTCCGTTCACGGGGGCATAGGCCAGGAAGCGGGGCCCATCTTCCGCTTTCACAGAGCCGAAGCCGTTCTGGCCCTGACGCATGGCCACATGCAGGCTGGCCCGGCTTTTCAGGGTGGAATCGCTCTGAGCCTCCCGCTCGATATTCTGGGTCGTAATGGTATCCAATGTAATATCGGCAATGGTGTCGCCGGATTTGTTGATCATGTAAGCCCGGCAGTTGTCCCCAATTTGGATGGAGGAGACAATATCATTCAGGAAGGTCTCTTGGGGAACAAAGTAGACCACCCCTACAATACGGCTGCTGCGGCTCCCGTTTTCATAGAGCGGGGCAGCCACCATAATGGACAGTTCCCCTGTGATTTTGCTGACCAGCGGCTCGGACACATAGACATTGCCCTGCATAGCCTGTTTCACATATTCCCGGTCTGAGTAGTCGTTGCCGTCGAAAATGCTGCGGCCGTCGGCGCCGACGATGTTGCCCCGCCGGAAGCCGTGCATGGCAACACGCTCATCGATGATAGCGCGCTTTTCCTCCAACGAGACATCCTCGTCAGACAGCTGGGGGATGCAGCCGGTATCCATGGCTACGTTCTGATAGGCGGTCAGCTCCTGCTCGATGCGCTGGGCCGCCAGCACCGCCGTTTCACACATCATCTGGTCTACGGTAGCGACAGTGCTCCGGTAGCTCAAAGCGCTGCTGGCTACTCCCACTGCGATCAGCGCAATCAGGACGGTTGCCATCAAACATACGGTGATTTTTTTTCGGATGCTTTTCATCTCGTTCCACCCCAATATGATTTGTCGAAGCTGTATCTCTCCTCCTGGGAGTTTATGCCCATTATAGGGCTTGGAAAGTTGACTTGTCAATAGATTATCCCCGCGAATTTAGCCAGCGCTGCTGAATTGTGCCCCGTGACCAGGACAGGTCCCTTCTAGGGGATGCGCCAAAGGTCGAAAGGCACAGCTCTTTCAGGACAGCGCATTATAAAGACGCCTCAGGTGTTCTGTTTCATTGGATACAGTCCGGGCGGAAGATGAGGTTACGGCTTGCACCGGCCGCAGGGCTCATAGCCTGCTGAAATGGCCTGGAAGCGGGAGTCAAACTCCACCCGCTTCTCCTCCTGGATGGACTTGGCCGAGGCACAGTCGGGCAGGTGGAACTTCTTGGTCCCGTTGTTGCCTATGTAGACCTGCGCGCTGGGGTTTTCGGTCGGATTGGTTGCGGTGTCCGCCTCCTTCTCCGTGGTAAAGGTGACCGTGTTCCCATCGCTCCGGGCGATGATATGGCCCTGCATGTCGGTGCGGTAAACCTCCGCGCCCAGGTCCCGGTAGCGGCTGAGAACCTCGTCAGAGGGATGTCCGTAGCTGTTTCCCTCCCCCACCGAAATTACAACGGATTGGGGCTCCACCTCCCGGAGAAAGACGTAGCTGCTGGAGGTGTCGCTGCCATGATGGCCCGCCTTCAGAACGTCCGCCTCCAGCCTCGCCCCGGAATCAATCAGGTCCTGTTCCGCCCTTTTCTCCATGTCTCCGGTGAAGAGGAAGGAAGTTTCGCCGTAATCGATCCGCAGGACGATGGAGGTGTCGTTGGTATCGTCATACTCCTTTACGGGACCCAGGATCTCCACCTGGGCGGAGCCCAGGCTGAATTTTTCTCCCGGTTCAGGGACAGTCAAGGACTTCCCCTGTTCGCCCAGATACTTCACCATGTTCCCAAAAACCTTGGAGCTGTACTCGGTCACCGGGCAGAAAGCGGTGTCCACTTGGGCATAGTTCAGCGCGCCGGACAGACCGCCGATGTGGTCCTCGTGGGCGTGGGTAGCCACCATGTAATCCAAATGCCTCGCGCCGCGGCGCTCCAGATAGGCGTAGATCAGGTCGGAGTCCTCGGCGTTGCCGCCGTCAATGAGCATATAGTGTCCGTCGCAGATGACCAGGGCGGAGTCGGCCTGACCCACGTCGATAAAGTGGACCTCAAGGCTGCTCCCCTCCGGCGGCGGGTCCGCCGGAGCGTGCTGACTGTACAGGACATAGGTAAAGGCCAGGAGCAGCATGATAAACAGGAACACCCATACCCAGCCTGGCTGCTGCTTTTGTCTTCTTCGGCTCATAAAGCTCACTCCTCCAATTCTTCCGGAAGCGGCCGGCGGCGGTGTTCAGCCGGCCCCCACTCGGGCAGGGGCAGCCGCTGCATGGCCCCAAAGGTCCGGGCTTTCAGGCCGGGATACCGGCCCTGGAGCTCATAGATCAGTTCCTTGATCTCCTGACGTTTGGTGTTTCCGTCGGCGGGACAGCGGCTTTCCACCACGGGCAGCTCCAGCCGCTTGACGGTGTGCCGGATCAGTTTCTCGCCGCAGTAGAGCAGGGGGCGTATCTGGGTAATCCCCGTCCGGTCCAGGTAGGTGACTGGCTGGAAACAGGACAGCCGCCCCTCGAAGAGCAAGGACATAAAAAAGGTCTCGATGGCGTCGTCATAGTGGTGGCCCAGGGCGATTTTTCGGATACCCCGCTCCTGGAGGGCGGCGTGCAGGGCCCCCCGGCGCATCTTGGCGCACATGGAACAGGGGTTTTTCTCCCTCCGAAGGTCGAAAATAATATGCTGAATTTCGCTGTTTAATATGGTATAGGGTACATCCAGCTCCCGGCAGAGGGCGGCTATGGGGGAAAAATCCAGTCCCTCTCCCCCTTCGGCGTGGCCCATGTCCAGGGTCACCGCCTCCACTGTAAAAGGGACGGAGTAAAACTGGCGCAGCTTGGCCAGGGCCATCAGCAGCATCAGCGAGTCCTTTCCCCCGGACACCCCCACCGCGATCCGGTCGCCGGAATCTATCATATTGTAGTCCTCCACGCACCGGCGAGTGAGGGAGAGAATCTTGTTCATAGGGCACCCCCTTGCAGTACAGGCATTTTACCAAATAATTCGGTTTTCCGCAAGCGAAAAATAAAAATTGAAATTGAGATATCGGGAGAATATATAAAAAAATCAAAGAAAATAGGCGATATAAAAGTTTTTCTTAAAATTTATTTGAAAATCTGTTGACACCCGGCCAGGCCCGTACTATAATACAACACGCTCCGCTTAAACACTGCTTTGGGGCAAAACGCTTTTATAAAGAGCGTTTTTCACATAAATGGAAAGAAATTGGAGGTTACACCTATGTCCACGTTCATGGCCAAAACGGGCAGCATCGAGCGGAAATGGTATGTTATCGACGCCGCCGGCAAGCCCATGGGCAAGACCGCTGTCCTCGCCGCCGACCTGCTGCGGGGCAAGCGCAAGCCCGAGTTCACTCCCAACGCCGACTGCGGCGACTTCGTCATCATCATCAATGCGGAGAAGGCTGTTCTCACCGGCAAAAAGCTGGACCAGAAGTATTACCGCACCCACTCCGGCTGGGTGGGCGGTCTGAAAGAGACGAAGTACCGCACCCTGATGCAGACCAAGCCTGAGTTGGCCATGCAGCTGGCTGTCAAGGGCATGATGCCCAAGAACAGCCTGTCCCGCGGCTCCATGACCCGCCTGCACATTTACCGCGGCGGCGAGCACAACCACGCCGCCCAGAAGCCCGAGTCCTGGGACGCTGAGTAAGGAGGATTTAGAGTATGTATAAGAGCAAGAAGCCTTATTTTTATGGCACTGGCCGCCGGAAGTCCTCCGTGGCCCGCGTCCACCTGTTTGAGAATGGCACCGGCGCCATCACCATCAACGGCCGGGACATCGACGACTATTTCGGCCTGGAGACCCTGAAGCTCATCGTTCGCCAGCCTCTGGTCACCACCGAGCAGGTGGGCAAGGTGGACGTGGTGGCCACCGTCTCCGGCGGCGGCGTCACCGGTCAGGCCGGCGCCATCCGCCACGGCATCGCCCGTGCCCTGCTGCTTGCTAATCCGGAGTTCCGTCCCGCCCTCAAGGCCGCGGGCTACCTGACCCGTGACCCTCGTATGAAAGAGCGCAAGAAGTACGGCCTCAAGGCCGCCCGCCGCGCCCCCCAGTTCTCCAAGCGCTGATTTTATATCCAAAAACGCTCAAAACCCCCGGAAAATTCGATTTTCCGGGGGTTTTTCTTTTTGGGTTAAAAAATGGGCTGACTGACAGAGCGAAAGAAGTCGATTTGGGCCTGGTCTTAAGGCAGGCCGTCATGGGCGCGTTGGCAAAAGCACAGCTGTCTGCAATCCGAGGGGCGGTCTTGCGCCGGAAGGGGAGAGAGTCCTGATGCTGGACGTAGACTACCCGGGGTGCTCTGGCCAAAATGCTGATCCGGCGCGAGCCCCACAGCCGGAAGCTGACCCTGTCCGCCAGACTCTTTGCCGCGGCAGCTGTGACACCGCTGGCCGAAAAGTACGCGACCAATTTTTTGCTCATAGTGAAGTTCCTCCTTTTTTATCAGTTGAGTTTCTGCTTGCCTGCAGACCGGGCATGGGACTTCTTTGCGGCGGGGCGTTCTGCGCCATTGCGCCCACCAAATGCGGGAAACAGACAAGGCAGCGCACCTTAACGCTGTAACATGCGCACTGTGCCCCCATCTCTGCCTTTTTCGTCTGACGGGCTGTATTCTTGCCGATTGGAAAAGAATATAGTTTATCTTACAACTTTAAGCGGACTTTAAGTCAAGCGATTTCTAAGAAATTTGATTGTTTCTGTTTTGGAATAAAAGCCGCCCTATGCCAAGCGGCACAGGGCAGCTGATCCTATGGCAGGATTTCGATTTGACACATCTCCATTGTTTTCAGCGCCGCCTGATGGCTTTCCGGAGTTGCGCCGGCGCAGGCGGAGGCGATGACCCGGATGGGAGATTCAGGGAGATAGGCCTTGAGGAGCAGCGCGTTAGAGACGACGCAGATGTCGGTGCAGAGGCCCACCAGTGTGATGTCCAGCTCCTCTCTCTGGGCCAGCGCGGCCATCTGTTCGGCCAATTCCCTGGAACCGAAGATGGGCTTGTCAATGACCGCCGCTCCCCGAAGTGCCGCGGCGATCTTATCGTTCAGCTCCCAGCCAGGGGTGCCTTTGACGCAGTGGACCACCGGCAGTTTGCGCCCTTCCCGGGTCTCCAGATAATCTTTACTGTGTGTATCCCGTGTGGCGATAATGTTTTCGATGGGATACCTGCCAATCTCTTCCGCCACGCGGTCCACAATGGCAGCCGCCTCCGGGGTGCCCAGAGCGCCGTCTACAAAGTCGTTCTGCATGTCGATGACCAGCAGGATTCTACGCATCTTCTTCCCGCTCCTTGTGCCGTTTTCGTTTGGGGGCGACGCTGTTGTAGCTCAGCTCCAGCAGCGGGGCGATCTGCTCATCCGGAAGGGAGCCATCAAGCAGAATGGAGACCCAGTAGTTCTTATTCATGTGGTAGGCGGGCAGAAATCCCTTCTGCGACAGGAGGGAGCCGGCCATGATGGCGCCGCACTTCACATTCATTATGTCCACCGGCGCTTCCCCCGGGAGGCCTAGACGGTCAGAACGCACCGTCATGATAGCGGCGTACCACTTTTGGCTGGAGGGATGGCGGAACACAGCGCAGTCCGGGGTATCGGCCCAAAGGTACTCCGCCTGTGTGCTGTATGTATCCTGCATATACTGTGTGAGCCGCTCGCGCTGCGTGCTGCGGTCCATCTGGGCACCCGCTCCTTTTAGATTCCTTGTGTATTTCAGGGTTCGGAGAAGTAAACCGCTGTCGTTGGAAACCAGTATATCACACTCTGACTGATTTGCAACCGAAAATTTTCTTGAAAAAACGGTCTTTACGCTGTTCCGGCTGGACCTGGAAGCTCCTTAGCAAAAAAATTCAGTATTTCATGTCTGTTTTTATATAAAAAGCCTCTTGCAAATTTGGCGAAAGACGCTATGATATGTTTGCCTTTCATCCACATGCGTAAGGGGGAATTGCTGATGTCCTATCATTATCTGTTAGACCTGGCCCTGATCCTGCTGAGCACCAAGCTGCTTGGAATTGTAACCGGAAAATTCCAGATGCCGCGGGTGGTCGGGGCATTGCTGGCCGGATTGATTTTGGGTCCTGCTGTACTGAATATCCTGTCTGAGACTGCCTTTCTGTCCCAGCTGAGCGAATTGGGCGTGATTGTGATCCTGTTTACCGCCGGGATGGGGACCGACCTGCGGGAACTGCGGAGCGCCGGGAAGGCGGGCTTTTTGGTGGCGCTGTGCGGCGTGCTGGTGCCCATGCTTATGGGGGCGGGCTTTGGCTGGCTGTCGGGAAAAGCGGGCTGGCTGTCGGGGAATACCCTCCTGGAGAATATCTTTTTGGGCACGGTTCTCACCGCCACCTCCGTCAGTATTACGGTGGAGACCCTCAAGGAGCTGGGCCGTCTGGATACCCCCGTCGGCAGCACAGTCCTGGCCGCCGCCCTCATAGACGATGTGCTGGGCCTGGTGGCTCTGACGGTGGTATCCAGTATGGCGGGGGATGGGGGCAGCCTGCTGCTGGTGCTGCTGAAAATCTTCCTGTTTTTTGTCTTCGCGATCACTGCCGCGTATGGGGGCATCCGGCTGTTTCGCTGGATGATTTCCCACGCCCACCAGAAAAATCTGCGGCGCTATCCGGTGTTTGCCTTTGTACTCTGCCTGCTGCTGTCCTACTGCGCGGAGGAGTTTTTTGGCGTGGCCGATATTATTGGAGCTTTTGTGGCGGGGCTGACGGTGGCCTGTACTCCAAAGGCCGATTACATCCGTTCAAAATTCGAGCCTTTGAGCTATCTGCTGCTGACGCCCGTGTTTTTCGCGGGGATTGGCATCAAAGTGGAGCTGCCCCAGCTGAACGGGACGCTGGCGGCTTTTTCCTTGTCGCTCCTGGCTGTGGCGATTTTGTCCAAGGTCATCGGCTGCGGCCTGGGGGCCAGGCTGTGCGGCTTTGGCAGAGCGGAGTGCTTTCAGGTGGGATCCGGCATGGCCTGCCGGGGCGAAGTGGCCCTGATTGTGGCCAATCGGGGCCTGTCCATGGGAGTGCTCAGTCAGGAGATGATGACGCCGATTGTCATCACTGTGGTGGGCTGTGCTGTGCTGACCCCGATTCTGCTGAAGCTGTGCTTTGGCGGGCAGCCCAAAGGAGCGGCGGCCAGAAATGCTCTTACAGACCGCTACCACAAAGCTGAACAGATGGAGCAGATGTTCGACGAGATGCTGGGCAGGAGGTCTCAATAACCGACTGCCGGTGGAAACATCAGATGTATATTGTTTCCTCCGTTTCTGGCATTGTAAGGGGGCTGCCCACGAGCAGGTCTCCGCGCACTCTGACCTTGGCCTGTGTCAAGTGTCAGCAATCGAATATAGATTGATTCGCTGTACAGGAGAACCGGGCGAAACAGGAAGGCGCTGCCGGCAAACAATTCTTTGCTGGCAGCGCCTCTGATTTCTACAGTCAGAGCCAAAGCGGATTCTGTTACCTGACCGCGGCGAACCCCTTCTCCAAATCGGCGATGATGTCGTCGATGTGCTCGGTACCGATGGACAGGCGGATGGTGTTGGGCTTGATCCCCTGGTCCAGCAGTTCCTCGGGGGAGAGCTGGGAGTGGGTAGTGGTGGCCGGGTGAATGACCAGGGACTTCACGTCGGCCACGTTGGCCAGCAGGGAGAAGATCTCCAGGCTGTCGATGAACTTGTGGGCCTCTTTCTGTCCCCCCTTGATCTCGAAGGTAAAGATGGACGCGCCGCCGTTGGGGAAGTACCGCTCATACAGGGCGTGGTCCGGGTGGTCGGGCAGGGAGGGGTGGTTGACCTTCTCCACCTGGGGATGCTTGGCCAGGAACTCCACCGTCTTTTTGGTGTTTTCCGCGTGGCGCTCCAGCCGCAGGGACAGGGTCTCCACCCCCTGAAGGAGCAGGAATGCGTTGAAGGGGGAGAGGGTGGCCCCGGTGTCCCGCAGGAGGATGGCCCGGATGTAAGTGACAAAGGCGGCGGGACCGGCGGCGTCCGTGAAGGATACCCCGTGGTAGCTGGGGTTGGCCTCCGCGATGGGCTTATACTTGCCCGAGGCTTTCCAGTCAAACTTGCCCCCGTCCACAATGACCCCGCCCAGAGTAGTACCGTGGCCGCCGATGAACTTGGTGGCCGAGTGGACCACGATGTCGGCCCCGTGCTCGATGGGCCGGATTAAAT
Organism: Lawsonibacter sp.; assembly: GCA_022799835.1. Classification (GTDB taxonomy): domain Bacteria; phylum Bacillota; class Clostridia; order Oscillospirales; family Oscillospiraceae; genus Lawsonibacter. Next base: position 8,878 of record JAAWPF010000014.1, on the reverse strand, counting down.
AGGGAGTGCCGAAGGTGTTGTCAATCACCAGGGGCAGGCCGTGCCGGTGGGCAATTTCCGCGATGGCATCAATATCAGGGATGTCGGAGTTGGGGTTGCCCAGGGTCTCCAGATAGATGGCCTTGGTGTTGGGCCGGATGGCGGCGGTGAGCTTCTCCAGGCTGTGGGCGTCCACAAAGGTGGTCTCCACCCCAAACTGGGGCAGGGTGTGGGCCAGCAGGTTGTAGCTGCCGCCGTAGATGGTCTTCTGGGCCACGATGTGGTCCCCGGCCTGGGCCAGAGCCTGAATGGTATAGGTGATAGCCGCCGCGCCCGAGGCCACAGCCAGAGCCGCCGTGCCGCCCTCCAGGGCCGCGATGCGCTTTTCCAGCACGTCCTGGGTGGAGTTGGTCAGCCGTCCGTAGATGTTCCCTGCGTCGGTCAGGTCAAAGCGGGCGGCGGCGCAAGCGGAGTTTTGGAACACATAGCTGGCAGTCTGGTAGATGGGCACCGCCCGGGCGTCGGTGGCGGGGTCGGGCTGCTCCTGGCCCACGTGGAGCTGAAGGGTTTCAAATTTATAATTGCTCATGGTGATACCTCTTTCTAAAAAATGATTTTATCAACAGACATAAAGAAATCCGGGACAGATGATACCGCTCCCGGACTGCATATAGCCGTATAAGAGGTTCACTCTGTCATACGTTTAAGTGAACAAAGGCGCGCCAAAGCGCCCGGCTATCTTGACAGTCCGGGAGTGCCGCATTCGTCCACAGCGGAAATTGCTCCGCAGGAGCTTTTGAAAACGTACGGTCATTCCGGTCACCTTCCTCACTTTTGATTAACCAACTACTTTGGTTGGTTAATTGGGATTATAACATGGGCGATATGGTGTGTCAAGGGATTTTTTTAAAATGCCCTGCACATTTCATGGAATTGTGAAGAAACAACAAACATCTCCCTTTGCGGGAGATGTTCTTTCATCTAACCTACTATCATACTGTATTTATTCTTGACATACTGCCGCGGCGATGCTATATTTGTCATATCCACCGAATACTGAAAAAGCGATGAAAGAAAGAGTACCCTGCCCCGCCGCCTTACAGAGAGTCCCCGTGTGCTGAAAGGGGACAGGCCAGGCAGCAGGCGAACATGGTTCCGGAGCTCCGTGCCCGAGCATGTGTCAGAGCACGGCGGGAATGCCCGTTACAGCAGAGGAGATCGATGGATCTCCGCAATGAGGTCCTGGCCAGTCCGGGATGAACAGAAGTGGTACCACGGGCGAAACCGCTCGTCTTCTATGAAAATAGGGGGCGGGCTTTTTATTTTGCAAGGAGGACTTTTTATGAAATCGGGAAAATCTTTCAGCATTACCACCGCCATTCTTTTGGGCCTCGTCTTGGGTATCCTGTTTGGAATGTTTATGCCGGGACGGTATGACTTTCTGCTGCCCGCTGTAGAGCTGGTCAGCGGCCTTTATATGAATGCCCTGCGAATGATGATCTATCCGCTGGTGTTCTGCTCCCTGATCGTTGGGATTCAGGGCATTGGCAGCGTATCAGCCACCGGGCGCGTGGGAGGGCAGTGCATATTGTACTACACCGCTACTACCTTGTTTGCCAGTCTCCTGGGGTTGTTCCTGCCCAAGGCGTTAAGCCTGGGAACCGGTGTTACGATTGAGATGGCGGAGACAAATGTAGAGGCCACCCAATTTACCAGTCTGATGGACACGGTAAAGAATTTGATTCCTTCCAACCCAATCGCGGCCTTCGTGGGCGGGGATATGCTTCAGGTGCTGGTATTTGCCGTGATTGTGGGGATTGCGTGCCTGTCTCTGGGCGAAAAGTCCCACCCCTTTGTCCAGCTGGCGGAGGCGGTGAATGAAATCTCTGTCAAAATTGTATCTGCCGTCATGTATTTTACCCCCATCGGCGTATTCTGCTCCATTGCGGGCGTAATCTATGCCAACGGAACGCGGACGATCCTGGCGTTGGGAGCCGTGCTGTTCGCCCTGTATCTGACGATGTTCCTCTATATTCTGGTCGTATATGGGGGCTTGGTAAAGGTTCTGGGAAGGTGCGGCGTAAAGGCATTTTTCAGGGCGGCCCTGCCCGCCGCGCTCAACGCTTTCGGGACTTGTTCCAGCTCCGCCACCCTGCCTATCAGCAAGCGGTGCGCCGATGAACTGGAGGTCCCCAACGAAATATCCTCCCTGGCCCTGCCTCTGGGAGCTACCATTAATATGGACGCTGTGTCCATTGTCATGTCCTTTATGATTGTTTTTTTTGCCAACGCCTGCGGGGTGGAGGTAAGCCTCGGACTGCTGGCGGTGGTGCTGTTGAGCAATACGCTTTTGAGCATTGGTACGCCCGGCGTGCCTGGCGGCGCCATCGCCTCCTTTGCCGCCCTGGCTTCCATCGCGGGACTGCCCACAGGAATCATGGGGGTCTACATCAGCGTCAATACCCTGTGCGACATGGGGGCCACCTGCTGCAATGTTTTGGGCGACCTGGCCTGCTCTGTCGCCATGAAGCGGACCGTCCGCCTGGATGTCCGGCAGAAAGAGGGGTAATCGCGGAAAGAGTCCGCACCCAGCCGGTCCGGCATGGAGGCCTGCGCCGGGGCAGTTACGTCCGTGGTAGCTCCGTCCTTGAGCATCTGAGCCGACTCCTTGTTTAATTCATATCCGGTCGTTTCTGTCTTGTCAACCTCCCCTATATCAGAAGCGTTTGAAAGGGCGGCCGCTGCGCCACAGCGACCGCCCTTGATATTAGTCTGCAAACAGTGGGGTGGAGAGGTAACGGTCGCCAGTGTCGGGCAGAAGGGCCACGATGGTCTTGCCCTTGTTTTCGGGGCGCTTGGCCAGTTGGATGGCCGCCCAGACCGCCGCGCCGGAAGAGATGCCTACCAGCACCCCCTCCTTCTCGCCCACCTGCTTACCGGCGGCAAAGGCGTCGTCATTCTCCACGGTGATGACCTCGTCATAAACAGCGGTGTTCAGCACATCGGGGACAAAGCCCGCGCCGATGCCCTGGATCTTGTGGGAACCGGCGGTGCCCTGACTCAGCACAGGGGAAGCGGCGGGCTCCACCGCCACCACCCTGACAGCGGGGTTCCGGCTCTTGAGGTATTCCCCCACGCCGGTGACGGTGCCGCCGGTGCCCACGCCGGCCACAAAGATGTCCACCTGGCCATCGGTGTCCTCCCAGATCTCCGGGCCGGTGGTGGCTCTGTGGGCGGCAGGGTTAGCGGGGTTGACGAACTGGCCGGGAATGAAACTGTTAGGAATCTCCTTCGCCAGCTCGTCTGCCTTGGCGATGGCCCCCTTCATGCCCTTGGCCCCCTCGGTGAGCACCAGCTCGGCGCCGTAGGCCTTCATAATCTGGCGGCGTTCCACGCTCATGGTCTCGGGCATGGTGATGATGATGCGGTAGCCCTTTGCCGCCGCCACCGAAGCCAGGCCGATGCCGGTGTTGCCGGAGGTGGGCTCGATGATGACGGAGCCGGGCTTCAGCAGCCCCTTGGCCTCGGCCTCGTCGATCATGGCCTTGGCAATGCGGTCCTTGACGGACCCGGCGGGGTTGAAATACTCCAGCTTGGCCAGGACGCGGGCCTCCAGGTCCTCTGACGCTTCAATGCGGACCAGTTCCAGCAGGGGGGTCTTACCAATCAGCTGGTCAGCGGATGTGTATATCTTGCTCATCATTTGATTCCTCCTAATCATTGTTGTTAGCGGACTGTGTTCAGAGCTGAGCAGGTCTGGCGGCAACTCGTAAAGGCAATAAACAGTGACTTGGCCTATAACCAATCTTTCACATAGGTTTATTCGTATTATATATTTTCCGGCACCTCTTGTCAATAGGGCTTTCAAAAAATTTCAGATTGATTTCCTATTTACCACGTTATATAATAGGTTTATTCTCTGGTGGAGGTGTATTATGCTTATTTCTACAAAAGGAAGATATGCGCTGCGGGTCATGGCTGATCTTGCGGAACATCCGACAGAGAGCTATGTTCCGTTGAAAGAAATTGCCCAGCGGCAGGAAATTTCAGAGAAATATCTGGAAGCCATTATCAAGATTCTGGTGAAGGCCAGGCTGCTCACCGGCATTCGGGGGAAGGGCGGCGGCTATAAGCTGACCCGCCCCCTGGAGCAGTATACGGTGGGAGAGATTCTCCGGCTGACCGAGGAGTCGCTGGCTCCCGTCACCTGCCTGGAGGAGGATGCCGCGGCCTGTTCCCGGGCGGCGGAGTGCCGTACTTTGCCCGTCTGGAAAGGTCTGGATAGGGTGATCAACGAGTATTTGGACGGAATCACCATCGCCGATTTGATCCGGCGGGGCGAGGCCGGGAATGACTATGTGATATGAGCGCCGCCCGTGGCAGTCAGAATCTTACTGCCCGCAGCCTTCACAGTGGGCGCGGTCCGGGAACTGGGCCGGGTCACAGGCGATGCCCTGCCGGTCGTAGTAGTCCTTCAGCGCTGCCTTGATGGCCTCCTCCGCCAGCACAGAGCAGTGGAGCTTGTGGGCCGGGAGGCCGTCAAGGGCCTCCGCCACCGCCCGGTTGGTCAGGGTCAGGGCCTCCTCCACCGGCTTGCCCTTAATCAGCTCCGTGGCCATGGAGCTGGAGGCGATGGCGCTGCCGCAGCCAAAGGTCTCGAATTTCACGTCCGCGATGACGCCGTCTGAGATTTTCAGGTAGATTTTCATGATGTCCCCGCACTTGGCGTTGCCCACCTAGCCCACGCCGTCGGCGTCCTCGATGACCCCCACATTCCGGGGGTTACGGAAATGATCCATCACTGTTTCGCTGTATAATGCCATAATTTCAGTCCTCCTTAGATAATGTGCGGCGCTTTGCCGCTTTCCAGGTCCCGCCACACCGGAGATATACTCCGCAGATAGGCTACCACATCCCGGACGGCTTCGACCAGGCAGTCCGCCTCCGCCTCTGTGGTCTCCTCGTTGATGGTCAGCCGCAGGGAGCCGTGGGCCACCTCATGGGGCCGTCCAATAGCCAGCAGCACATGGCTGGGGTCCAGGGAACCGGAGGTGCAGGCCGACCCGGAGGAGGCGCAGATCCCCTTGTCGTCCAGCAGGAGCAGAAGAGATTCCCCTTCGATCCCCTCGAAGCAGAAGTTTACGTTTCCAGGCAGGCGATTGACTGGGTCGCCGTTCAGGATGCTGTGGGGAATCTCCGACAGCCCGGCAATCAGCTTGTCCCGCAGGGCGGAGACTTTTACGGCGTTCTCCTTCATATGAGCGCAGGATTCCTCCAGAGCCGCCGCCATGCCCATGATGGCCGGAATATTTTCCGTCCCCGCCCGCTTGCCCCGCTCCTGGGCCCCGCCCTCAATGAGGCTTTCCAACGGCGCCCCCCGCCGGGTGTAAAGCGCCCCGATTCCCTTTGGTCCGTGGAACTTGTGGGCGGAAAGAGACAGCAGGTCGATGTTTTGGGCCTGGGCGTCAATGGGCAAATGCCCCGCTGCCTGGACCGCGTCGGTGTGGAACAGCACCCTTGCCTCCCGGCAGGCCGCTCCGATCTCCCAAATGGGCTGTACGGTGCCAATCTCGTTGTTGGCATACATAATGGTCACCAAGCAGGTGTCGGGGCGGGTAGCCTGCCGCACCTGTTCCGCCGTCACCAGGCCGTTTTCATGGACGTCCAGCAGGGTGATCTCGAAACCCTCTCGCTCCAGCGCCTTTAAGGTGTGGAGTACCGCATGGTGCTCAAAGGCGGTGGAGATGATGTGTTTCTTCCCTTTCCGTGCCCCCAGAATGGCAGAGGAACGGATGGCTTGGTTGTCCGCCTCGCTGCCGCCGGAGGTGAAAGTAAGCTCCCGCGGATTACAGCCCAGACAGGCGGAGATGCGGCTCCGGGCATCCTCCAGCGCCTCCTTGGCTTTCTGGCCGAAGTCGTAAAGGCTGGAGGGGTTTCCGTAGAACTCATCCATATAAGGCAGCATGGCGTCTATGGCCGCACGGCTGATTTTCGTTGTGGCTGCGTTATCTGCGTATATCATAAGGAACCTCCAATTTCATATTACCAATTAATCAAGTAGGTAAATATAGTATGGCACCAAAATCATACTTTGTCAATAGGTTTTTACCTTGATTTTTCCGCGGAGCCTGTCTAAAAACTTTTGTGAAGAAGGGCTGCCTAGAGGTTAAAACCGTAATAGATCAGATAGTAGTGATTGGAAGGCAGTAATCAAGAGATTACTGCCTTCCAATTTTATACGAGCCCATTGTCCCCGAAGAAAAATTAGTCGATTCTCAAAATTAATTCCAGCACTCTTTTAGCGCAAATCTCCAGGTCACTCCGGCTGACCGCCCCCAGCTTTACGGCCTCCTCCACCCGCTCCGGGTAGCCGTTGGCCATTTTCAGGTCGTTGCCGGCCAGAAGTTCCTTGTAGTGCTCCCCACGGGTCCACCAGTCGGACATCACCAATCCGGCATAGCCCCACTCCTCCCGGAGAATAGAGGTCAGCAGCTCCCGGCTCTCCGAGGCCCGGCGGCCATTGATGACGTTGTAGGAGCTCATGATGGCCCAGGGCTGTTCCTCCCGAACAATGATTTCAAAAGCCTTCAGGTAAATCTCCCGCAGGGCCCGCTGGGACAGGCGGGAGTCGCTGTATTTCCGGTTGGTCTCCTTGTTGTTGCAGGCGAAGTGCTTCACGGTGGCGGCAATATTTTGGGACTGAATGCCCCGCACCATGGCTCCGGCCAGCCTGCCGGTGAGCAGCGGGTCCTCGGAGTAGTACTCGAAATTCCGCCCGCACAGGGGATTTCTATGGATATTCACCGCCGGGGCCAGCCAGACGGAGATGTTGTTCTCCTTCACCTCCGCGGCGGCAGCTGCTCCTGCTTGGGTGGTCAGCTCCGGGTCCCAGGTGGCGGCCAGCAGCGTGGCGCAGGGCCAGGCGGTGGTGCGGACCCCCACCTCGGGCTGGACGCGCAGACCGGCGGGGCCGTCGGCGGTGGTGAGGTTGGGTACGCCGTACTCCGGGAGATTGCCCAGACCAAAGGTGTTGGACACCCCCACGTTGGGCTGTCCGCCCAGAAGATGGATCAGGTCATCGTCGCTGAGCTGGGCCATAAACTCCTCCAGGGCCAGCTCTCCCTCCGCCACGGCGGACAGGGGCTGTACCCCCTCGGGGAAGGGCTGGGTCAGCATCCAACGGCCCCGGCCCGGTACAGCGGGAGCCACTGCCTCCGACTGAGCCGCGGTGAGGGGCTGGAACAGGTTGGCATTGGTGTCCACCGCCGGGGCGGCGGGCAGCTTCTCATAGCTCCCGTCCCCCAGCAGGCGCTTTTCCAAGTGGGAGGGGGCCAGGCTGGCGCTGAGCTGGGCAAGCACCACCGTCTCCGGCTGCTCCCAGGCGTAATCCAGCTCCACGGTGTCCCGCACGGAGGTTCCCACATACAGGGGATAGCGCCCCTTCTCCAGCACCCAGGCGGAGGGGGCGATCTTCCCCAGGTCATCGAAGCTGGCCATGTCCGAGACGGCGAAGGTCAGCTCCACCGTCTGGCTCTCACCCGGCTCCAGGAGCTTCGTCTTCTGGAAGGCAGCCAGACAGCGCTTCGGCTTCTGGAGAAGCCCCCAGGGGGCGGAGTAATAGAGCTGGACCACCTCTTTCCCCGGACAATTTCCGGTGTTGGCCACCCGGACGTCCACCCTGATTTTTCCGTTTTCCGCCCCGGTCCGCACCGTCTCCAGGGCAAAGCTGGTGTAGGACAGGCCGTAGCCAAAGGGGTAACACACCCGCTCCGCCGCGCCTGGAAGCGTCTCAAAGTACCGGTAGCCCACATAGATGTCCTCGGTATACTCCACATAATGGGGGGAATCGTGAAAATGGGCGGTGGAGGGGTAGTCGGACAGGTCCCGGGCGAAGGTGTCGGGCAGCTTGCCGCAGGGATTGGCCTTTCCTGTGAGCAGAGCGGCGATAGCCGCGCCTCCCTCCATCCCCCCCTGCCAGGCCAGCAGGGCGGAGGAAATGCGGTCGTCCTCACAGAACCAGGATACGTCCACCACGCCGCCCGCATTGAGCACCACCGCCACCTTGTCAAAGGCGGCGAGGACCTGGTTTACCATGCGCTGTTCTTCTCCGGTGAGGTAGTAGTCCCCTCTGGGGAAGATGTCTTTGGCCTTTCGGGGCATATTCAGCTCGTCGGGCCAGGGGTAGTCGGGCTCCTGATAAAAGACCGGCTCCCGGTCCCAGCCCTCTCCGGAGAAGCGGCTGAGGACAATCACGGCCACGTCCCCATTTCCCCGGGCAGAATCCACCAGGCTCTGGGGCAGCGCCGGCTCGGCCATCAGGCCGGGGACGTCCCCCGCCTCGTGCCGCTTCTCCACATAGTCCCGGTAAAAATCGGACAGGGGCTCATAAAGGGATACGCCCTCCTCCTTCAGGCCGTCATACAGATTTTTCACATAGGCCACGGTCACATCCCCGCTGCCGCCGCCGCCCTTCACATAGTCAAAGCTGCCCTTGCCGAACAGGGCCACCCGGGTATCGGGAGCCAGAGGGAGCAGATTTCCGTTGTTTTTCAGCAGCACCGCCCCCTCCTGGGCAGCCCGGCGGGACAGGGCAATATGCGACCGACTGGCCGTCACCCGGCGGTCGCCTTTCAGGGGCAGGTTGGGCTGATAGCGGGCGCGAATCCATTTTTCCATAAAAATCCTCCTTGAAAAAAGCGCCGTCGGCCGACGGCGCTTTCTGATTTATTCCTTGACGCCGCCCAAGGTGACGCCCTCCACAATGAACTTGGACAAAAGCAGGTAAATCACAATGATCGGCACAATGGCGATGGTAATCATCATGTAAATTTTGCCCATATCGAAGTTCATGTAGTCCGCGCCCCGGAGGGTGGCGATCATGATGGGCAGGGTCTGCTTG
>JAAWPF010000013.1 GCA_022799835.1 Lawsonibacter sp. | reverse complement strand
GAATACGATATTACCCCGAAGCGGGACAAAAGGCAACGGGAATTGGATTTGGAAACCTGTGAAGAGTGGGATAAGGTGAAACGAATGTTTGGAGGTGAATTTGTGGACCGTCTCCTGGAGCTGGAAGGAGAACGGGAGGACTTCCAGGCGTTCCACTATTATCAGGCGGGCTTTCGCCTGGACGTCCGCCTGATGCTGGAGGCCCAGGGGGATTAGCCCCCGTTCAAATCCTGCTTCAGCTCGGCCAGCAGGTTCAGTGCCTCGATGGGGGAGAGGATGTTCACATCGGTCATGCGCAGCTTTTTCAACACCGCCTCGCCGCCGAGGTCTCCCAGCGTGACCTGTTCGGTGGCCTCTGTAGGGGCGGCCTGTGGCCGCCCGCCGGTTACAGGGCCGTTCCCCGATTCCAGCTCCTCCAGAATCTCCCGGGCCCGGCGGACCACCCGGTCGGGCACCCCGGCCAGCTTGGCCACCTCCACACCGTAGCTCTGGTCGGCCCCGCCCCGGACGATCTTCCGCAGGAAAATCACGTCACTGCCCCGCTTTTTGGCGGCGATGTTGTAGTTTTTCACCCCGGGAATCTCCCCCTCCAGGGCGGTGAGCTCATGGTAATGGGTGGCGAAGAGGGTCTTGGCCCCCAGGCGCTTGGGGTCGGCGCAGTGCTCCAGCACCGCCCGTGCGATGGCCATGCCGTCGTAAGTGGAGGTCCCCCGGCCAATCTCGTCCAGGATGAGCAGGGACCGGCTGGTGGCGTTGTTCAGCAGGGCGGCCACCTCGGTCATCTCCACCATAAAGGTGGACTGGCCGGAGGCCAGGTCGTCGGAGGCGCCGATGCGGGTGAACACCCGGTCCACCACCCCGATGTGGGCGGAGCGGGCGGGGACAAAGGAGCCCATCTGTGCCATGAGGACAATCAGCGCCACCTGCCGCATATAAGTGGACTTGCCCGCCATGTTGGGGCCGGTGATGATGGCGGCCAGGTCGTCCCTGCCGTCCATGTGGGTGTCGTTGGGGACGAAGGGGGCCCCTTTGAGCATCTTCTCCACCACCGGGTGCCGGCCCTCCACGATGGTAACCGCGTCAGAGCTGTCCACCTGGGGCATACAGTAGTGATTTGCGGCGGCTACCGCGGCGAAAGACTGGAGTACGTCCACCTGGGCCAGGGCGGCGGCGGCCTTTTGGATTCGGTCCACCCGCTGGCAGACCGCCTCCTTCAGCTCGCAGAACAGCTGATACTCCAGGGCGGTGACCTGGTCCCGGGCGGAGAGGATGGCGTGCTCCAGCTCCTTTAATTCCTGGGAAATATACCGTTCGGCGTTGACGGTGGTCTGCTTGCGCACCCAGTCCTCCGGCACCAGACCGGTCTGGGATTTGGCCACCTCGATGTAGTATCCAAAGACCTTGTTGGAGGTGATTTTCATATTCTTGATGCCGGTCCGCTCCTTGGTCTTGACCTCCATATCCACAATGTGTCCGTTGGCGTTGGTGAGCAGGTCCCGCAGCTCGTCCACCTTGGCGTTGTAGCCGGCGCGGATGAAATCCCCCTCCCGGACGGAGAAGGGCAGCACCCGTTCGTCCTCGTCCCGCAGCGCCCGGTCCAACAGGTCCCGCAGCTCAGGCAGGTCATCCAGGCCGTCCCGCAGCTCCTGAAGCAGGGGGGAGGGACAGTGCTCCAGCAGCTCCCGGATATGGGGCAGCCTGCCCAGGCCGGCGGACAGAGCGGCCAGGTCCCGGCATCCGGCGGAGCCGTAGACCACCCGTCCGGCCAGCCGCTCCAGGTCGGTGACCTCCCGCAGGGCCAGGGACAGCTCCTCCCGGGTGATGGCGTCCTCCACCAGGCCGGCCACCCCCTGCTGCCTCCGGGCGACCCGCGCCGGGGAGAGGAGGGGGCGCTCCATCCAGCCCCGGAGGAGCCGGCCCCCCATGGCGGTCCTGGTCTTGTCCAGCACCCACAGCAGAGAGCCCTTTTTCTCCTTGCCCCGCATGGTGGCGGTCAGCTCCAGAGTCTGCCGGGCGGTGAGGTCCAGCTCCATGAACTGGCCCACGGTGTAGTAGTTAAAGCGGGAGATATGGCTCAGGTCGGTTTTCTGGGTCTCGTAGAGGTAGGCCAGCAGCCCGCCGGCGGCCTGGACCACCGCCTCGTCCCCCTCCGGGGCATCGGTCAGGCCGGTTTTGAACTGCTTCTCCGCCAGGGGCCGCGCGGTGCCGGCGCGGAACCGGGCCTCGCCGCCGTTCTCACACAGGCAGCTCAGCCGCTCCTTGAGGAAGGAGACCAGCCCGTCAGTGCTCCAGGCCCCCGAGGACAGCACCGCCTCGGCGGGGTGGAACCGGCCCAGCTCGTTCTGGAGGTGGCCCAGACCCTCCTCCCCGGCGGGGAAGGAGGCGCCATAGACCTCGCCGGTGGAGATGTCGCACAGGCACAGGGCGAAGGCGGCGGAGTCGGCGTAAACGGCGCAGATGTAGTTGTTTTTGCCCTCCTCCAGCATGGAGGGTGAGATGGCCGTCCCCGGGGTCACCACCCGGATGATGTCCCGGTCCACCAGCCCCTTGGCCTGGGCCGGGTCCTCGGTCTGCTCGCAGATGGCCACCTTGTAGCCCTTGGCGATGAGCCGGGCGATGTAGCTGTCAGCGGAGTGGTAGGGCACCCCGCACATGGGCACCCGCTGCTCCGCCGGCTTGTTCCGGTCCCGGGTGGTCAGGGTCAGGTCCAGCTCCTTGGACGCCAGCTTGGCGTCCTCGTCGAACATCTCGTAAAAGTCCCCCAGCCGGAAAAACAAAATGGAATCCGGGTTCTGGGCCTTGATGTCCAGATATTGCTGCATCATGGGGGTGAGTTCCGGCATGGGGATACCTTCTTTCAATCTATATCAGTTCTCCAAACAGCGACCACTTATTGGCTCCGGTGATCTTCACATCCCGGAACTGGCCCAGGGCGGAGGGGTCTCCAACCACCCGGACCAGGCGGTTGCCCGGTGTGCGGGCGGTGAGATCGTACCGGGCGTCGTCGGACGCGCCGTCGATGAGGCAGCGCACCGTTCTCCCGATGTATGCGGCGTGTTTTTCCTCGGAAATGGCGTCCTGGAGGGCGGTGAGGCGGTTGAAATTGGCCAGCTTCTCCTCCCGGGGCATGGGGTCGTCCATCTCCGCCGCCGGGGTGCCGGGGCGGGGGGAGTAGATAAAGGTAAACAGGGCGTCGAAGCGCACCTCCTCCAGCACCCGGAGGGTGTCCTCAAATTCCCCGGCGGTCTCCCCGGGGAAGCCCACAATCACATCGGAGGTGAGGACGATATCGGGGATCAAAGCCTTGAGGGCCCTGATTTTTTCCAGGTACTCCGTCCGGGTGTGCCGGCGGTTCATCACCTTGAGGATACGGTCGTTTCCCGCCTGGAAAGGCAGGTGGAGCACCGGGGCCACCTTCTCGCACTTGGCCATGGTCTCAAAGAGCTTCCGGGTGGCGTCCTTAGGGTGGGAGGTCATAAACCGGATGAGAAAGTCCCCGGGGAGGTTGTTCACCCGCTCCAGCAAACCGGCGAAGTCCATGGGCTCATCCAGATCCCTGCCGTAGGAGTTGACGTTCTGGCCCAGCAGGGTGATGTCCTTATAGCCCTCCTCCGCCAGCTGGCGCACCTCGGCCAGGATGTCCTCGGGCCGCCGGGACCGCTCCCGGCCCCGGACATAGGGGACAATGCAGTAGGAGCAGAAGTTGTTGCAGCCGTACATGATGGACACCCAGGCCTTGACGCTGTCCTGACGGACCACCGGGACGCCCTCGGCGATGGAGCCCGGCTCGTCGGGGATGAGGAACATCCGGCTGCGGCGGGTGAGGAGGGCGTGGACCATCTCCGGGAACTTCCAAAGCACATGGGGACCAAAGACCAGGTCCACGTGGCGGTAGGACTCCCGGATTTTTTGGGCCACCTGGGGCTGCTGGACCATGCACCCGCACAGGCAGATGAGGGTATCCGGGTGGCGGCGCTTCAGGTGGACCAGCGCGCCCACGTTGCCGAACACCCGCTGCTGGGCGTGCTCCCGGATGGCGCAGGTGTTGATAACGATAATCCGGGCCTGCTCCTCGTCGTCAGTGAAGCCAAAGCCCATTTTTTTCAGGTAGCCCCGGACGCGCTCAGAGTCGGCCTCATTCTGCTGGCAGCCATAGGTGTCCACAAAGGCCAGCGGCCTCTCAGGCCACTGGGCGGACAGTTCGGCCACAGTCCGGCAGATATTCAGCTGTTTTTCGATCTCAGCGGGGGGAATCAGGGTGGTGTGTTCCATAAAAAACCTCCGGAGAACACTATTTTACTGATACATTATACTATTTTCTCCGGCAAAACACAAGGGATTTTCCCTCTGTCATATTCGGCTCCCCCGGCTCATAGACTGGGTACAACACAGCTTACACAGGATAAGGGGTGATCGTATGGAAAACAGAGGGACAGGCCGGCAGGCTCTGCGCCGGGGCGCGGCTCTGGGGCTGGCTCTGGCGGCGGTCTGGGGGGTGAGCCTCACCGCGGATCTTGACGTTTTAGGCGCCCGGCTGGTCCGGCTGGGCCAGGACCCGGCCCTGGCCGTCTCCCTGGCGGCCTCCCAGCTGGGGGAGCTGCCCAACGGGGAAGCGGGGCTGACTGGCTGGCGGCGCCTGCTGCTGGACAGCTCGCCGCTGCTGGCCGCCGCAGAGGGGCCGGTGCTGGCCCGGCGGGGAGGCCAGGACAGCCCGGCGGAACCCGAACCCGCCAGCCCCGACCCCGTGGACGGGGACGACACAGAGCCCCCCGACCTGATACCCTCCGACCGGGTAGAGGGCATCGTGGAGATGACCGGGAAGGGCAAAGAGGGCAGCCTGTATCTGTCCGACGGGTCCCTCTATGTCTACAACCGCACCGGTCTGGAGCTGGACGCCTCCCTGCTGGAGGAGGGGACGGTGGACGTTCCCCTGGGGGAGGGGCCTCAGATTCTCATCGTCCACACCCACGGCAGCGAGGCCTACTCCATGACGGACGGCGATCTCTACCAGGAGAGCGACCCCTACCGCACCACCGACTGCACCCACAATGTGGTCCGGGTGGGGGAGGAGATGGCCAAGGTCTTTCGGGCCCACGGCTTCCAAGTGATTCACGACACCACCCTGTGCGACTACCCCTCCTATAACGGGGCCTATGACCGGTCCTACGCGGTGGTGCAGCAGTGGCTGGAACAGTACCCCTCCATCAAGGTGGTCTTTGACGTCCACCGGGACGCCCTGGAGGGCAGCGGAGGGGAGATTTATAAAATGGTATCCGCCGAAGCAGGGGAGAAAGTGGCCCAGGTGATGATGGTTATGGGCAGCGACGCCGGGGGAAGTCCCCACCCCCGTTGGAAGGATAATCTGGCCTTCGCCTTGAAATTGCAGGAAAATCTGGTCCGGGGCTATGCCAGCCTGGCCCGTCCCACCGTCCTGCGCAAGGGGCGGTATAACCAGCAGCTGTGCCCCGGCTCCATCCTGGTGGAGGTGGGTGGTCACGGCAATTCCCTGTCCGAGGCCATCGCCGGCGCCCGCCTCTGGGCGGACAACGTGGCCAGGACGCTGCTGGAAATGAGAGGATAAGACATCCCGCCGGGACAAAATTCCGGCGGGACATTTTTATCCCCCGACAGGTTTCCCCCAAAAAGCGGACAAGCTCCGGCTTATACTGGAAAAAACCGGAAAGGAAGTGTTGCTATGGGCGACTGGCACAGCCGGCCTGGACCGCAAGTGATGAAGGAGCTGGGCGGAAACCGGCAGGGGCTCAGTGAGCGGGAGGCGGCCCAGCGGCTGGAGAAATACGGCCCCAACGAGCTGGCCCAGCCCGAGCCCCCGGGGCTCCTCCCGCGGATTTTAGGCCAGCTCAAGGACCCCATGATCCTGGTGCTGCTGGCGGCGGCGGGGCTGTCCCTGGCGGCCAGCGGCGGGGAGGACTGGCTGGACGGGGTGATCATCCTGGTAATCGTGGTAGTCAACGGCATCATCTCCATCACCCAGGAGGACCACGCCCAGCAGGCCCTGGAGGAGCTAAGGCGGATGTCCTCCCCCCAGGCCCACGTACTCCGGGAGGGGGCGCGGCGGCAAATTTCCGCCGCCGCTCTGGTGCCAGGGGATGTGATTCTCCTGGAGGCGGGAGACTTAGTCCCCGCCGATGCCCGGATCCTGGAGTGCAGCAGGCTTCAGGCCGACGAGTCGGCCATGACCGGGGAGTCGGTCCCCGTTGAGAAGGAGGCCAGAGAGTCCCTCCCGGCCAACACCCCCCTGGGGGACCAGGTGAACATGCTCCTCTCGGGCACCCTGATTACCGCCGGCCGGGGGACCGCCCTGGTGGTGGCCACCGGCATGGATACCCAGATGGGCCACATTGCCGGCCTCCTCCTGGACAGCGGCCAGACTGACACCCCCCTCCAGCGGCGGATGGCGGAAATTTCCCAAAAGCTGTCCTTCCTGTGTCTGGCGGTGTGCGCTGTCATGTTCGGGCTGGGGCTGTTCCAGGGCAAGGAGCTCCTTGACATGTTCCTCACCGCCGTCTCGCTGGCGGTGGCCGCCATCCCCGAGGGCCTGCCCGCCATCGTCACCATCGTGCTGGCTCTGGGCATTCAGCGGCTGGCGGGGCGGAACGCCATTGTGAAAAAGCTCCCCGCCGTGGAGACCCTGGGCTGTGCCGGGGTGATCTGTTCCGATAAGACGGGCACCCTGACCCAGAATAAAATGACCGTTCAGCAGGTATGGCTCACCCCCGGCGCCCGGCGGCGGGACGCCATGCTGGCCGGCTGCTTGTGCTCCGACGCCCGGCTCACCTGGAAAGCCGGGGCCCCCGCCGCCTCCGGCGACCCCACCGAGGGGGCGCTGGTGGTGGCCGCCGCCCGTGACGGGGTGGACCAAGCCCGGGAGCTGGAGCGGTTTTCCAGAGCGGCGGACATCCCCTTTGACTCCGCTCGCAAGCTGATGACCACCATACATGCCAGGGAGGAGGGGGGCTGGGTAGCCTTTGTGAAGGGGGCCCCCGACGTGCTTCTGGAGCGGTGCGGCCGCACCCCAAAGGGGGCCATCACCCAGAGCGACCGGGCCCGGATTACCGCCGCCAACGAGGAGATGGCGGGGCGGGCTCTGCG
Organism: Lawsonibacter sp.; assembly: GCA_022799835.1. GTDB lineage: Bacteria > Bacillota > Clostridia > Oscillospirales > Oscillospiraceae > Lawsonibacter. Next base: position 14,960 of record JAAWPF010000013.1, on the reverse strand, counting down.
GGTCATCGCCGTGGCCCGGCGGGAGCTGGACAGCCTGCCCAGGCGGCCGGAGCCGGAACAGGTGGAGCGGGACCTCACCTTTCTGGGCCTATTCGGCCTGATGGACCCGCCCCGGCCCGAGGCGCGGGCGGCGGTGGCCAAGTGCCACCTGGCGGGGGTGCGGCCGGTGATGATTACCGGCGACCACCGCTCCACCGCTCTGGCCGTGGCAAAGGAGCTGGACATCGCCCGGCCGGGGGACTGGACCGTCACCGGGTCAGAGCTGGACTTTATTCCCCAGGAGATGCTGGAACAGGATATCGACCGCTTCGCCGTCTTCGCCCGGGTGTCCCCGGAGCACAAGATGCGCATTGTCCAGGCCTGGCAGAAGCGGGGCAAGGTGGTGGCCATGACGGGGGACGGGGTGAACGACGCCCCTGCCCTGAAGGCCGCCGACATCGGCTGCGCCATGGGCCGGACGGGCACCGACGTGGCAAAAGGGGCGGCGGACATGATCCTCACTGACGACAATTTCTCCACCATTGTGGCCGCCATCGAGGAGGGCCGGGGCATCTACTCCAACATCCGCAAGGCCATCCACTATCTGCTCTCCTGCAACATCGGGGAGATCTTCACCATTTTCGCCGCCACCCTGCTGGGCTTTGGGCAGATGCCCCTGGTGCCAGTGCAGCTGCTGTGGCTCAATCTGGTGACCGACTCCCTGCCCGCCCTGGCCCTGGGGGTGGAGCCGGTGGAGGAGGGGGTGATGGAGGAGGAGCCTCGGGACGCCTCCTCCGGACTCTTCGACAGCCAGTTTTCCCTCCGTCTGGCCTGGCAGGGGCTGATGGTGGGGGGGCTCACCCTGGCGGCCTACTTTTTGGGCTTTACCCGGCTGTCCGCCCCCGGGATGGAGGGGGCGGCGGCCAACACCATGGCGTTCGCCACCCTGACCTTGTGCCAGCTGTTCCACGCCTTCAACGTCCGCAGCGAGAACCGCTCCCTCTTCGCCCAGGGGGTCTTCTCCAACCCGGCCATGAACCGGGCCTTTCTGGCCGGACTGGCTATGCAGCTGTCCGTTCTGCTGGTGCCTCCTCTCCAAGGGGTGTTCTCCGTCACCCCCATGAACGCCCCCCAGTGGCTCACCGTTCTGGCCCTGGCCGCGGCCCCCATCCCCATCTGCGAGTGGGCCAAGGCCGCGGGCCGCAGGCGGGCGGGCGCCGCTGTTCCGGAGGAGACGGCCGTCCCATAACATATACAGCCCCACCGGCAGATGCCCGGCGGGGCTGTTGTTATATTTATTCCAGCGCGAACACCGACCCGGAGCGGGGCGGGAGAATCAGCGTATAGACGCCGCCGGCCCGGACAAAACCGGCCTGGCCCAGGATCAGACGGGGTACGCCCTCCTCCGCGGGGAAGGCCTGTTCGTCATTGCCGGCATTAAAGATGCACAGCAGCCGCTCCCCCTCCGTCTCCCGAACAAAGGCCAGCAGAGGCCCCTTGCCGCAGGTATATCGGATGGAGCCCCGGCGCAGGGCGGGGTGCCGTCCGCGCAGCCGGCCCAAATCCCGGTACCACGCCAACAGGTCGGCATCCTCATGTCCCCAGGGGTAGGTCTGGCGGTTGAAGGGGTCCTCAAAGCCCTCCATCCCCGCCTCGTCCCCGTAATAGACGGTGGGGGAGCCCGGGAAGCAGAACAGCAGCAGGGCGGCCGCCTTGAGCAGCTGCTTGCCCCGGACACGCTGCCGGGGGGACAGGCGGTACTGAGCCCGCCACTCTTTGGTCTGGTCTCGGTACTCCCCGCCCGCCCCCAGCAAAGTGAGAACGCGGGGGGTGTCGTGGGTGTCCAGCGAGTTCATGGCGGAGTAGAAGGCGAAGGGGGGGTAGTTCTCCCGGATGGTCTCCATCCCCTCCACAAAGCTCTCCGCCCCGCCCCCCTGGAAGTAGGACAGGATGGCGGAGCGCAGGGGATAGTTCATCAACCCGTCGCAGTGGAAGCCCAGAATGTGCTTGCGGCGCACGCCGTAGGCCACCTTGGTGGACCCGTCCTCCCACACCTCGCCGATGACCACTGCGTTGGGCTTCTCCGCCCGGGCGGCAGCGTGGATGCCCGCCACAAAGTCATCGGGCAGCTCGTCGGCCACATCCAGCCGCCAGCCGTCCGCCCCAGCCCGCAGCCACCGGCGGACCACGCTGTCCTCCCCGCCGAAAATGAACTCCCGATAGGAGGGGTCGTCCTCGTTAACGGCGGGCAGAGAGTAGATGCCCCACCAGCTGTCGTACTTATTGGGCCACTGGGTGAAGTTAAACCAAGGGCGGTAGGGGGAGTCCTGGCTCTGATAGGCCCCTGTCTCAGGATAGAAGCCGTCGCCGTTGAAGTACCGGCTGACAAAACCGGTGTGGTTGAACACCCCGTCCAGCATCACCCGCATCCCCCGCCGGTGGGCCTCGCCGCACAGGCGGGTGAAGTCCTCATTGGTGCCCAGCATGGGGTCCGCCCGACTGTAGTCGGCGGTGCCGTAGCGGTGGTTCTCCGCCGCCTCGAAGATGGGATTGAAGTAGAGGGTCTCCACCCCCAGGTCCTTCAGGTAGTCCAGTTTGTCCACAATCCCCTGGAAATCGCCGCCGAAGAAGTCCCGGTTGCGGATCTCCCCATAGTCGTTGGGCAGAAACTCCGGGGCCTCCTCCCAGTTCTGGTGGACGGTCCGCTCTCCCACCAGCCCCTTGGGGTCGGGGACGCGGCTGCGGCAGAACCGGTCGGGAAAAATCTGATAGGTGACCCCCTCGCCGAACCACGCGGGGACCTCCTCCGTCCCATCGTAGACGGTGAGCTGGTAGGGCCCCAGCTCCGTCCAATGGCCGTCCAGCCGCTCCAAGCGGAAGGAGTACCACACCAGGCCCACATAGCCGACGGTATCCAGCGCGGCGGAGAACACATCCTGGCCCAGCTCATGGCCCTGCCAGGGCATCTTCATGACAACAATCTCGTTGTGGCGGCTCTCAAAGCGGGCGGTCAGGCTGGCGTAGGAAAAACAGTCGCCGCGGGGCGGGCGGAGGGTAAACTGTACCTGCGTCCCCGAGGCCGCCGCCCCGTAAGGCGTCTTGTACCTGGGGTCCCGGGAATCGTAGGTGGGCAAGTATGGCATTGGTATCACTCCGTATACTAGGATAGGACTCCCTCCGTCACGGCTTTGCCGTGACGCCTCATCTCGGCCTAAGCGCCGCCGCTTTCCGGCGGTTGGCCTCGAAACGCGCCTGCGGGCGCAGCCTCAAAGAGGGAGGCTCGAGGGCATATCAAAGGCTTCCCCTCCGGGGGGCGCTGTCAGCCGCGGGCTGACCGAGGGAATCAGTGGTACTTATAGCTCCCGCCGCCGATAAACTCCCGGAGCAGGGAGTCCTTGGCCACCAGGGCAGGGTCGACCGCCTCAAAATGTTCAAAGGCACTGACCAGGTCCAGCATCTCGTCGTGGCGCTCGTTGTCCTCCGGAACGCTCCGGAGGAAGGGGACGGCGTAGTGCTTCATCACCGGCACCTCGTAGGGCAGGGAGGAATCGAATACGATGTCCGCCTTGCCCTTGTAGGGGGAGATATACAGCTTCTCCCCCCGGCGGACGTTGGCCCACATGTCCAGCGTCCGGGCCACCTCGGCCCCCCGGAAGCTGTAGTCCCGGACGGCCCGGCGGACCAGCCGCATCCAAGTGGCCTTAAACCGCAGGACAGCCCCCTCGTTTACGTTGGACCGGGCGGAGATATACAGCTTGGTGGCCTCCGGGTGCCGGTCGGCCACCGCGTCGTTGAGGGCATGGATGCCCTCGAAGATGGCGATCTCGTTCTTCTCCAGGCGGAGCGGTGTGCCCAGGCTGTCATTGCGCATCTGCCGGGCGAACTCATACCGGGGGATGAGGATCTCCTCCCCTCGGGACAGGGCGGTAAAGTGCTCGCTGAGCAGTTCCATATCCAGAAATTGGGGAGACTCGTAGTCGATGGCCCCCTCCGGAGTGCGGGGCGCGGTTTTGGCGTCCAGCGTAACAAAATAGTTATCCATGGCCACCGCGTGGGAGTTCACCCCCCGGCGGCGCAGTTCCTCGGCAATTTTCATAGCTGTGGTGGTCTTACCCGAGCCCGAGGGCCCGGACAGCAGCACAATGGGGCTGTGCTCCAGATTGGACAGGATCCGGTCCGCCGCCAGGGATATCCGCTGGGCATAGCTGGCGTCGCACTCCGCCAGAAATTCCTCCACATCGCTCCGGACGCGCCGATTGATCTCCTGCAATTGGTAGGCCATGAGTATTCCTCCTCGGTGAGCATTTATGCCCGAGCAGACGCGCAGCGCGCGCCTGCGGGCGGCCTGATCGCTTTCTACTCCTGATAAAACGCCGCGATTTCCTCTTTCTGTCCCAGCACCCGGTCCAGGCCGGACAGGTACTCCTGAGGGAACTTGGGATTCGTGAGGCGGGCGATCCCGCCGCCGCGAATCAGCTTGGTGACACCGCCCGCCCCCAGGGAAATGACGGTGTGCAGCTCCTCCATCATGACGATGTTATACAGGCTCCCCGTCCCCGGCCTGGCCCAGCCCACATTCTCCAGGGAGCCGGACATATATTTCTGCCGGTATAGATAGTACGGGATATAACCCTCTGTTGTCAAAGTTTCCCGGGAGAAATCCAGCATTTGAAGCACTTCCTCCCCGCCGGGGAGGGCGCCGCCGGTCTCCATCAGCGTGGACCCCTTTTTCAGGGCCAGTGTGTGGACGGTGATGTTCTCCGGGCCCAGGGCCAGCACCTCCTCCAGGGAGCGGCGGAACCCGTCGAAGGTGTCCCGGGGCAGGCCGGCGATAAGGTCCATATTGACACAGTCAAAGCCCACCTCCCGGGCCAGCGCACAGGCCTGACGGAACTGGCCGGCGGTGTGCAGCCGGCCGATGGCCTCCAGCACGCAGGGCTCCAGGGTCTGGGGGTTGATGGAAATGCGGCCGATGCGGTGGGCCTTCAGGGTCTCCAGCTTTTCCTGGGTAATGGTGTCGGGCCGGCCCGCCTCCACGGTGTACTCGGTGCAGCCCGCCAGGGGGAGGTGTGCCTCACAGCTGGTCAGCAGCCGGTCCATCTGCTCCGCCGACAGGGCGGTGGGGGTGCCGCCCCCCATGTAGAAGGACCGCACATTCAGCCCCAGCTCCCGCAGCACCCGGCCCGTCTCCTCCACCTCCCGGAACAGGCCCTCCAGATAGGGCTCCACCAGATGCAGGGTCCGCCCCACATCGGCGGAGACAAAGGAGCAGTAGGCGCACCGGCTGGGGCAGAAGGGGATGCCGATGTACAGGGATACCTCGCCGGGCTGCAGGGACTGCCGGGCCTCCACGCTGGCTTTGGCGCAGTCCACCGCCAATTTTGCCCGGGCGGGGGAGACATGGTACTCCTTCTCCAGCTCCTTCTGGGCCTGCTTCGCTGCGGCCTGCGCCAGCAGGGCCCGGGTGGGCAGCTTTACCGGACGCACCCCGGTGAGGGCCCCCCAGGGGGGCTCATACCCCAGCAGGGCGGTGCCCGCCTTGTAAAAGGCCAGCTTCAGGGCGTGCTGGACGGTGTGGTAGACCTCCTCGGGGGAGCGGTCCAGCTCCTCCGAGGGGAAACGGTTCACACCGTTATAATATCCCTGGGGACGGAAAACCAGAACACTGAGATTGGTCAGCTTCTTCCCCCGGTGGAGGGTGAACACCGCCGCGTTGTCCTCTCCGCTCAGGTCACGGGGCAGGGGCCCCTCCGGGTACTCCGGCCGCTCCTGGGGAAACAGCGTGAGCATCATCTGCTCGGCGGCGTAGTGGTACCGCTCGGGGGACCAGGGGAAGTTCGACTCCTCAAAATACAGCTTCATGGCTGCCGCTCCCTTGTCTCGCTGCGGCCCACCAGATAGTCCAGGCTGACATCATAGAAGTCAGCTAAAGCAATCAGGTTCGGAAATTCGGGGGCGTGTTCCCCGGCTTCACAATATTGATAGGCGCGTGGAGTTTGCTTCAAAAACTTGGCAAGCTGTACTTGTGTTAAGCGTTTCTCCTTGCGGAGGATTTTTAATCTTTCACCTAAAGTAGCCATAAAAACTCCTTGACTTGAATATAAAATTCGAGTATAATAAAGGCGAATATAAAATTCAAGGAGGATTGTCCTATGAATCAGACTATACTACAAACTTTATTTCTTGACAACCTGGAAATTCCCGCCGAAATCGCGAAATTCTGCGATACTATCCCGGAATACGTCCAGGCGGAGCGGGAATACAACAGAGCCACGGCGGAACTGATGGACATCATCGGCTATGAGCGGTACAGCAAATTTGAATCCGCCCTGACCGCCCGCCTGGCCTGTGAGGTCCGGGCCTATTACCTCTTCGGCCTGGGCCTGCGCCGGGAGCTGTTGGCGGGCATGGCGGGGTGATTTACTTCATCGCCATGCGCAGATAGGGGTTGCTCTTCCGCTCCCGGTCCAGGGTGGAGGCGCCCATATGTCCGGGGAGGACGTGAAAGCCGCCCTCCAGCTGGCCCAGCCGCTTGAGGGAGGCCATGATCTCCTCCTCGTTTCCGCCGGACAGGTCGGTGCGGCCCATGGAGCCGGCGAACAGAGTGTCCCCGGTGAAGAGCACATCCCCCGCTTTCAGCGTGACCGAGCCGGGGGAGTGGCCGGGGGTGTGCATCACCTCGATGGTAAGAGAGCCCAGGGGGAGGGTGTCCCCCTCGCCATAGAACAGCAGCCCCTCCACCTGGCCCGCCAGGGGGAAGAGGGTGTTCCCCGCCCCGTCGGCGTCGGCCCTGTGGATATAGATCCCGGCCTGGGGCAGGGCCTTGTGAAGCTGGGGCACGGCGGTGGTGTGGTCGTAGTGGCCGTGGGTCAGGAGGATATACTCCACCGTTCCGTCCAGCTCCTTCAGGGCCGCCAGAACGCGGTCCGCCTCGTCGCCAGGGTCGATGACGGCGATTTTTTTATCCTCCTCCAGGAGATAGCAGTTGGTGCCGATGGGGCCAACCTGCATCATTTTCACCTGCATAACGCACCTCCGTCAAAAGAAGCTCTCATATCCGGAAAGGTCCACCGGCTTGCGCTGAAAGGCCTGCTCAAATATGCCGATGACGGTGTCCAGATCCTTCCAGTGGTAGCACCGCTCCACCAGAGCCGGGCCCGCCTCTCCGCCCCAGCCAATCCCTACAATATAATTGTCCTTGTCGGGGCCCTGCAGGGCGATGGCGCTCTGGATGAACCAGTAGCGCTTGTCGTCCTTCGGGTCCTTTTGCTCCAGGATGAGGAAGCTGTCGTTGTCCGGATACAGTTCGGCCAAATCGTGCTCGATGTTCTCCCAGGTAAACTCCCGCAGGATGTTCCCGCCCTCGCTGAGGGTCCAGGGCCAGTCCGGGTGGGGCTGGCTGGGGTCGGTTTTCTTTTTTCCAAAGAAAAATCCCATTGCTAAAACCTCCTTATGGTTTGTCCGTGTCAAACAAAATGGTCACCGGCCCGTCGTTCACCGAGGCCACCTGCATATCCGCCCCGAACCGGCCGTGCTCCACCGTGAAGCCCCGCTGGCGGCACTGGTCCAGAAAGCGCTCATACAGCGGGATCGCCAGGTCGGGCTTGGCCGCGCGGGAAAAGCCGGGGCGGCGGGAGGAGGTGTCGGCGTACAGGGTGAACTGGGACACCACCAGCAGCGCGCCCCCCACCTGTTCCAGATTTTTGTTCATTTTGCCGTTCTCGTCCTCAAAGACCCGCAGGTTACAGACCTTCTCGGCCAGCTTGTCGCAAACGGCCTCATCATCCTGGGGGCCCACCCCCAGCAGGACCAGAAATCCCCGCTCAATGGCCCCCTCCACTTTGCCTCCGATGGTGACGGAGGCGGAGCTGACCCGGGTAACGACTGCTCTCATATCATGCTCACTTTCCGGACGTCCGCGCCACGTGGTACACGCCCTGAATATTGTTCAGCTTGTTGATGACCCCCTCCAGCTCAGCCTTGTCCTTCACCTCCACCACCATGGAGATGGTGGCGTGGCCGTCGGGCATGGAGCGGGCGGACAGGGCGGACACCTTCACCTTGGCGGTGGACAGGGCCATAGCCACGTCCAGGGTCAGGTTGTCCCGGTCCTTGGCGGACAGCTCCAGGGATGTCTGATAGTTGGGCAGCTTGCTCTCCACCCAGGAGACCTTGACCCACCGGGCCTCCTCCTCGGGCTTGCGCCGGTCGGGATGGGCATTGGGGCAGTCGCGGCGGTGGACGGACACGCCGTACCCCCGGGTGATGAAGCCCACCACCGGGTCGCCAGGGACGGGGGTGCAGCACTTGGCGAATTTCACCAGGCAGTTTCCCAGCCCCTCTACAATGATACCCGAGTCGGAGTGCCGGGGCCGGACCGCCCCGTGAGGCTCCGAGGGAGCGGCGTTTCCGGGCATAATAAGGCTCTCGGCGGTGGTCCGGGCGGCTGCTGCCGCCTTTTCCGCCTGGAGCCGGCCCAGGCGCTGCAGTTCATCCCGGATACGGGCCACCGACTTGGCCGCGGTAGTGCCCCCGTAGCCGATAGCGGCGTACAGCTCATCCAGGGTGCCGCAGCGCAGCTTGTGGAGCAGATGGGGGAGGACCTCCTCCCCAGTGATGGCGGTCATAGGCAGCTTGTAGTGTTTCAGCTCCGCCTCAAAGGCCGCCCGGCCGGTGGCGATGTTCTCCTCCCGGCGCTCCTTCTTGAACCACTGGCGGATCTTGTTCCGGGCCTCGTTGGATTTGCACAGGGTCAGCCAGTCCCGGCTGGGGCCCTTGGCGGACTTGGAGGTGAGCACCTCCACAATGTCGCCGTTGGACAGCTGGTAGTCATAGGGGACCATCCGGCCGTTGACCCGGGCCCCCACCATGGTGTTGCCGATGGCGGAGTGGATGTTGTAGGCAAAGTCAATGGGGGTAGCCCCATTGGGCAGGCTCTTCACGTCGCCGTTGGGGGTAAAGACAAAGACTTCATCCGCAAAGAGGTCCACTTTCAGAGTGCTGACGAACTCCTCTGCGTCGGTGTCCTGCTGGCCCTCCAGCAGTTTGCGCACCCACTCAAATTCCTGCTCGGTGCCCAGCTTCTCATTGGCCATCCCCTGTTTATACTTCCAGTGGGCGGCAATGCCGTATTCCGCCGTCTGGTGCATGGCCCAGGTGCGGATCTGCACCTCAAAGGGAATGCCCTCCCGGCCGATAACGGTGGTGTGAAGGGACTGGTACATATTGGGCTTCGGCGTGCCGATGTAGTCTTTGAACCGGCCCAGCACCGGTTTAAACATGTCGTGAATACAGCCCAGCACGTTATAGCACTCCGGAATGTCGCTGACAATAACCCGGAACGCATACAGGTCGAAAATCTCGTCCAGCGTCTTGTTCTGGGCAAACATCTTGCGGTAAATGGAATAGATGTGTTTCACCCGGCCATAGATGGTACATTGGATGCCCTCTTGGGCCAGCCGCTGTTCAATCCGCCGCTGAATCCCGGCCAAAAACTCCTCGTGGGTGGAGGAGCGCTCCTCCAGTTCCTCCACAATCTCCTTATATCCCACCGGGTCCAGATAGCGCAGAGACAGGTCCTCCAGCTCCCACTTTACCTTCTGCATGCCCAGCCGGTGGGCAATGGGGGCATAAATTTCCATGGTCTCCAGGCTCTTTTCCCGCTGCTTCCGGGGAGATTGGTACTCCATGGTGCGCATGTTGTGCAGCCGGTCGCACACTTTGATGAGGATAACCCGAATATCCCGGCTCATGGCCATGAGCATCTTGCGCAGATTTTCCATCTGCTCCTCTTCCTTGGTGACAAACTGCATTTTGGTCAGCTTGGTGACCCCTTCCACCAGCTCGGCCACGGTGGGGCTGAACTTCTTGGCGATCTCTTCATGGGTGGAGGCGGTGTCCTCAATGCAGTCGTGGAGCAGAGCGGCCACCACGCTATCAATGTCCAGCTCCAAGTCGGCCACAATTTCTGCCACCGCGATGGGGTGGATGATATAAGGCTCGCCGCTTTTACGCAGCTGGCCATGGTGGGCGGTGTCGGCGTAGGTAAAGGCGTCGAACAGCCGCTGGGCGTCCAAATTAGGGATATAGCTGCTCACCTTTTTTTCCAGCGAGCGATAACGTTCTAATATGGGGTCCATAGTGTCACCTCGGTGTGAGTGAGATTCAAGAGACAGGGGTCCAACGCCACCAGACAAAGTGCCCCCACTCCTGTGTAATCTGAAATAATTTGCCGCACCTGGTACACTGTACCAGACAGTCTCCGGTGTAATGTTCGTCCGCCGTACAATCCAGGATGCACACGTAGCCCCGTTCCGCCTCCTCCCGGGGGTCAAAGATGCAGTCGCCTTTGGGAAGGGGGTACAAGCAGCAGGGACAATCCTCGCTGTCCCTATGAAATTGGACCGTTCGCAGGGCCAAATCGACAAACCGCCGGTTGGGGGCCAATCCGCCTCCCAGTGCAATATACTCAGCTGCCTGCCTGATTTCCGCCAGATGGGGTACAAAGGGCAGTATCCGCGTCCGCTCCTGGCCCAGATGGATGATCTCGCAGGAGGCATACCATATCCTTTCGGAATCCTGCGACAGCAGGTCCTCCAAAATCATCTCCGCCGGCCGCGCTGATTGGTTCATAACTCCTCCTCCAGCATCTTCCGAAGGCGTCTTATGATCTCCGATGCCTCCAAATCCACCTTGTGCTCCACCTGGCACAGTGTGATCTGGATACGGTCTGTGCGGCGGTTCAGCCGAATCAGTCCCCGCTCCTCCAATACTTCCAGACACAGCAGGGTACGTGCAGGCACCTCCCGCTGGCGGGTGGCCCGGGAGACCGCCCGGGCAATGCGGGCCGGGGTGTCCTCCACCACAGCGCCGGCGGTGGATTGCCGCTCCAGCCAGCGGTACAGCCCCACAAAATCCCGGCGCTCAGGCAAAAGGAACCGGGCCTCCTCACAGGAGAGGGCCTCGCCCCGGCTGTATTTCTCATAGATGGCCCGCTCCAGCTGGGCCCGGGAGGGGGCCAGCCGCAGATCCACAATCTGGAGCTGGACGGAACGCGCCCCCCGGAAGTCGTTGATCTGGGGGTAGAACACCACATCCACCCGGCAGCCGGAGTACAGCCCCAGCTCCGCGCCCTGGCTGGAGAAGAAAATGGCGTCCAGGGACACCCCCCGGCTCTCCAGCCGCAGCTTCAGGTGCCGCCCCCGGCCCACCTGGGTCATGGTGTGGACCTGGGCCCCCCGGAGGAGGAACACCGGCCTGGGGTTGCCCGTGCCGCAGGGCTCCAGCAGCTCCAGGGCCTCCACCGCCTCCACCGTCAGGTGCTGGGGGGAGACGGTCAGGTCGATATCCAGCACGGAGGGCAGGGCCTGCCCGTGACAGCTTTCGGCCACCCGGCGGCGCAGGGCCTGGGCCAGGGCGGGGATGTTCTCCTCCTTCACGGTGAAGCCAGCGGCCAGGGCGTGCCCGCCGAAATTTTCCAGCAAATCGGCGCAGGAGGACAGCAGTTCAAAGAGGTTGATATCCCCCCAGGAGCGGCAGGAGCCCTTGCCCAGCCCGTTATCCAGGCAGATCATAAAGCAGGGGCAGGCGTACTTCTCCGCCAGGCGGGAGGCCACAATGCCCACCACCCCCTGGTGCCACTGGCTGCCCGCCAATATGACGGCCCCCTGCTGGGGCGCGCGTTCCAGGTGCTCCACGCACTGCTGGAAGATATCCCCCTCGATGCCCTGGCGCTCCCGGTTCAGCTCGCACAGCTGCCCGGCCAGCTCCTCCGCCCGCTGGGGGTCCTGGGTGAGGAACAGCTCTACCGCCACCTCCGCCATGCCCATCCGCCCGGAGGCGTTGATGCGGGGGGCCAGGGTGTAGCCCACCGAGACCGAGGTTACCGGCTTGTCCGCCAGGCCGGAGCACCGGATGAGGCTGTCCAGCCCCAGCCGCCGGGGCGGGCTCAGCTGCTGAAGGCCCAGGCTGACAATGGCCCGGTTGGGCCCGGTCATGGGCATCACATCGGCCACCGTGCCCACGGCGGCCAGATCGCAGAGTTGGTGAAAGACCGCCCTGCGTTCCTCCTCCCGGACCGCCGCCAGGGCCAGCATCAGCGCCACGCCCACCCCGGCCAGTCCCTTGAAGGGATAGGGGCAGTCGGGCCGGTGGGGGTCCACCACGGCGGCGGCGGGGGGCAGGACGTCCTTGCAGGCGTGGTGGTCGGTGATGACCACGTCGATGCCCAGCCTTCCCGCCAGGGCGGTCTCCTCCACGGCGGTGATGCCGCAGTCCACCGTGATGATAAGGGAGACCCCCTGTCCGGCCAGGGTGTGGACCGCCTCCGGGTTCAGGCCGTAGCCCTCCTCCAGCCGGCTGGGGATATAGGGGAGGATATCACCCCCCCGGGCGGTAAAAAACTGGGTGAGCAGGCAAGTGGAGGTGATGCCGTCCACATCGTAGTCTCCGTAGACGGCGATGCGCTCCCCCCGGTCCAGGGCCAGCTGGACCCGCTGGACAGCCCGGTCCATATCCCTCATCAGCAGGGGGTCTGGGATGGGCTCCAATTCGGGGGAGAGCAGCCGCCGGGCCTCCTCGGGTTGGAGGATCCCCCGGGCGGCCAGCAGCCCGGCCAGCAGGGGAGGATAGCCCGCCCGCTCCAGGGCCAGCTGGCCCTCCGGGCAGGGGGCGGCCACCTGCCATTGCTTATATTTCACCGGCGGTCACCTCCCGCCCCGTCAGGCGCCTTGCCGCCGGCGGGACACAATATCACATGTTAACTTACCTATTGTATCAGAAGCCGGCCGGTTTTTCAAGATAAAATACCGAAACAGCGCCAAAATGGGAATTCAGCCGCCCCAGATATTGGACGCTTTTCCTGTTGCTGTTTTTCCCGAAATGCTTTATAATCAGTCTGTAGAGTCATTTATGGGCTGTGTCAGAAGGAGAGTTTTTATGCTGTTGAATGTATTAGCGGTAGGCGACGTGGTGGGCGAGGGCGGCCAGGACATTCTGTCCCGGCGGCTGCCTGGCCTGCGGGAGAAGCTCGGGGTCCACTTCTGCGTGGTCAACGGGGAAAACGCCTCCGGCGTGGGCATCACCCCCGCCCAGGCCCGGCGCATCCTGGAGGCCGGGGCCGATGTCATCACCTTGGGCAACCACACCTGGAACCGCATCCAGATCGGGGCTTTTCTGGACAAGGAGGCGCGCGTCCTCCGCCCCGCCAACTACGCCGGCCGGGTCCCCGGCCGGGGGATGGGAGTGTACTCCTGCCAGGGGCTGGATATCGCCGTCCTCAACCTGATGGGCCGGGTGGATCTGAACGCCAACCTGGACAGCCCCTTCAAAGCCGCCAATTTTCTGCTCAGCCGGGAGAAATACGACCTGGCCCTGGTGGACTTTCACGCCGAGGCCACCAGCGAGAAGGGGGCCATGGGCTGGCACCTGGACGGCCGGGCGGCGGCGGTGTGGGGCACCCACACCCACGTGCCCACGGCGGACTGTCAGATCCTTCCCCAGGGCACCGGCTTTGTCACCGACCTGGGCATGACCGGTCCGGTCCGCTCGGTGCTGGGCATCAAGCCGGAGAATTCCCTCAACCTGTTCCTGGGCGGCCTGCCCCGGCGGTATGAGGAGGCGGAGGGAAACTGCAAGCTTAACGCCTGCCTGTTCACCATCGACACCGACAAGAAAAAGTGCGTCAACGTTGTCCGGACGGACATCACTGAATGACATGCGGGGCGGATGATATCCGCCCCTGCAAAATAACAACGAGGTAAAATCATGCTGAAAATCATCCACGGGGCCGACTTCCATCTGGACAGCCCCTTTTCCGGTCTGACCCCGGAGCGGGCGGCTCAGCGGCGGGGAGAGCAGCGGGAGCTGCTGGACGCCCTGGCCGGGCTGGCCCGGGAGAAGAGGGCCGACCTGGTGCTGCTGGCGGGGGACCTCCTCGACTCAGAGCATGTCTACCGGGAGACTGCCCAGGCCCTGCGCTCCGCTCTGGCCTCCATTCCCTGCCCGGTGTTCATTTCCCCGGGGAATCATGACTTCTATGGGGAGCGGTCCGCCTGGACCGCCCTGGACTGGCCGGAAAATGTACATATTTTCGCCTCGGGCGCCCTGGAACAGGTGGACCTGTCCGGCTGCACCCTCTGGGGCCGGGCCTTTACCGACGCCCATCAGCAGTCCTGCCCCCTGGCCAGGCTGTCTGTCCCCGATGACGGGAAGCTCCACCTGGCCGTCCTCCATGGGAACGTGGGCCAGGACGGGGACTATGGCCCCATCTCCCCTGCGGACATCGCCGCCAGCGGTCTGGACTACCTGGCCTTGGGCCACGTCCACCAGGGAAGCGGCCTGCAAAAGGCGGGGAACACCTTCTGGGCCTACCCGGGCTGTCCCGAGGGCCGGGGCTTCGACGAGCTGGGGGAGAAGGGGGTCCTCTATGTGGAGGCCGAGCCGGGAGCGGCGCGCGCCCAGTTCATCCCCCTGTCCAAGCGCCGGTATGAGATTATCTCCGCGGATATCACCGGGGCGGGGGACGTCCTGTCCGCTGTCCGGGCCGCTCTGCCGGCCGATACCGAAAACCTCATCTGCCGCGTCATTCTCACCGGGGAGGGGCGGGTCCCCGACCTGCCCGCCCTGGAGCGGGAGCTGGAGCCGAAATTCTACGGCCTGACCCTTCTGGACCGCACCCGCTTGACCCGGGACCTGTGGGCGCGGCGGGAGGAGGACACCCTGACAGGCCTGTTCCTGCGGACCATGTGGGAGAAATGCCGGGAAAATCCCGATGACCCCGTGCTTCAGCTGGCCGCCCGGTACGGGCTGGCCGCCCTGGAGGGAGGCGAGGAGGCATGAAAATCAAATCCATGACCGCCACCTTCGGCCGGCTGGAGCGGGCTCGGCTGGAGCCCGGGCCGGGCCTCAACCTGCTCCACGCCCCCAACGAGGGGGGCAAGTCCACCTGGGCCGCCTTCTGGCGGGCCATGCTCTACGGCATC
>JAAWPF010000012.1 GCA_022799835.1 Lawsonibacter sp. | reverse complement strand
CTCGGTTGTGTTAAGTGTGACAACTCAACTTTAACCGATATGGCCTCATCCTTCTACTTTTTTCTTCCTCTTTTGTCCAACATGTATTGTACTCCTACAGGTTTCTGTTTTTCAAGACCGCGGAGCCCTTCCCTTTTCGCCGGTTCTGTGCTATACTGTTTTTTCAGCACTATAAACCGGGCGTGCCCTGCCTGCCGGCTGGGGCGCGGAATGGATTGGAGGAACACGGCTTGTCTCAGTCACACAGAAGCGAGGAGGCGCTGGCAAACGCCCCCATCGGCCCACTGATGGTCAAGCTGGCCCTGCCCGCGGTGGCGGCTCAGCTCATCAACATGCTGTATAACATCGTGGACCGCATCTACATCGGCCATATCCCGGAGGTGGGCCGCGCCGCCCTCACCGGCCTGGGGGTGACCTTCCCCATACTCATGCTCATCTCCGCCTTCACCGCCTTCGCCGGCATGGGAGGCGCGCCCCTGGCCTCCATCCGCCTGGGGGCGGGGGACCGGGAGGGCGCGGAGAAGATTTTGGGCAACTCCGCCGCCCTGCTGCTCTGTCTGGCCGCCGTGCTGACGGCGGTGTTCTCCATAATCAAGGAACCGGTGCTCATGACCTTCGGCGCCTCGGAGGACACCATCGGCTACGCCCTGGACTATATCTCCATCTATCTCATGGGCACCGTCTTTGTCCAGTTGGCCCTGGGGCTCAACGCCTATATCACCGCCCAGGGTCAGGCCCTGGTGGCTATGGCCTCGGTGCTCATCGGAGCGGTGCTGAACATCATTCTGGACCCGGTGTTCATCTTCGCCCTCGGCCTGGGGGTGAAGGGGGCGGCCCTGGCCACCATCCTCTCCCAGGGGGTGAGCGCCTGCTGGGTAGTGGGCTTTCTGTGCTCCCGCCGGTCCGGCCTGCGCATCCGTCCGGCCAATTTGCGGCTGAGCGGCAAGGTGATCGCCGGCATCGCCGCCCTGGGCATCGCCCCCTTCATCATGCAGTCCACTGAGAGCCTGGTCACCGTGGTGCTCAACTCCGGCCTTCAGCACTACGGCGGAGCGCAGGGCGACCTGTATGTGGGCACCGTCACCGTGATGCAGAGCGTGATGCAGATGGTGGTCATGCCCGTCCAGGGCATCACCCAGGGGGTGCAGCCCATCATGAGCTACAATTTCGGGGCGAAAAACTACACTCGCGTCCGCCAGGTCTTCCGACTGCTGCTGCGCACCACCCTCGCCGTGACCGTTACCGCCTTCCTTGTGGTGACGGCCTTCCCCAAACCCCTGGCCCTCATCTTCAACGACGACCGGGAGCTGGTGGAGCTGGTGGGCCGGGTCATGCCCATCTTTTTCGGGGGGATCTGGGCCTTTGGGGCACAGATGGCCTGCCAGTCCGCCTTTATGGCCATGGGCCAGGCCAAAACCAGCCTGTTCCTGGCCCTGCTGCGCAAGGTCATCCTCCTGGTCCCTCTGGCCATCCTCCTGCCTATGATCACCCAAAACGTCATGGGCATCTACGTGGCCGAGCCGGTGGCCGACATCCTGGCCTCTGCCACCACCCTGACCCTGTTTCTCCGCAAACGGAAAACCCTCCTGCCGGAGAACAAATAAGAGCGGCTCCCGCCGCCCCGAAATCGTAACCTAAAACCTCATCGTCCCAGTATTGCTCAAACAGATCCTCTGACCTGCATACACCGACAAAAACAGAAACACAGTTTGGATCATCCTCAAAATTATCATAAATGCTTCCGCTTCCAGACCATACCAATGTAAAGTTATCATCCCAATATAGTCCGGTCTTGCCGTCTGTTCGGAGTAATCCGCCCATCTGTTAGTCCACCTTTCGTTTTTCTATGTAGCATTCGTTTGGCTCAAATATAGCACATCTCCCTGCCGAAGACAATCTCCGTCCTATCTCCGTTCCGCCTATCCAGACCGTCAAAAAACCGCCCATCTCCTGCGAGACGGGCGGTTTCAGTTTTATTCTGAGGGCTTGTCCCCGTCGGGGCCCAGCACCTCGTGGCACAGGTCCCGGGCCTCCTGGAGCTGCTTATAAATTTTGGCGTCCACGATTCCCCCGTTCCCCGCCTCATAGTCGGCGATGGCCTGGTTGACGTTTACCAGATGGCGGCGCTCCCCCACCGGCTTGTTGTTCCGGTGGACCATGTAGTAGGGGGTGTAGCGCACGTCGGTGAGGGCGGTGTTGCCCTCGGGGTCCTTCGTCACCTCCAGGTCCAGGATGGCGGTAGTCTTGGTAGCCAGGTCCTTGCGGTGGTCCTCAAAGTTCTGGTTGGAGATGAAGTTGCCCAGGGAGTAGATGACGAAGCCCTGCCGCTCCTGTCCGTCCTGGCCGGTAACGGTGACGGTCTCATAGGGCTCCAGCACGTGGGGATGGCCCCCCAGCACCAGGTCGGCCCCCTGCTCGATGAGGAACTGGGCCAGCTTCTCCTGGTGGCCGTTCTGCTTGGTGCGGTACTCGATGCCCCAGTGGGTGATGACGGCAATCAGGTCGGTGTCCAGGGCCCGGGCGGCGGCCATGTCGTCCGCCAGCAGCTCATAGTTGGGGTTGGAGACGGTGGTGTAGTAGTCGGTGTTAAAGATGTTGGCGGCATAGGCCTTATCGTCGTCCAGCTTGAAGCCGTTGAGGCCGTAAGTGTAGGCCAGGAAGGCCACCGAGATGCCCCCCACGTCGGCCACATAGATGCCGTGGTTTTCGTCCCGCTCCTCTTGGGAGCGGTAGGTGCCCACATGGGGGATGCCCGCCTCGTCCAGCACGTCCAGAGTGCGGTACAGCCCCGCCATCCCCTTGTCCCGGCAGTGGTTATTGGTGGTGCACAGCAGGTCGAAGCCCGCTTCCTTGGCGTTGTAGGCCAGCTCGTCCGGGGCGTTGAACCGGGGGTAGCCGGAGTACTCCGGCCCGCCGGCCAGGGTGGTCTCCAGGTTGCCCACGGCGAAATCGGCCAGCTGGAGCTGCCGGGCGGCCTGCTCCATCACGTGGGTGTAGTCGTAGGAGCCGGTCTCCTTCACGTAGCAGTCGTTGGTGAGGGGCATGTGGCTCATGACGTCCCCCGCCACCATCAGGTGGGAGACGATGGGCTCCGGTTTTGGCTCAGGCTCCGGTTCTGGCTCTGGGTCGGGGGTCTGCTGGGACTGGGCGGGGGGCTGGGGAACGTCAGCGGAATTGTCCGCCGGCTGGGCCGGGGCGCAGCCGGCCAGTAAAACAAGGCTGAGGGCTAAGGCAAGGAAGCGTCTCATACAGGGGTCTCCTCCATTTTTTCATAAAGTATTTCCATCAGGTCGTAGCACAGGGCATACATCCCGTGCTCGTTCATATTCCGGGGGGTGCCGGTGGTGATGACCACAATGCCGTTTTTGGTGATGGGATTGTAGGTCATCAGGGAGAACACCCCGTAGGCGCTGCCGGTGTGGTAGTAGAGCACCTCCTGGCCCAGCACGTCCTCCTGCCGGCGCAGGACCAGACACTGATCAAAGGAGGCGTAGTCCGCCAAGTCCACCGTGAACCGGGGAGTCTCCATATTGGCTACCGATTCTTCGGATAAGTACCGGGTCTCCCTGAACTCGCCGGGGACGGGCTCTTCTATCACCAGCTGAGTCCCGCTCTCCACGTCGAATATCTCAGTCTGGGCATAGACCTGCTCCTGATACACCCCGTCGTTGGCCAGCACGGCCACCAGCTTGGCCATGTCCACAGCGCTGGTAGTGTAGCCCCCGGCAAAGTAGAGGGAGGCCCCGCCGATGTCTGTGGGGACGGACTGGCCCGCGTGGGCGGCGGCGGTGCGGCCCACGCCGCCGGTGGTGTACAGGGTGGCCACCTCATCCTCATTCAGCCGTCCCCCCAGGAAGGAGGCCCGGATGTCCATGGGCTCCAGGAAGCGCTTCTGGAGGTAGTCGTCCAAGGTCTGCTGGGCGGCCAGCTCCAGGGTGGTGCCCAGGACGGACACGCCGAAGTTGCTGTAGGCCCAATAGCCCCCGTTTCCCGGCTCCATGGTCCGCCAGGAGGACTTGCTGTTCAGCAGGCCCCGCTGCTTGGACAGCCCCCGGACGGGGTCCAGGTTTTTCAGGGAGGAGGTGTGGGTCATCAGGTCCTGGACGGTGGGCTGGCTCTTGCTGTAGGGGTTGACCGCCTTGGCCCCCCAGTATTCGCTCAGGGGGGCGTCCAAATCCAGGAGTCCGTCCTCCGCCATCGCCAGGGCGCACATGGCCACCACCACCTTGCTGATGGAGGCGATGCGGATCTTGGTGTCCGGGGTCATCTCCCGCTGGTTCTTCACCGCCCAGCCCCAGGCCCCCGCCTGACTGGGCCGGCCCAGCTCCACCGTCGCCACCGTCACTCCGGCGGCCTTGTAGCGCTCCATTACCTGGGCCAGGGTGTCGTCCACGTCCTGCTGGGTAAGGACGGGCTGGGGCTCAGGGGGCTCAGGTTCGGGCTCGGGCTCCGGCACATACACCGGAACAGCCGGCAGATCCGGGCCGCCGTCAGAGAAAGCGCCGCTGGAACGGGAGGCGTCAGCGGGCGCGCCGGCGCAGGCGGCGAGCATCAGGGTCAGAGTAAGCAGGAACGCGCACAGCCGGGAAAGCTTTTTCCACATATGTCAAAACTCCTTTATCCGGAACATATTTTGTCTGTTCCGGTCAGATCTTTTCTATTATAATCGACCGGAAAAGAAAAGTAAAGCGGAAGTGGCCGGGGAGGCGTGTCTTGACGTATATTTCACCTCTTCCGGACACTTCGCAGGGGCGGACAGCGATAGCCGCCACACACAAAATCCACGGAAAAAGACTGCTTTACAGCGTGCCGGCGCTCTTTCGGCACATTAAAAGACCGGGCATCCCATATGGGACACCCGGTTTTTTCTGTAGAACGCAGGTTTTCTTAGAAGATGCCCTGAGCCATCATAGCCTCAGCGACGCGCTGGAAGCCGGCGATGTTGGCGCCCGCCACCAGGTTGTAGCCTAAACCGTACTGCTCGGCGGCCTTGACGGAGGCGTCGTGGATGTTGACCATGATGCGGTGCAGCTTCTCGTCCACCTCCTCGGCGGTCCAGAACAGGCGCTCGGAGTTCTGGGCCATCTCCAGAGCGGAGCCGGCCACGCCGCCGGCGTTGACGGCCTTGGAGGGAGCCACGATCATGTTCTTCTGGCCCAGCATATACATCAGGGCCTCGTTGGTGGTGGGCATATTGGCCACCTCGATGTAATACTTGATGCCATTGGCCACAATCTTCTCAGCCCACTCCATGGTGACATCGTTCTGGGTGGCGGAGGGCATGATGATGTCCACCTTGCAGCCCCAGGGCTTCTCCTTGGCGTGGAACTCGCAGTCGAACTTGTCGGCGTAATCCTGGACGCGGTCGCGGCCGGAGGCGCGCATCTCCAGCAGGTAGTCGTACTTCTCCTGGGTGTTGATGCCGTCGGGATCATAGATGTAGCCGTCAGGGCCGGACAGGGTGACGACCTTGCCGCCCAGCTGGGCCACCTTCTGGCACAGGCCCCAAGCCACGTTGCCGAAGCCGGAGATAGCCACGGTCTTGCCCTCGAAGGAGTCATGCTCATGCTTCAGGACCTCGTTGGCATAGTAGGCGGCGCCGAAGCCGGTGGCCTCGGGGCGCATCAGGGAACCGCCGAAGGCAAAGCCCTTGCCGGTGATGACGCCGTTCTCAAAGGCGCCCCGGATACGGCGGTACTGGCCGTAGAGGTAGCCCACCTCACGGGCTCCCACGCCGATGTCGCCGGCGGGCACGTCGATGTCGGGGCCGATGTGGCGGTACAGCTCGCTCATGAAGGCCTGGCAGAAACGCATGACCTCAGCGTCGCTCTTGCCGCGGGGATCGAAATCGGAGCCGCCCTTGGCGCCGCCGATGGGCAGGGTGGTCAGGCTGTCCTTGAAGATCTGCTCAAAGCCCAGGAACTTCATGATGGACAGGTTCACGCTGGGGTGGAAGCGCAGGCCGCCCTTGTAGGGGCCCAGAGTCCCGTTATACTGCACACGGTAGCCACGGTTGACATGCCACTCGTGGTTGTCGTCCTCCCAGGTCACCCGGAACTCGATCACCCGCTCAGGCTCCACCATCCGCTCCAGCAGGGCGGCCTTCTCATACTCGGGGTGGGCGTTGATGACGGGCTCCAGAGAGGTAAGGACCTCCTCCACGGTCTGCAGGAACTCAGGCTCGTTGGCGTTCTTGGCCTTAGTGGCGTTCAGGACTCTCTCGATGTACTGATTCATAGCGGCATTCCTCCAAAAAATAATTTGTTGGTTTGTTTTTGACGGAAGCCCTTCATTTCCTGGGAAAAGGCCTCCGCTTTTGCTCTGATGTGTGTATTATACCATAAAATCCCCCGGTGTAAAGAACATCTTTTGTGGAGGGCACCACAACGAAATCATTGTAGCGGACAAGAGGGCCCAACAGGAAACGGCCCTTTCCACAAAAAGAAAGGGCCGTTTTTAGTCATTCTGCAAGATTTCAGTCAGAAGTGAGGCTCAGCAACCCGGGTAGACATCGCTTTTCTTGGGCATGATGAGGGCGCAAATCAGATAGGCCCAGAATCCGAAGGTGCCGCAGAAAAAGGCGATCACCCAGCCCACCCGCACCAGGGTGGGGTCGATGTCGAAGTACTCGGCGATGCCGCCGCACACACCCGCTATCATCTTATAGGGGCCTTCCGTCCGATACAGTCTTTTGCTTCCCATAACAACCGCTCCTTTTCAAACTATTTGAGGTGTTCTCTCTGTCTGCTATCATACGCCTTATGGATTGAAAATGCCATAGGAAAAAGATGAAAGAAAGATTAAAATTCCGTTCGCAGCCAGATCCTCCGGGCCAGCAGGGCGGTGGAGACGGTGAAGAACACCTCCAGGGCGGTGGAGACCATCATGGGAATAAAGAAAAGAATGGCGCAGGCCAGCACGATCAGGCCCCAGGCCTGGAGGGAGCTGTTCCAGCGCGCCCCGTCCCGGCGGCGCAGGGCCAGCAGGATAACCAGCAGGGCCAGCATAAGCAGCACGCAGGCCCCGGCGGCCAGCAGGACGTGAAGGGCGGCATATTTGGGAAAATACTCCGGCAGGTAGGGGATGGCCACCGCGTAGGCCAGGGACAGGACTGCGCACACCGTCAGCAGCCGCGCCCCCACCCGGGTCCCCCGGCGGGGGAGGACAAAGGCCAGCTTGCTGAGCATGACGAAGAAATAGCTTCCCGCCAGCACGCCCCACCAGACGAACCCCCGGTAGTGGTCGGGCCCGGTGACGGCGATAACCGAAAAGTTGGTGCCAAACCACCGTACACTCCCAGCGAAGAGCAGGGTATAGGCGGGAATCAGAAAGCAGGCGAAGAAATCCAGCCAAAAGTGGGAAGGTTTTTTGCTCATTCGTTCTCCGCGGCGGCCACCAGGTCGCCTTTTTCGTTGAAGTAGACTGCCCGGATCTGGCTGCCGGTGGACCTGGCGATATCGTCCAGCCGCAGGCCCTCCGAGATGGAGGACACCAGGGAGAAGGCCACCCCGTGGCGGCGGGCCCGGCCGGTGCGGCCGATGCGGTGGATGTAGTACTCGTTCTCGTCAGGGACGTCGTAGTTGAACACCGCGTCCACGTCGTCGATGTCCAGCCCCCGGGCGGCCACGTCGGTGGCGGCCAGGACACGGATCTTGCCGTCCCGAAACTTTTGCAGAGTCCTCTCCCGCAGGGACTGGGTGATGTCGCCGTGGATGGCCTCGCTGGAGATGCCCCGCATCTCCAGCAGGCCGGCCAGCCGGTCGGTCATGTTCTTGGTGTTGCAGAAGGCGATCACCCGCTCGTAGTCCCCCATCTCCAGCAGCCGGGCCATGACGTCCGCTTTCTCCCCCCGGTCTGCCTCCAGCCGGTACTGGGCGATGTCGGGCCGGTTCTCCTGGTCGGCCTGGACGGTAATCTCCACCGGCTCCCGCTGGTAGACCCAGGAGATGTCCAGCACCTCCCGGGAGATGGTGGCGGAAAACATGCCCAGGTTGCGCTTGTGGGGAATCTGGTCCAGGATGTGGGTCACGTCCCGGACGAAGCCCATGTCCAGCATCCGGTCGGCCTCGTCCAGCACCACGGTCTGCACCTTGTCCAGCCGGACGGTGCGCCGCTTCATGTGGTCCATCAGCCGCCCCGGGGTGGCCACCACAATCTGGGGCCGCTTCTTCAGCTGGCTGATCTGTCCGCCGATGGGCTGTCCGCCGTAGAGGCACACCACCCGCACCCCCTCCTTAAAGGCGCACAGGTCCCGCAGCTCATCCTGGATCTGGATGGCCAGCTCCCGGGTGGGGGCCAGAATAAGGCCGGTGATGTCGCTGGAGGCGGGGTCGGTGTGTTCCACCATAGGGATGCCGAAGGCGAAGGTCTTGCCCGTTCCGGTGGGGGCCTTGGCGATGACGTCCTTCCAGTCCATAAAACAGGGGATGGCCCCGGTCTGGATGGGAGTAGCCTCCACATAGCCCTTCTTCTCGATGGCCCGCATCAGCTCTGGGGACAGGCCCATCTCATCGTAGCGGCCTATGCCGCTGACAGTTTGTCCGTTTATCTCCATAGTTATATCCCTCTTCTATATCATCTATCATTTTGTATTATACCAATTTTTTCGGGATTGTCCATCCTTTATTGTGCTTTTCTCCTTGCGTGCTTGAGAAGCCTGTCGAATTTTGTTATAATAGCTGTGCTGCCCCACCCAAACCGGCAACAGGGAGGGGGTGAAGATCTGGATACTGTTCTTAACTTTTTTCTGTCGGCCGGAGCAGGTGCAGCGGCCTACTGCATCCGCAAATGGCTTGACCGGCATGGCAAGGGACAGGGAGCCGGCCCAGCAACACAAATCCCCGGAGAGCGGCCACTCTCCGGGGATTTGCTTTGCCTTTTGTGAAGATATTGGATACTTTTCTTAACCATGCTTAGTATATCGCATTTATGCTCTGGAACACAGGAGGAAGTTTGCCGCAAATAAATCCCTTTACCACGGGAACATCCCGCCGAAAGGCCACTGATAATAGTAGCCGTTATTCTGGTTGCCCTGGGGGGGCTGCTGCTGTTGCTGCTGCTGGTTGTTGGCCTCGGTCTCGGCGTTCTTCTCATCGAAGGTGATGGTCAGTCTGACCTCCTGCTGGTTCCGGATGACGGTGAGGGCGGCGGTGTCGCCGGCTTTGTAGTTGCTGGACAGGGCGGCGGTGAGGGCGGAGGGGGAGTCAATGGCTGTGTCATCAATGGCGATGATGATATCGTTAACCTGGAGCCCGGCTTTCTGGGCGCAGGAGCCATCGGCCACCGATTTGACAACCGCCCCGGCGGGAATGCCAAAGCTCTGAGCGTCCGAGGAGACCACGTCTACCGTGACGCCCATATAGGGCTTGCCGGTGACATAGCCGTGCTCGATGAGGTCGGCCAGGATCTCTTTCACGTCGTTGATGGGCAGGGCGAAGCCCAGGCCCTCGGCGCTGACGCCGGAGGAGGACTGCGTATACTTGGCGGTGGTGATGCCGATGACATTGCCGTAGCTGTCAAAGAGGGGCCCGCCGGAGTTGCCCGGGTTGATGGCGCAGTTGGTCTGGAGCACATTGAGTGTGGTGCTGGTCTGGCGGCCGTTCTCATCGGTGCCGGTGGTGGTAATCAGCCGGTCCAGGGCGGAGACGATGCCGTCGGTGAAAGAGTAGGTCAGCTCGCCCAGGGGGTTGCCGATGGCGTAGACCGCCTCGCCCACCACCAGCTTGGAGCTGTCCCCCAGGGTGACACGGGTCAGGCCGGTGGCCTCAATCTTCAAAACGGCCACATCGTTGTCCTTCTCGCCCCCCACCAGCTTGGCATCGTACTTGTCGCCATTGGCGAAGGACACCTGGATGGTGACGCCGGAGTTTTTCACGGCGCTCTCAATCACGTGGTAGTTGGTGGCGATATAGCCGTCCTGGCTGAGGACAAAGCCCGAGCCCGAAGCGGCGGAGGTGGTGGTCTGGCCCCAAATGTTTTGGGTGGTGTTCACCGTAATGCCCACGCAGGAGGCCAGATTGGCGGCGTACAGCTGCTCGGGGGTCATGGGCTGGCCGTTGTTGGTGTTGACTACTGTCCGGACCTGGGGCCGGTCCTCCTCATAGATCACAGTGGTGTTTTGAGGAACGGCCAACCGGTTGTAGAGGTAGGCCCCGCCCACCCCAGCGCCGCCTCCGGCGATGGTGCAGGCCAGCACCAAAGCCACCACCCTGGCCGCACCCCCTTTTTTCTTCCTGGGGGACTGCGTCCCGGTCTGGAACGGGGTGTTGGGAATCACCGGGTCAGGGTCCACATAGCCGCCAAGGCCGCCCCGGTAGCCATCGTTCTCACTGTTGTAGAAATTAATGTCATTCATGATTAACGCTCCTTTTGAAACGTGATATATAAGTTGTTCCCTTGAACTGAGACTATCATAACGCGGAAATGTGAAAAAAGCATGAAGAAAAACGAATATCTTTTTGAACTTTGCAGGTGAAATTTGGGGATTTTATGAACAAATTACTCCGGCCGCTGGCTTAAAACGGCGGCGATGTCCCGTGCGGCGGCGGACAGGTCCAGGCGGATACCCCGGAACATCCCCATGCCCGCCAGATTGAGGATGACCAGCAGGACCACCGGCCCAAACACCATGCCCAGCACCCCGGCCAGCTTCATGCCCACATAGATGGACACCAGGGACAGCAGTGGGGACAGCCCGGTCTGGTCCCCCACAAACTTTGGCTCCATCACCCGGCGAAACAGGGCAATCACCCCCCAGATGGCCATCAGTTCCACGGCGGCGGGGAAGTCGCCGGCAAACAGGGCGATAAAG
Source organism: Lawsonibacter sp. (assembly GCA_022799835.1). Lineage (GTDB taxonomy): Bacteria > Bacillota > Clostridia > Oscillospirales > Oscillospiraceae > Lawsonibacter. The sequence goes on along the minus strand of JAAWPF010000012.1, from coordinate 11,681 downwards.
GCCCAGGGCACCATCACGGTGCCCGCGCCGATGATGGGGATAAAATCCATCACCGCCAGCCCCAGGGCCAGCAGCAGGCCGTAGGGCTGTCCGATGAGGAAAAAGCCCGCCAGCAGAATGAAAAACACCCCCACCGACAGCAGGAACTCTGCCTTGAGATAGCCCCCAAAGGCCCCCAGGGCGGTGGAGCGCAGCTGGCCCAGAAAGCGAAGCACCCCCTCGTCCAGGTGCTGCACTGCCCGGCTGCGCAGATAGGGGTAGTCGGCGGTCATCAAAAAGGCGGCCATGACAAAGATGATGAGGGCCACCAGGAAGGAGGGCAGGCCCATGGCCTTCTCCCCGGCCTCCATCCCCCAGTCGGCCAAGACGGCGGGCACCACATCGGACAGCCACTGAAACAGGTCGTCCCCCGCGCTCTCCACCAGCTGGGTCACCTGGGGCGGCACCAGGGTAAGCAGATGTGCAAAGAGGGCCTCCACCTGGTCCATAGCGGACTGGAGGCTGTCCAGAAGGCCGCTCCAGTTCTGTACCAGGGACACCAGCTGCCCCGCGGCGGCGTAGACCAGCAGGGCCAGTCCGCCGCCAATCAGCCCGAAGAGAAGGAGGAGCACCAGGGCGGACAGCACCTGCCGGTTCCAGCCCAGGGCCCGCTGGAGCTTTTTCACCAGGGGATTGAGCAAAGCGGCGGCGGCCAGGGCAAACAGGAACGGGGCAAACAGGCCCAGCGTCCGCCGTCCGAACCGGGCAAGAAGCCAGACCGCCAGCGCCGCCAGACCCAGCCGCAGCCCCAGCCGGAGCCACAGCTGTCCCCGCTGGGACCAGGTGAGCTGTTTGTTGTTCATGATGATCTCCTCCTTACCCCCGCGGGGTTAAGGCCCCTTTGGCAAAGGGGCTCCGTCCAACAGGGCGGTGGGGATTGTATTTTGCGAAGCAAAATGTACGAAGTGGACCGGATTTGTGCAGACCTTGTCTGCTCCGCATATTTCGCCTGCGGCGAAATACAATCCTCCGTCATCCGCTCCGCGAATGCCACCTCCTTTGCCAAAGGAGGCTTTGGCTGCTCGCCCTGATAGCATACCACAAACAAAATGAATAATCTGTAAAATAAAAGCCCAGCCGCCCAAAAGCGGCTGAACTCGTAAAACTCAAACACGGTAAATTAAGCCGATGAGGTTGGGGCCGGCATTGATGGCGATGACGCCGCCGATGCGGAACGACAGGGCGGGCTCCTCCCCCAGCTGCTGCCGGCACAGGTCCAGCAGCTTGGCCGACTGCTCGGCGTTGTTGCCCTGAATCATCAGATAGGGGGTGCCAGGCTTCCGCTCGGCCTTGCACATCTCGACCAGTCTGGCTGCCACGGCCTTTTCTCCCCGGACCTTGGCGAGAATTTTGGACTCCCCGTCGGTAAAGGTCATAACGGGCTTCAGTCCCAGGGCCTCCCCCACAAAGGCCGCGGCGGCGGACACCCGGCCCGACTTCTTGGCAAAGCGCAGGTCCAGCGGGGAGAAGATCACCCGGACATGGTCCACCCAGTCCTGAATGAAGTCCGCGATCTCCTGGGCCTGTCCGCCCCCGGCGGCCATCCTGGCCCCCTGGACCACCGCCCAGCCGTAGCCCATGGTGTAGTTCAGCGCGTCGATGATGTGGATGCGGAAGGTCTCCTCCGCCTCCGGGTGGTCCCGGTAGAAATCCCCCCGGGCCTGAAAGGCGTTGGAGCAGGTGGCGGAACCCTTGGAGTTGATGGAGGTGTGGATCAGGTCGGTATAGCCCGCCTCATAGGCCTGCTCAAACATTTCCTCGAATATATAGGGGTTGAGGGCGGCGTGGGTGGGGATTTTGGGGGCCGCCAGGAGCATGTCGTAAAACTCCTCCGGCGTAAAGTCGAAGCCGTCGGCCAGCTCCCGCTCCCCCATGGCGATGGGGAAGGGGAGGACCTGGATACCCAACTCCTCCCGCAGGGCGGAGGGGATATCGGCGGCGGAGTCGGTGCTGAATTTGATTTTAGCCATAGCGTTGGCCTCCTCTATAACCTCGGGCAGAGCCCGGAACCTTTTGCAGCCCCAATTATGGCAGAAAAAACCAGCCTTGTCAATGCAAAGGACTTTAAGAAAATGTTAAGAAGCGGCATTTCAGCGCCGCTTTTTCAGCTTTTTCCGGGTGCCGTCGGGGTACTGGATCACTGTGCTGTCCAGCTGGGCGGTGAGGTTGGCCCGGATGGCGGCCAGATACTCCTGGCGCAGGGCGGCCTGCTCGGTTTTCTCCTCCGGGGTGAGGCCGGCTTCCGTCCTGGACTTCCGGGCCAGCTCGTTGATGCGGTCGATTTTTGCTTGATCCATTACACATACCTCTCGATCACTAGCATGGTCCTGCCCTTTTTGGACTGCCCCAGGACCTCTTTGATGACGCACTTGCCCAGCCCCCGGCAGGTGAGGGTGTCCCCCTCGGACACCGGGCGGTCGGCCTTGAGGCACTCCCGATGGTTGAGGGAGACCTTGCCGGCGGCGATGAGGGCGGCGGCCTTGGACCGGGACAGGGAGAAACCAGCCGCCGCCACCGCGTCCAGCCGGGGGGTGGCCACCGTGTCCCGGATGGTCTTTACCTGGGCGGGGCTGGGGGTGAGCCGGTCCAGGGGGATCTCCGACAGGCGCGCCTGATACCGCCCGGCCCCCTCCCACTGGGACAGCAGGATGGGCAGGCTCTCCCCCAGGACCACCACCTGGCACAGCCCGGGCTGGGGCAAAAGGATGTCGCCAATCAGCTCTCGGGAGATGCCCAGCCCCATGAGGGAGCCCAGAATGTCCCGATGGGCCAGGGGGGCGTCAGCGGGGAATTTTGCCTCAATGGCGGCGAGGGGGCCCTCCGGGTCAGCGGGGAGGTCGTCCTCCTCCTGCCAGTCGGCGGGGAACATGCAGATTTGCCGCTCGCTGTCCGGGTATCCGCCCCAGAACAGGCAGCGGGGCCGGCCCCAGGCGTTTAAGAGGTCGGCCACCGCGGCCCGCTGGCCGGGGGAGAGAAAGGGGGTGTGGGCGGGGACGCCCCGGCCCTGAGCCAGCTCCAGCTTGTCCAGCACCCGGGCCAGCAGAATCCGCTCCTCCCCGTCCCGGGCGCAGCGGTCCAGCAGTTCCTTTTTGGTCACGGGCACCCCTCCTTTTCTGTGGGTACAGTATATCGGCAGGTGGGTAAATTGTCAAGATAGGGGTTGACAAACCGCCCCCGTCCTCCTAAAATAAGAAAGAACCGCAGTACAATCGAACACAGGGGCGCTGGAAGCACAGTTTCCGGCTGAGATGCAGAGGTCAACACAGCGGCCTCCGGTCCCTCGAACCTGATCCGGGTAATGCCGGCGTAGGAAGTGGAAGAGAGATTTTGTCGTCGTCTCCTCTAAGACCGCACTACACCCGTCCGGATGTAATGCGGTATCTTCGATTTTGGAGGAAACGACTATGACAAAAATCCAAACCCGCCGTCTGGTGGAGAGCGCGGTGATGATCGCCATCGGCACCGTGCTGTCTATGTTCGAGTTCAAGGGCCCCTGGGCCCTGGGGGGCGGGATCACCTTCTGCTCCATGCTGCCGCTGGTGCTGGTCTCCTGGCGGTACGGCTGCCGGTGGGGACTGTTTACCGCCTTTGTACACAGCCTGCTCCAGATGATTTTGGGCATCTCTAATGTACAGTACGCCACTAACGTGTGGACTGCCATCCTGATCATTCTGTTTGACTATGTAATTGCCTACTCGGTGATCGGACTGGCGGCCATGTTCAAAAACCGGTTGAAGAACCAGCAGCTCGCTTTGGTGCTGGGCATCGTGGTGACATTTCTGCTCCGACTGGCCTGCCACTACATCTCCGGCGTGGCGGTGTGGGAGGTGCTGTGGCCCAATGAGCTGGGTTGGGCCGCGCCCATCTGGTCCATCTCCTACAACGCCAGCTACATGGTCCCGGAAATCGTCATTACCGGCATCGTGGCGGCGCTGAGCTACCGTCCGCTGGAGAAATACTATCAGGGTGAGGACCTGAGATAAGTCCCCTGCGGGGGCGAAAGGAGGCCCCATGGGAAAATTTGACGGTCTGCTGCTGGCCAGCGACTTTGACGACACGCTGTATGGCCTGGACCTGCGCGTCCCGGAGCGCAACCTGGAGGCGTTGGAGTACTTCATCCGGGAGGGCGGACGCTTCTCTGTCTCCACCGGCCGGGCCCACCGGACCTTCGCCCCCTTCGCCTCCCTGGTGCCCATGAACGCCCCGGCGGTACTGTCCAACGGGGCGGCCATCTATGACTTTCAGGCGGGTAAAATGCTGGAGCAGACCTGTCTGCCGCCGGAGGCCCCCCAGGACCTGGGCGGACTGATGGAGCGGTTCCCCTCCCTGTCCCTGGAGGCCTACCACGGGGAGGATATCTACGTCTGCAACCCCAACGAGATCACCTTTGCCCACCTGAAAAAGGTGGGGTGCGGCTATACCCAGTGCCCCGTGGCCGACATGCCCACCCCCTGGGTCAAGGCCCTGTTCCACCAGGAGCGGGAGGTACTCCTCCCTGTCCAGCGGGCCCTCCTGGAGGAGCACGGCGACCGGTACGAGGCCATCTTCTCCAACCCCCGCTACCTGGAATTGACCAAGAAGGGCAGCAACAAGGGGGGCGGGGTGGCCCGGGTGGCCAGGCTGCTGGGCATCGCCCCGGACCGCATCTACTGCGTGGGGGACAACCAGAACGACATTCCCATGCTGGAGCTGTCCGCCATCCCCTTCGCCCCCGCCAACTGCGCCCGGGAGGTCAAGGACTGGGGCGCCCGCGTCCTGTGCCACTGCAACGACGGCGTGATTGGGGATATTGTGGAATGTCTGGACGGGATATACACATAGAAAAGCGGGCCTGAAAAGGCCCGCTTTCTTCATCATTTAGAACCTCGCGCCGCCGAACTCGGCCAGCTTCAGCCCCTTGTTCCGGTCGGTGACCCACTGGATGGACCACTGGGAGGCGAAGAGAAGCAGCTGATTGCCCTTGTAGTCCTCCACCAGCTTGGCGTCGTTGGGGAGAAGCAGGTCCTCCTCCTTCAAAGGCGGGGCCTCCTCGTCCTCCCTGACAATCCACCGCAGGTGCTCAAAGGGCAGGCCCTCCTTGTACAGCTCCACGTTGTACTCACTGCGCAGGCGGTACTCCAGCACGTCGAATTGGAGCGTGCCGACGACGCCCACAATCACTTCTTCCATGCCGGAGTATGGGGTCTTGAAAATCTGGATGGCCCCCTCCTGGGCGATCTGCTCCACCCCCTTGAGGAACTGCTTGCGCTTCATGGTGTCGATGGAGCGGATGCGCTCAAAGTGCTCCGGGGCGAAGGTGGGGATGGGGTCGAATTGGAACCGCTTCCCCGGGGCGCACAGGGTGTCCCCGATGGAGAAGATACCCGGGTCGAACACGCCGATGATGTCCCCGGCGTAGGCCTCCTCAATGATTTCCCGCTCGGCGGCCATCAGCTGCTGGGGCCGGGACAGGCGGATCTTTTTCCCCTCCTGAACGTGGTAGACCTCCTTGTCCGCCTCAAACTTGCCGGACACCACCCGCATGAAGGCGATACGGTCCCGGTGGGCCTTGTTCATGTTGGCCTGGATTTTGAACACGAAAGCGGAAAAGTCGCCGTCAAAGGCGTCCACCACCTCGTCCCCCGCCTTCCGGGCCAGGGGGGCGGTGGTCATGCGGAGGAACTCCTCCAGAAAGGGCTCCACGCCGAAGTTGGTCAGCGCCGACCCGAAGAACACCGGCGACAGCCTGCCGTGGCGTACCCGGTCCAGGTCGAAGTCGCAGGACGCCCCGTCCAGCAGCTCAATCTCGTCCACCAGCTGGTCCCGCTTTCCCGCGCCGATGAGATCGCCCAGGGCGGGGTCGTCGGGCTCGATCTGGGTGGCGGTGGCCGCCTTGGCGTTGGTGTTGGAGGTGAAGTGGATCACCTTCCGGTTGCGCCGGTCGTACACCCCCATGAACTCCTTGCCGCAGCCGATGGGCCAGTTCATGGCATAGGTGTCGATGCCCAGCTCGTGCTCCAGCTCCTCGCACAGCTCAAAGGGATCCCGGGCCTCCCGGTCCATCTTGTTGATGAAGGTGAAGATGGGGATGTCCCGCATGGCGCACACCTTGAACAGCTTCCTCGTCTGGGCCTCCACGCCCTTGGCGGCGTCAATGACCATGACGGCGCTGTCCGCCGCCATCAGGGTGCGGTAGGTGTCCTCGGAGAAGTCCTGGTGGCCGGGGGTGTCCAAAATGTTGATGCAGAAGCCCTCGTACTGAAACTGCATCACCGAGGAGGTCACCGAGATGCCCCTCTGCTTCTCAATCTCCATCCAGTCGGAGGTAGCCGCACGGGTGTTTTTCTTGCCCTTCACCTGCCCCGCCTGGGCGATGGCCCCGCCGTAGAGCAGGAACTTCTCCGTCAGGGTGGTCTTGCCCGCGTCCGGGTGGGAGATGATGGCAAAGGTCCTCCGGCGCTTGATTTCCGCTTCGTAGTTTGACAAAAGGGTCCACTCCCTTGCTTATTTTTCCTGTTTGGCAAGCTATTGTACCATAAGATGGCAGAGGTGGCAAGGAAAAATTCAGCTTGCATATTTAGGGCGGCCGTAGTATAATGAACACAGCGAAAGCTAAGAAGTCGATTAAGTAGTTCCATATTCCCATCAAGCAAAAGGGACCCCCCTGAAGAGGTAGGCTCTCTCCAGGGGGTCCCTTTTTGCTTTAATATATTATTTATTTTCTTCATATTTATTTATAGGCGACAATCCCTGAAAAAATTCATCATATTCTACATCAAATATCTCTTTTAACACCATCAGGTCGCTAACAAAAATATTTCTTGTACCATTTTCAATCATCGAATACAGTGGTTGGGATACAGGCCGCCCCATCAGTTCCATACGTGCGCAAACGTCTGCTTGCGTCAATTTTTTTGACTCTCTCAGCCGTTTCAAATTCAAACCCAAATTGACATCCTGAATAATCTTTGACATGCGCCCCTCCAAATTATCACTATCTAAATATTTTTCTTGATTATACACAAAAGATGTGCTATAATTATCACTAGATAGTTATATTCGGAGGGAGCATCTATGATTCTCAAAAAAACAACTTCAAAAATGCCTGATTTTTTGCAATGGATAAACCAATACTTTGGTCTATGGACCTTAATTTGTACACCTGGCCATGAGCATATGGACCCTGGAATGATGGCAGACCTAATTAAGAAGCTATCCGCTGCTGGATTGGATGAATTAATATTTGTTCTGGTCACTGTTCATCGAAAAGAACCTTTTGTCGCTCATTTTTATCGTACCATGCTTCTTGATATGATAACCGAGCATTGGGAAAATGAGCGGGAAAATATAGTGCAAAAAATGATTGACCATCTCCAATAAGTGCAAAAAGGGCCCGGAAGCGTCAGCTTCCGGGCCTTTCTGCGCACTGATTACAGCTTCATAATCCAGTCGTGGGGGTCGGCCACCCGGCCCCACTGGATGCCGGTGAGCTCGTCGTAGAGCCTCTGGGTGATCTCGCCGATCTGGTTATTGGAGACGGTGACCTTCTTGTCCTTCATGGCCAGCTCGCCGATGGGAGAGACCACGGCGGCGGTGCCGGTGCCCCAGGCCTCCTCCAGAGCGCCGCTCTCGGCGGCGGCGAAAATCTCGTCGGCGGAGATGCGGCGCTCCTCCACGTCATAGCCCCAGTCCTTCAGCAGCTGGATGCAGGACCGGCGGGTGATGCCGTCCAGCACGGAGCCGTTGAGGTCGGGGGTAAGAATCTTGCCGGACACCTTGAACATCACGTTCATCGAGCCGACCTCTTCAATATACTTGCGGTGGACACCGTCCAGCCACAGCACCTGGCTGTAGCCCGCCTTCTCGGCCATGTCGCCGGCCCGGAGGGAGGCGGCGTAGTTGCCGCCCGTCTTGGCCATGCCGGTGCCGCCCTTGACCGCCCGGACATCCCGATCCTCCACGTAAATCTTTACCGGGTCCAGCCCCTCGGGGTAGTAGGCCCCCACGGGGCACACAATTACAATAAACTGCACATGTTGGGAGGCGTGAACGCCCAGGGCGGGGTCCAGACCGATCATGAAGGGGCGGATATACAGGGAGGTGTCCTTCTCATAGGGCACCCAGTCCCGCTCCACCTCCACCAGCTTGGTGATGCCGGCCAGAGCCAGCGCCTCGGGGATCTGAGGCATGCACACCCGCTCAGCGGAGCCGTTCATCCGGGCGATATTGTCCCGGGGCCGAAACAGTTGGATGGAGCCGTCGGCGGTGCGGTAGGCCTTCATGCCCTCGAAAATCTCCTCCGCGTAGTGCAGGACCTTGGCGGCGGGGTCAATCGGGAGCGGGCCGTAGGGGATGATGCGGGGGTCGTGCCAGCCCTGGCCGGCATCGTAGTCCACAATAAACATATGGTCGGTCATAGCCTTGCCGAACACCAGGGCGGAGGAGTCTGGCTTCTCCTTCAGGGTTGTGGCACGGGTGATTTTGATTTCCATGGTACATTCCTCCTGACTGCTAATGGCGAGCCCGCATTCACACCCCTGAACCCCTGTCACGTTTTCACGGCTGTGGATACAGGCTCTAAAGTATTTTCTATTATAGCAGTATTTTTCTTCCGGTCAAGGCCTTTGCCGTGGATTTTATGCTTGTACTTCCCCCGCTTTTATTGTATAATAAAATACCTTTTGTATTGGGAGTCGCAGAGAGGAGGCCCCGTTCTTGAACCGCAAACTGAACAAGCTGCTTCAGCCCAGCTTCCAACTTTATTTTGTCTGCCTCATTGCCTTTGCCCTGCTGTCCGCCCTTTTCTCCCTGCCGCTGGCCGGCATCGAACTGGCGGTAGTGGCCGCCCTGGGGCTTTACAACCGTCAGGCCGCCCAGCGCAGGCGCCGGGAAATCAACAAGTATCTGGACAGCTACACCGGCAACGTGGACTCGGCCACCAAGGACACCATGGTCAACTCCCCCCTGCCCATGGTCCTGTTCCGTCCGGAGAGCGATGACATCATCTGGACCAACGACCGCTTTCTGCGCCTGACCGACCAGCGGGAGCATCTGTACGACGCCAAGCTGTCCGCCTTGATTCCGGGTTTTGACCCACGGTGGCTGATCGAGGGCAAGAACCAGTGCCCCAGTGAGGTGGAATACGCCGGACGGCGCTTCCTGGTCTATGGCCATCTGGTGCGCACCGGGGGCCGGGGGGGCGGTTTTCTGGCCACCACCTACTGGGTGGACATCACCGAGCTGAGCAATATCCGGGACCAGTATCAGGCCAGCCGCCCGGTGGCCGCCGTCCTGCTGCTGGACAACTACGACGATTTGATGAAAAACCTCTCGGAGAACGAGCGGTCCAACATTATGGCGGAGATCGACTCCCGCCTGGAGGCGTGGGTGGCCCGCACGGGGGGCTGCATGCGCCGCTATCAGCGGGAGCGGTATCTGCTCATCTTTGAGGAGCGCTATCTGGCCAAGTTCGTGGAGGATAAGTTCGACATTCTGGACTCGGTCCACCAGGTGGTCAACCCCAGCGGCATCAACGCCTCTCTGTCCATCGGCATCGGCCAGGACGGAGACAGCTACAAGGAACTGCTGGATTTCGCCAATCTGTCCATCGACATGGCCCTGTCCCGGGGGGGCGACCAGGCGGTCATCCGCAACAAGTTCACCTTTGAGTTCTACGGCGGCCGCTCCAAGGAGACAGAGAAGCGGACCAAGGTGAAGAGCCGGGTTATGGCCAACGCCCTGTCCTCCCTCATCTCCGACTCCTCCCAGGTCTTTATCATGGGCCACAAGGCCCCGGACAACGACGCGGTGGGGGCCGCCGCCGGGGTATGCGCCCTGTGCCGGAAGAACGGCGTTCCCGCCCACATCATCCGGGAGGCCAAGCCTTCCCCCGCCCAGGAGCTGGTGGACCGGCTGAGCCAGCTGCCTGAATACCGGGACTGCTTCCTCCTGCCCCAGGAGGCCCTCATCATCGCCGACGCCCGCTCCCTGGTGGTGGTGGTGGACACCAACCGCCCCGAACAGGTCCAGGCGCTGGAGGTCCTCCAGTCCTGCAACCGGGTGGCCGTCATCGACCACCACCGCCGGGCGGCCACCTACATTGAGGGGGCGGCCCTGAACTACCACGAGCCCTACGCCTCCTCCGCCTCCGAGCTGGTCACCGAGCTGCTGCAATATGTGATGGAGCCCGCCCATCTCCTCCGGGTAGAGGCCGAGGCTCTGCTGGCCGGCATTGTGCTGGACACCAAAAACTTTACCATGCGCACCGGAGGCCGCACCTTCGAGGCCGCGGCCTTCCTCCGCCGCTCGGGGGCGGACACCGCCGAGGTAAAAAAGCTGTTCCAGAACGACCTGGCGGGCACCATCGCCAAATACTCCATCATCCAGAACGCCAAACTCTATAAGAACAACATCGCTGTGGCTGTGGCCAGCCACCCGGTGAGCCGGGTCACCGCCGCCCAGGCGGCGGACGAGCTGCTGAACATCATCGGCATCGACGCCTCCTTCGTCATCTCCCCCGACGGGGAGCGGGTAAACATCTCCGGCCGCTCCATGGGGGACACCAATGTGCAGATTATCCTGGAGAAGCTGGGAGGGGGCGGCAACGCCGCCGCCGCCGGCGGGCAGATTGCCGGCAAGTCGGTGGAGGAGGTGGCCCAGGAGCTGGCAAGGGCCATCGACCAGTACCTGGAGGAGGAGTAAAAAGCCTCCTTTAGCAAAGGAGATGCCCCAGTGCACACACCGGGGCGGAGAATTGTATTTCGGTGAAGCTGAAATGCGCGGAGCAAACAGAGTTTTGCAAAGGCTGGCTTTACCGGGTATGTTTTGCTCCGCAAAACGCAATCCTCAGTCAGCCTGCAGCTGACAGCTCCTTTCCAAAGGAGCCTTTGCAGCAAACCAATCACATTTCAGAATACAGAAAGGACCGATTCAAATGAAAGTTATTTTACAGCAGGACGTGCGCGGCCAGGGGAAGAAGGGCCAGCTGGTGGAGGTCTCCGACGGCTACGCCCGGAACTTCCTCCTGCCAAAAAAGCTGGCGGTCACCGCCACAGCGGAGAACGTGAACACCATGAAGCAGCAGGAGAAGGCCCGCAAGGCCCAGGAGGCCGCCGAGAAGGCGGAGGCCGAGGCCGCCGCCAAGAAGCTGGAGGGCCTGATGGTCAAGATTCCCGCCAAGGCCGGCGAGGGCGGGCGGCTCTTCGGCGCGGTCACCGGCAAGGAGATCTCCGACGCCCTGTCCGCCCAGCACGGCCTGAATATCCCCAAGACCAAGCTGGTGCTGGATGAGCCCATCAAGTCCTGCGGCAGCTACCAGATCAAGGCCAAGCTGGGCTATGAGGTCAGCGGCACGGTCAACGTGCTGGTGACAGAAGGGTAAAAGCCTCCTTTTGAAAGGGGCCTTTTAGGGAGGTGACCTTATGCCCACAGAGACAGACGAACTTCTGCTCAAGCAGCTGCCCCACAGTGTGGAGGCGGAGCAGGCCGTGCTGGGCTCCATGCTCATCGACCCCCGGTGTGTCTCCGAGGTCATTGACAAGCTGCGCCCCGACGACTTCTACCTGCGCCAGAACAAGGAAATTTACGAGACCATCTACACCATGTTCAACTACTCCCTCACCATCGACCCGGTGACGGTGCTGGAGAACATGAAGCAGAACGGC
>JAAWPF010000011.1 GCA_022799835.1 Lawsonibacter sp. | reverse complement strand
CGCTCCCTGGCCGGCCGGCGGCAGAAGTTCATCCTGTTCATCGACGACCTGGCCTTCGACCAGGACGACAAGACCTATTCCGCCCTAAAGACCATCCTGGAGGGCTCTTTGGAGAAACGGCCTATTAACGTCGCCATCTACGCCACCTCCAACCGGCGGCACCTGGTGCGCCAGACCTTTGCAGACCGGGCGGGGGACGAGGTGGACACCTTTGAGACCATCTCGGAAAAGACCGCCCTGGCCGAGCGCTTCGGCCTGCGCATCCCCTACCTGACCATGAACAAGGCAGGCTATCTGGCCCTGGTGGACCACCTGGCCGCCCAGGCGGGAATCGACATCCCTACCGACCGCCTCCACGCCCAGGCTATGACCTGGGAAATCCGCCACGCCGGCCGCACCCCCCGGGTGGCACGGCAGTTTGTGGCAAGTTTGAGTTGACAGCCTGTGACAATCGTGCTAATATAACATACAGACCGTTGGTCTGTATTCGAGAGGAGGGGCCCGCAATGGCCCGGAACAAGCACCCGGAACAGACCGTTCAGCTCATTCTGGACACCGCATCCACCCTCTTTCTCCAAAAGGGCTACGACAAAACTACCCTTCAGGACATTATCAACGCCACCAAGCTGTCCAAGGGGGCCATCTACCACCATTTCGCCTCCAAGGAGGCCATCCTCATCGCCGTGGTAGACCGGATGGGGGACTTTAACAGCGCCGTCCTGGCGGAGATCCGGGACAGGAAGGGCCTCACTGGGGCGGAGAAGCTGCGGCAGCTGTTCCGCACCTCTATGCATCTGTCCTTCCAGGGGAAGATTCTCCACATGCTGCCCTTCCTCCTTGAGAATCCCGAGTTTATGGCCCTCCAGATGCAGAGCATTCTGGGTGAGGCCGCCCCGGATTATATCCTCCCCATTCTGAAAGAGGGCATTGCTGACGGCTCCATCCGCGCCGATTACCCGGAGCAGTTGGCCGAGGTGCTGCTGCTCATGACCGATCTGTGGCTCCACCCCATCCTCCGGCCCAGCACGCCGGAGCAGGTCCGGGCCCGGTGCGCCTTCTTCAACCAGTTCACCCGGCAGTACGGCTTCGAGCTGCTGGACGGGGACATCATCGACGCTATGGCGGACTTTTGCCGATCCTAAATAAAGCTGCCCGAGGGGCAGTTTTATTTAGGAGTTATACAAACCGACGGTCGGTTTTAATGAAAGGAGTAATTCTTATGGAAACTCAAAAAAGCCCTCTGTTCACCCGGGATTTTACCCTGGTGGTCATCGGGCAGATCATCTCCCTCTTTGGAAACGCCATCCTTCACTTCGCCCTGCCCCTGTACCTGCTGCGGGAGACAGGTTCCATCGCCCTCTTTGGTGCGGTAAACGCCTGTTCCTTCCTGCCCATGATTCTCATGGGCCCCATCGGCGGGACGGCGGCGGACCGGGTCCACAAGGGCCGCATCATGGTGGGGCTGGACTTCCTCACCGCCGGACTGACAGTAGCCTACACCCTGCTGTGGGGCAGGGCCCCTCTGGTCCCTCTGGTCATTGTGACGCTGATGCTGCTCTACGCCATCGCCGGGGCCTACCAGCCGGCGGTCCAGGCCAGCCTGCCCCTGCTGCTGTCCCCTGACCGCCTCACCCAGGGCAACGCGGTCATCAACATGGTAGCCACTCTGGCCAACCTGCTGGGCCCCGCCCTGGGGGGCGTCATCTTCGGCCTGTGGGGACTGGAACCTATTCTTACTATCGGCGGGGTGTGCTTTTTCTGCTCGGCGGTGATGGAGCTTTTCATCCGCGTCCCCCACGAGAGGCGGCCCCGTGACGCCGGGGTGCTGGCTACCGTGGGAAAGGACCTGGGGGAGAGCTGGCGGTACATCTCCCGGGAGCGGCCTGTCTTTCTGCGAGTAACCCTGGTGCTGTCCGCCTTCAACCTGATTTTGTCGGCGGTGATGATCGTGGGCATCCCCGCCATTGTGGCCCAGGTGCTGGACATGAGCGACGCCTACCTGGGCCTGACCCAGGCGGCCCTGGGGTTTGGAGGCCTATTGGGCGGACTGCTGGCCGGCGTGCTGGGCCCACGGCTGAAGCCCCGCCACGGATCGCTGTGCCTGCTGGCCTGCGCCGGGATGGCGGGCGTTATGGGGCTGGCTGTCCTTCCCGGGGTGTCCGCGGCGGTGAGCTACTGGCTGATTACCGGGGTGGCTATGGCTGTCATGGCCGCCGCCACGCTGTTTACCGTGGTAATGCTCACCCTGGTCCAGGCCCAGGTGCCCGGCCAGCTGCTGGGCAAGGTAATCGCCTGCATTCAGGCGGTGGCCAACTGCGCTTCCCCTCTGGGGCAGGCGGGATACGGTATCCTCTTCGAGCGCCTGTCCCCCTGGACCGTCCTGCTGGGGGCGGCGGCGCTGTCTGCCTTGGTGGCCCTCCGGTCCCGGCGGGTGTTCCAGGCGCTGGAAGCGGATTGACAGCAAAGGGGCCGGACTTTTGTCCGGCCCCTTCCTGATTCGGTTATTCCTCCAGCATACGCCGCCAGTGGTGCATCTTCTGATGAAATTCCTCGCTCTCTCCCGGAAACCAGGACAGGGCACAGGCCAGGGCGTGCTCGAAGAAGCAGTAGTCGTGCTCCGGCACCCGGGTCTTCAGCAGAGACAGCACCCCCAGGGCCTGCTCCCGGTCGGCCAGGCCCTCTTTCGCCTGCCAGGCCAGCAACGTCAGTGCGGGAATCACCGGCCAGTCCAGCTGGCCCAAACAGATGCGGGCCAGCTCCTGAGAAGGAAGTTTGCCGGCGTAGATCATCAGCTCAGGGGAGGGCATCCGGCTGTCGTCTCTGCCCAGCTGGGCCAGCAGACAAACCGCCCCAAACTGTACCCGCAGCAGCCACTGGTCCGCCGGAATGCGTCCATCGTCCGGCTCTGGGGGATGGACCATGCAGCCGTACAGGTCCTCAAAGGTCAGGCCCTCGCACAGCTTCTCCGCCCGGGCATACCACTCTCCCAGGTTAAAGGGGGACTGGGCCAGCTCCTTGACCCGATCCCAGACCAGGGCGCTGGGCGGCTCCACTGCCGGACTGGCGTTGTGGTCCGGGCTGTAGTTCCATAGCCGCACCCCATCGGGAATCAGGGTGCTGTCCAGAGGCGGGTCGGAGACGGCGTTGACAACAAGATGGATCCCGCCGGACTTCTTTCCATACTCGGTAATGGCCAGTCGGACGGCATTGGCGGCGCTGGCCGCTTCCTCGCAGCTAAGCACCAGCTTGACCTCTCCGCCGGTGCCCTTGGCGGTAAAGTTGGGGATCATCTTCACGGTGGCGTCCCAGCTGGGGAAAAACCGCTCCACATAGGGAATCAGCCGTTCCTCCCGGGCCCACTGGCACAGCTCGCCACCCCGCTGGTTCTGGGGCTTGGACGCGGCACACAGCACCAGCCGCTCCAGCTCAGCGGGGTCGCCGCTGTCCAGCCAGCGACAGTAGATGAGGGAGGGCTCCGCCCACTCCGCATCCTGCTGGTCCCCCCGGTCGGTGACCATGGAGTAGTACTCAATGGCCTTGGGCAGGTTCCTCACCCGCAGGAAATAGTCGGCCAGGTCGTTGCAGGGAGCCAGATTCCCGGGGTCGCGCTCCAGGCCCTCCTTCACATAGTCCTCCGCCCCCTCCGGGTCGTCCAGATCCAGGCAGCACAGGCCGGCAAAGGTATAGCAGGAAGCCGCTTTGTGCCGGGATATCCCCTCCTGGGCCGCCTTCAGGGCCTCCTCGGTCCGACCCATATGGCGCAGGAGGATGCACTCGGCGGTATAGCGGTTAGTCATGTCCTGCCGGGGGGCGGCGTCGTCCCCCAGCGCCCGCAGGGCGTTGAGGCAGCCGTCCCACAGCCGTTGGCGCTGGACGGGCTCCATGGGGTCCAGCACCTGGGTGAGCAAGGCCACAAAGAGGCACACCGCCCCCTCCCCCGCACGGTCCAGCAGGGCCTGGTCGCCCAGCCAGCGCTCCGCCATGTCCATATGGGACAGATCTCTGGTCTGGGCGGCCGCCCGGGCAAAACTCTCCAGGGCCTCGGCATTCCTGCCCTGGTCCATCATAGCCTGGGCTTGGGCCCAGGGCCCTTGAGGCTGGACGCTGCTCTGTGCTTTCTCCGTTGACTGGAGCCTTCCCCCGTTGTCCTGGCTGCCCTTCTTCTTGAAAAATCCAAACATCTTCGTCCCCTCCTTACCCCTGCTGCATCCGGTTGTGGCAGCTGATGGCCCAGTTCAGATCGTACAGCTGGAACGTTCCGTCGTCGGCCGGCAGCCGCATCTGCTCCAGCATTCCCCGGCACATGTCAAAGACCACCTGGTTCACCCCGGTATGGACAACCTTCCGATTGGTCAGGTGGATGTCGTACCAGTAGATGGGCTGGCCATACTCCGGCTTTTTGTCCGGGCCGATGGAAGCGTAGAGGACGGCGTGGAGGGGCTCCTCGGAGGGGTCCGGGGTGGACACCCCCTGGAAGAAGCCGTTCCAGACCACCTCGCCCTGGGACTGGAGTTGGCCGATAATAAGGGGCTTTACCAGCTGGATCGCCCGCTGGTCCATGCCCAGGTCTTGCGCCCGGACCATCTCCTGCATGGCGTAGAAGTTCCCCACCACCCGGCGGGTCATATCGGGCTGCTCCAGCCCCTCCAGGTTCCGGTTCATGACCTGGACGGCCCCCTCCCCAGTGGAGGAGTCAATCCCGGGAACTAAGGAGACCCCCAGTCTGGCCTCCGGGTCAAAATACCAGCAGGGCCAGGAGAGGTCCGCCTCCATGCCGCACTTGGGGCAGCGCCATTGGAAGAACTCGCCCTTCATCAGCTGTTCCTTCCCCTCCGGGTTCCGGGCCAGGTCCAGGCCGTGGTACTCCTCCACCTCGCTGATGGTTCCGCACTGCATACATTTACTCCGGCTGTGCCGAATCAGACCGGGGATTTTTTCTGCCATACAACTATCCTCCAAATCTTTTGTTTTGTATAACAGCCCCCTAACGCGTTCTTACGTCCGCGCCAGGAGGCCGTTTTATTCCTCTGCTTACTTGGCGGCCGCCATACCCAGCAGGTGGTCCATCACATCCACCAGGTGGCCGATCTCCGGCTTGCTCATCTGCTCGTCGGCGCCCAGCTGACGGCCCTTGATGCGCATCTCCTCGCTGATGAGGGAGGAGAAGATAATCAGCGGGACCGGCTGGAACCGGGTGCTGCTCTTGACCAGCTTGGTCAGCCGGTGGCCGTCCATCTGGGGCATCTCAATGTCGGTGATAATCAGCGCCACCTGGTCGGCCAGCTTGCCGTCCTTTGGCAGGGCGTTCAGCGCGTCCCACAGCTCTTGGCCGTTGGGGAACATCCGCAGGTTGACATACCCCGCCTTGTTCAGGCAGTCCCGGATCATCTTGGACAGAAGGATGGAGTCCTCTGCAATCCAAATCGGGTCGTCGCTCCGGCCCCGGGGGCCCATCTTGTCGATCTCGTCGGCCTGAATCGTGGTCTCAGGCGCGATCTCGGCCACGATACGCTCAAAGTCCAAAATGGTCACCAAATCCTTGCCGCACTGGGCGATACCGGTGGCCACGCCCTCGGAACCGCCGGAGACCGTCTTGTCCGGCTTATGGATGTCAGTCCAGGAGATGCGGCTCATCCCCACCACGGTGTGAACCCGGAAGGCGATGTACATCTTGTTGAAGTTTGTGATGATGAACAGGTCCTTTTCCAGCTTCTCGCTGTCCACGCCGCTGAGGTATTTGGGCAGGTCCACCACGGTGATGACGATGTCTCTGGGCTTAAAGATGCCCTCCACCGCCGGATGGGTATGGGGCATGGCCTTTACCGGGGAGGACATAATGATCTCCCGCACCTTGGCCACGTTGATGCCATACAGGTTGTTATCGATAGTAAACTCCATAATCTCGATCTCGTTGGTGCCGGATTCCAAAAGGATACCGCTGTTATGTACCTCCGCCATTACTGACACTCCTCACTCTATTTAGGCTGCGCCCGCCGCGCGTCTTGGGTATAGCTTAGAAAATGATATCTTTCGCCCCATAGGACCGGATACACCCCTGGCCGGAGGCCACGTCGAAGAGCAGGGTCCTGGCCACTGTTCCGCCCGTATATTCGCCGATCAATCGGATATTCTCCCGCTTCAGGATAGTATGTACACTTTCGATGTTGCGCTGTCCGATATTGCCCAGGCCGCTGCCACCGGAAACCTCAAACATCTTTGCTCCGCCGGCGATCTTCACCGTCATCCGGGCACGGGAAGCTCCCTTGGCCTCCAGCTGCTTCAGCGTCTCCTTAATCCCGGTATCCGCGTATTTCAGCGGATGGGTCCGCCCCGTCTCCATATTCAGCGGCAGCATGATATGGAGCAGCGCGCCCAGCCGCAGCCGCGGATCGTGAAAGCACAGACCAATACAGGAGCCCAAGGCGTAGGTCACCAGGATGCCATCCCCCTTGGCAATCTTCATATCGGCAATACCTACTGTTAACTTTTTGTCACTCATCACTAACGCCCAGCTTCCTTAGCAAGAAATCTAAAGAGCGCAGGTCAGGAGACAGAATCACGTGGCAAGGAACCTCTTTGCCGTCACAGACAAAGTTCCCGCCGATGGCCATCAGGTAGTCGGACATCCCGCCGTACTCGGCCATCGGGACTGTCAGGATCGCGCCCTGCATATCCACGGCAAAGGCAGGAACCGTCAGCTTAATGTTCAGGTCCGCCAAGCCGGACATGGCATTGATAAAGGTAGATATCATAATGTTGCCGATTTCAATCATCGCGGAGCGCTCCAGATCGCCCAGGCCGTCATAGCTGCTGATACTGGTCCCAAGCATGGTCTCCAGCACCACATTGACCAGCTCCAGCTTCTGTACCGACAGCATAATACCGCCCACATCGCCGCTCAGCTTCACCAGAACTCCGGCGGTGACCTCCTCCGGGCCGCCGATCCACTCGATGGCCTCGTCATACCCCATGATGCGCACCTCCGGCAGGGTGATGCGCACCTCACGGTTCATCATCTGGGACAGGGCAGTGGCCGCATTCCCAGTTCCAATACTGCCGATCTCCCGTAGGGTATCGATCTCCAAGGAGGTCAACTGATCGTAATTTTTTATCATACCCTAGCACTTCCTTTTAGTTTAGTTTGACAGACCGTTAATCGTCTGCTCGATCTCATCAGAAACCTGGACCATCCGCAGCGCGTAGCTGTAGGCCCGCTGGGACTCAATCACCTTGACCATTTCCTGGGCCAGGTCCACGTTGGACAGCTCCAAATAGCCCTGCCTCACTTTGCCGGTGCCCAGATACAAATCGCCGTTCTTGTCGATGGGCAGGAACCGCCCGCTGTCGGCATGGGTCATCCCATCGTAGATCAGGTAGTCGTAGACGCCTATATCCAGCTCAGCGTCCTTGTTGTCCACATCAATCACAATAAAATTGCCCATGCTGTCCAGAACACACCGGCCCTCGTTGTCGCTGAGGCGCCACTCCAGAATGGGCTCGGGCTCGATCTCCTCCCCGGTGACCGGGTCGATCTCCGGCTCGGCCTCCTCATTGGGAACCTGGAACGAGGCCATCATAAAGGCGCCGTCCCGGGTGAAGGATATCTCACCGTCTGTGGGGTCATACAGGGCAAAGAAGCCGTCCCCCTCGATGGCGTAGTCAAAGCGGCGTCCAGTCTCGACATAGCCGTTACTGCTCAGAAAATCCACGCTGGCCTTGGCCATCTTGGTGCCCGAACCCTTGGGCAGCTGCTCCTCGTCAATGCCCAGCACATTGCCGTACATCAGGTGGTGGAAGGTGGCCCGTTCCGCCTTGAAGCCGTAGTTGTTCACGTTAGCAATGTTGTTGGCCTGGACATTCATGCGCTGGTTCTGCATATACGCGCCCACAGCGCCGGTGAAAAAGGACATATTCATTTCCGCTCACGCCTCTCTTTCCGGAATCAAAGAGCCTTACAGCTGTCCAATGCTGCTGACGCCCTTCTGGATCACCTGGTCATAGATTTTGCTCATCTGGGCAGCGCTCTGGAGGGCCCGCTGGGTGGACATCATCTCCACCATCTCCTTTACCAGGTTCACGTTGGACCGCTCCACCCATTTATGGTGGATGACCACGTCCTCGTTGACCTGGGCGCCGTCCCCCACAAACAGGCCGTAAGGGTTGCGCTCCAGCTCCTGGTTATCCTCAAACTGGTAGACGCCCAGGGTGCCCAGATAGTCGCCGTCCATGGTATACAGGTTTCCCTGCTTGTCGACATCCAGCTTGTCGGTGGGCAGCTGGATGGGGTTGCCCTCCCGGTCCAGCACCTGGCCCAGCTCGGACAGGCACAGATAGCCATCGTTGTCCAGGGTGAAGCTGCCCGCCCGGGTGTACGCCACCCCGTCCTCCATCTGGATGGCGAAAAAACCCTCGCCCTGGATGGCAAAGTCCAGGGGCAGGTTGGTCTCCTCAAAGGAGCTCTGCTCAAAGTCGGTGTACAGGTGGTCAGGAGCCAGGATATGGCTCTGATAGGTCTCCATGGTCTGGTAGGGGCTCTTGATCTTGTTGCCGATGCGGGTCACCATCACCTCGTCAAAGGTGCGGTCGGTGTACTGCTCCGCCTTGTAGCCGGCCGTAGAGACGTTGGTCATATTGTTGGCGATCACGTCCAGCCGCCGCCCCTGGGACAGCATCCCGGAGGTCAGGTTATAAAAACCTCTCACCATAGCGCAAAACTCCTCTCGTTTCCCTTGCTCACTTGGAGCCGGTCATATACTGGTTCATATACAGCTTCAGCTTCTGGATAGCCCGGGAGTGGAGCTGGGAGATACGGGGCTCGCTGACCTCCATCACCTGGGCAATCTCTTTCATGCTGAGGTTTTTGTGATAGTAAAGGGAGATGACCGTCTGCTCATTCTCCCGCAGGGAAGTAATAGCCTTTGTCAGGGTCTCCAGCAGCTCCTGCCGAAGCATGGACTCCTCCGGGCGGCTGTCCTGGCTGCCGTCGGGCAGCTCGGAACCGCCGTTTTCCTCCCGGTCCTCGAAGATGGCATCCAGGGACAGGACATTGCACATGGAGGAGCTGGCCAGGTCCTCCTGATATTGGTCCTGGCTCACCCCCAGCCGGTCGGCCATCTCCTGGTCGGTGGGGTAGCGCCCCAGTTCGGAGAAGAGCTCCCCGCTGACCCGGTCGATGTCTCTTGCCTTGCGCCGGACGCTGCGGGGCACCCAGTCCTGCCGCCGGGCCAGATCAATTACCGCCCCCCGGATACGCTTGGAGACATAGGTCTCAAATTTGATTCCCTTGCCCGGGTCAAACTTCTCCACCGCGTTTGCCAGGGTGAGCAGGCCCTCGTTGACAATGTCGTCCACCTGGGCAAAGCTGGAGTAGACCCCCCGCACCTGGAGCGCAATGGTCTTGACCAGACCCACATACCGCATGACCAGAGGCCATTTCAGCTCCTCATTTCCGGTGCGCTTATAGGTCTGGAACAGCTCCTCGGTGGTCAGCTCATCCAGCTCCTCCTGACTCCAGGTCAGCTTCTCCCGTCCGGTGGAGAGCGCTCCCCCGCTCATACCGCCGCCGCCCTTCGCTCAGGTCGGGCTGGAGACGTGTTCAGGGTAATATTTCCCAGGGACTGAATCTGTACATCGCTGGTAATCTCATTGAAAGACAGCACATAGACGCTGGGATAGAACTGGGCCAGCATCCGGCTGAGATAGACCCGAATCACCTGACTGGTGAGGACGATGGGGGTCTGGGACAGGTCGTTGAACTTTTTGAGGTATTCGGCCAGCTGATTGACGATATTCTGCATCAGGTCGGGGCCCATCGCCAGATAAATGCCCTGTTCGTTCTTGCTGAGAGAGCTGATGACCCGCTTTTCCACCTCGGCATCCAAGGTGACCACCCGGAGTTGGCCGTGCTCGCAGAAGCGGCGGGTGATGGTGCGGCTGAGGGCCACCCGGATGTTTTCGCACACCATATCCAGGTCCTTGGTGGTCATCAGGGCGTCCACCGCCGTCTCCAGAACGGTGCCCAGGTCCCGGATGGGGACTCCCTCCTTCAACAGGTTTTTCAGGATGCGCTCCAGGTTGGCGTAGGACAGCACGTTGGGTATGGCCTCCTCCACCAGCTCGGGGGCGGTCTTTTTCAGGTTCTCCACCAGCTGCATCACCTCCGCCCGGCCCAGCAGCTCATAGGCGTGGCGGCGGACCACCTCGGACAGGTGGGTCTGCATGACGGACAGGGGGTCGATGACAGTGTAGCCGTAGATTTCCGCCATCTCCTTATTCTCGGGCAGGATCCACCGGGAGGGGATGCCATAGGCGGGCTCGATGGTCTCGATGCCGTCAATCTCCCCAGCGGGGTTGGAGGGCTCCAGCGCCAGGTAGTAGTCCACCAGGATCTCGCCCCGGGCCACCTCCTCCCCCTTGATCTTCACCACGTACTGGTTGGTGCCCAAAGCAGAGGAGTCGTGGAGGCGGATGGAAGGGATGACGAAGCCCATATCCTGAGCGTACTGCCGACGGAAGATGACGATACGGCTGATCAGCTTGCCGCCGCTGCTCTCGTCCACCAGGGGGATCAAGCTGTAGCCAAATTCCATTTCGATGGGGTCCACGGCCAGCAGGCCGTACACGTTGTTGATATCCTTGTAGTAGTCGGTCTCGCTGGGGGCGGCCGCCATAGCGGAGGCCTCCATAGGCTCTTCCGCGCTCTGAACCTGGTCCACAGCCGCTTTCCGCTCCAGCCGGCCGCTCATTATCCAGCCCAGAACCACCAGAGCGACGCCCACAGCAAACAGGGGGAGGGTGGGGGTTCCGGGGATGGCTCCCAGGAACACCAGCACCAGACCCGCGGTAAGGATGGCCCGGGGCTGCCGGACAAACTGGTTGACCACATCGGTATTCAGGCTGCCCTCAGACACCGACCGTGTGACAATCATGCCGGTAGCGGTGGAAATCATCAGCGCGGGCAACTGGGAGACCAAGCCGTCGCCGATGGTGGCGATGGAGTAGGTCTGGGCCACAACGCTCAAATCGCCCACGCCGTTGATGGAGCCCAGGATGATGCCGCCAACGAGGTTGATGGCGGTGATGATCAGCGACATGATGGCGTCGCCCTTGACGATCTTGGTGGCGCCGTCCATGGCCCCGTAGAAGTCGGCCTCTTTTTGAATTTTATACCGCCGCTCCCGGGCCTGCTGCTCATTGATGAGGCCGGAGCTGAGGTCGGCGTCAATGGCCATCTGCTTGCCGGGCATGGCGTCCAGGGTGAAGCGGGCGGCCACCTCGGCCACGCGCTCGGCGCCCTTGGTGATGACAATGAACTGCACCAGGACGATGATAAAGAAGATGATGATGCCCAGCACGATGTTGCCCTGGGTAATCATCTGGCCAAAGGTTTGAATGACCGTAGTGCCGATGATGCCAGTGCCGTCATAGCCCAGGATGGACCGGGTGGTGGACACGTTCAGGCCCAGCCGGAACAGGGTGGTAATCAGCAGCAGAGAGGGGAAAATGGAGAACTCCAGCGCCTCGGAGATGGTCATGGTAATCATCAAAATCACGATGGACAGAGAGATGTTGGTAATAATCAGAATATCCAGCAGCGCCGGATGCAGGGGGACCACCAGGAACAGAACGATGACCACCACAAGGAGGGCTATGCTGTTTTGAAATAGTCTCCGCATGGTGTCATCCTTTCCTCAAAACATATCGAAACGCCCCAGAGGGGCCTTATACGCGAATTTAACTGCCCGCCTGATCCAGTTTCAAGACGTAGACCAGGACTTCGGCCACCGGGCCGTAGAGGTCGGGAGGAATCTCCCGGTCGATTTCCGTACTGTCGTAGAGGGCGTGAGCCAAGGGCACATTTTCCACCGTAGCGACTCCGTTCTCCTCCGCCACCTTGACGATGCGCAGGGCCAGTTCATCCATGCCCTTGGCCAGCACCACCGGGGCGTTGTCCTGACCCGGCTTGTACCGCAGGGCCACCGCAAAGTGGGTCGGGTTACGAATGACCACATCGGCCTGGGGCACCTGCTGCATCATCCGCTGCTGGGCCCGCTGGCGCTGGATCTGCTTGATCTTGCCCTTGACCTGGGGATCGCCTTCGGTTTGTTTATACTCCTCTTTGATCTCCTGCTTGGACATACGCAGCTGGCGCTCATAGTCCCACCACTGATACAGGTAGTCAAAGAGGGCCAGTGCCGTAAACGCAACGGCGATTTGTATCACCAGGCCTATAATCTCGCGGAAGAGGATGCCGCAGGACTGCCACAATTCCATGTCCAGGAACCGGGAAAAGCCCTGGACCTCCTTTTGAAAATAGTTATAAATCAGGGCCAGCAGAATCGAAATCTTCAGAACACCCTTGAGGGCCTCGATCACGCTGCGCAGGGAGAACAGCCGCTTGAAGCCCTGGAGGGGGTTGAGCCGGCTGAATTTTGGTTTGATAGCGTCGCCGGCCACCAGCATTTTAGTCTGGAAGAAGGTCACGCCAATGGCAAGCACACAGGTGACCGCCAGGAAGGGCCCCGCCATCATCACAAAGGACACAATGACGATCTTGAGCAGCTCGTTCAGAATACCAGGAAAGGCGCTTACAGCGCCGGGGGTCACATAACTAAAGCAGACATTCAACAGGCTGCGGACCTGCTCCAACAGGACGCCGCCCATCATCTGGACCATAAATAGGCTTCCAATGAGGGTAGCCACGGCAACGGCGTCCTTACTCATCATGACGTTGCCTTTTTTTCGTTCGTCCCGTCGCTTTTTTGGTGTCGCCTTTTCGGTCTTGGAGTCGCCGGCCATGGTCTCATCCCCCCCTTGTCAGCCGTCTCGTTGTTGCTCAGCCCGACATAAGGGGCAGTATGCGCTGGAGGGTCACCAGCATCTGGACCTCCACATCCAGCAGGTACTCGCTGAACGGGGTTATGAGCAGGAAAATCAGTGTCAGTCCGATGATTACCTTCAATTCGATATTGATGGCAAACACATTGATCTGAGGGATGGCCTTCATCAAAATCCCCATGCCCACCTGGCCCATCAACTCCGCCGCCAGAATGGGCATGCACAGCTTGATACCCAGAACGGTACAGTTGATAAACAGCTGGATCAGCGCGGCGTACAGGTCCTCCCCCAGGGCCACCGCCCCAAAGGGGACGATCTGTCCGGACACCGCAAAGATGCGGATCAGAGTGTGGTGTCCGTTGGCCGCGAAGAAGAGCAGGGACATCAGCACATTGAGCAGGGTGGAGGTGGCGGTCACCTGTATGCCCGAGGCGGGATCGTAGGTGGAGGCCATGGACAGACCCATCTGCATATCGACGACGGATCCCGCCAGCAGGGGGACATAAAAGAAGAGGTTGACCGTCAGTCCCAGCACATAGCCCAGAAGAAGCTCCAGCAGAAAGGCCAGCGCCAGTCCCAACAGGCTGTTCGGCAGCGGCCGGGAGGTGGGCGCCGCCATAAAGACACAGACGGACAGCATCAGAATAAAGCCGCCTTTGACAATCCCAGGGATGCCTCTCCGGCCCAGCAAGGGGTTAAAGAGGATACAGCCGCTCATCCGGCCCGTAATCAGCAGGAACAAGGCGAGAGAGGTCCATAAATCCACGGCGCGGTCCTCCTCTCTCCTAGCGGGTGGCTATCAGCTCAAAAATCCCTCTGGCATACTCCAGAAGATTCTGCATCATCCAGCTCCCTCCCACCAGTAGGACCAGGACCACCACCATCAGCTTCAGGATAAAGCCCAGGCTCTGCTCATGGATCTGGGTAACCGCCTGAAAGATGGCGATCAACACGCCCACCAGCATACTGAGCACCAGGGTGGGGCCTCCCAGCTTAATGGCGACCCAGATGCCCTCCCGCAGCTTCTCTACAATTAAATTTGTATCCATGTCCCCTCCTTATCCCAGGCCGAAGCCCCGCGCAAGGCTGGAGAACAGCAGCTGCCAGCCATCCAGCAGGACAAACAACAGCAGCTTGAAGGGGGTGGAGATCATGGACGGCGGCAGCATGACCATGCCCATGGACATCAGCGTAGAGGCCACCACCATATCAATGAGCAGGAAAGGGATATAGAGCAGGAACCCGATGATGAACGCCTGTTTCAGCTCTGTTGTGACAAATGCCGGGATAATCACCGTAAGCGGCAGGTCCTGCGCCGCCTGCTCCTCGTTCTCGGGGATGGGAGTGCCCGACATATTGCAGTATAGCTCCATACTCTCCACCGATGCCCAGTGGGCCATAAAGCGCTTGAGCGGCGCCTGGGCCCGATCAAAGAACTCCATCTGGGTAATTTCTTCCTCCTGATAGGGCTGGAAGGCCTCCTCATTGATCTCGTTCAGGGTGGGGGTCATGGTAAAGAGGGTCAAAATCAACGCCATGCCGATCAGTACCATATTGGGCGGGGTCTGCTGGGTGCCCATGGCGCTGCGCAGAAAGGAGAATACCACGATATACCGGGTAAAGGAGGTCATCATGATGATGAGCGAGGGCAGCAGCATCATGACCGTGGTAAAGAAGAGGATCTCCAGCGTCTGCACGCTCGTTCCGTTTACACTTAAAATTGCGTCAGTTGGCATCCATTCTTCACCTCATTCCCTTCCAGCGTTCACTTCTTCTCTCTCAGCCGCTGCATCAGGGCGAGGAAATCAGACTTTTTGCTCTCCTCCCCTTCACCGGAAGGACGGGGAGGGTTCCACTGTTTTCCCTCCTCCTCCGTCAGCTCCGCCAGCAGGGTCACCCCTGCGGAGGTGCTGCCCAGCAGCAGGTACCGCTGTCCGGCCCGGACCACCAGCAGGGCCTGGTCTTTCCCCAAGCCTGCACGGTCCAGGACCTCCAGTCGGCGTCCGCTCCGAAAGCCGGCCACAAAGCCGCCATTGAGATTTTGGCCCGCCCAGCGGGTGAAGAGGCAGGCCCCCGCCAGCACCAGGAGGACAATAGCTAAAAGGGCGACAGCAGAGAGGATGGGCTCCATTTGATTAGGGCTCGCCCACGATGGAGGTGACAGTCTTCAGCACACGCTCGGGCTTGAAGGGCTTGACAATAAAGTCCTTGGCACCGGAGCGGATGGCGTCGATAACCATGGTCTCCTGACCCATGGCGGAGCACATCACCACGTTGGCATTGGCATCGACCGCGCGGATGGCCTTCAGGGCCTCCAGCCCGTCCATGTTGGGCATAGTGATGTCCATCAGCACCAGGTCAGGCTTGATCTCGTTGTACTTCTCAACGGCCATAGCGCCGTCCTCGGCCTCAAAAATCTCGGTATAGCCGGCCTTGCTCAGGGTGTCCTTAATGACCTTGCGCATAAAAGCAGCGTCGTCGACTGTTAAAATCTTAGCCATAGTTAACCATCCTTTTTTCAATAAATTACTGATAGATTCATTTTATAGGGGATTAGCCCTGGACCAACTCGTTAATGTCGGGTTTCTGCAAAATTTCCGTGATGCGGATACCAAAGTTGTCGTCAATCACCACCACATCGCCCTTAGCCACGCACTGGCCGTTCACCAGCAGGTCCACCTGGTCGCCAGCCAACTTGTCCAGTACCACCAGAGATCCCTTGGAGAAGGACAGGATATCCTGGATCTTTCGCCGGGTCCGGCCGATCTCCACCGCCACCTCCAGGGAGACGGAGAGGATCAGGTCCAGATTGTCTTTCTGCTCCTGGTTAAGCCGGGTGTCAGCGCTGAGCTCCCGCATCTTGGGCTGGGCTGCATTGATGATCTTAGGCTCCGGAGGCGCGGCGGGCGGAGCGGCTGTGTTGTTTGCCATAGCGGTTGTCATAGCCGCCATCATGGCCGCCATCATGCTCCCAAAATCCCCCGCGGCGGCGGGCGGGATCGCGGCGGCTGGAGCCGCCGGCTGCGCTGCCGGAGCGGCGCCGGGGGCCGGGGCGGCTGGTGCCGCCGGAATACCGCCGGCCATCATCGCCTCGATCTCTGCCTGGCTCATGGTGCCGCCAGCGGAGGCGGCGGGAGCTGGAGCCGGAGCCGGGGTGGGGGCCGGAGCGGGCGCCGGGGCCGGCTCCTCCGTGGTATCCAGCCCGAAACCGGCAATCAGCTCCTTGGCCAGTTCCACCGACATGACGTTCATAAACTCACTGTCCAGCACATCGTCGATAATCAGGTTGAACCGGACCACTACCACCGGACCCCTGGTAACGGGGAAGTGCTCCTCCTTCACCTTGTCCAGGTCCTGCAGTTCAAAGGACTCCGGGGTGGAGATGTTCACCATTCGGCCCAGCAGGTCGGACAGGGCGGTGGAGGACGATCCCATCATCTGGTTCATCAGCTCACACACGGCGCTGATGGACAGATCATTGAGCTCAAACTCCTCATCGGGCGTCTCCGTACCCAAGAGAATATCCACGATGGCTTTCACATCGCTGCGTTTGAGCAGCATGATGTTGCTGCCCTCCAGACCGCAGACATACTTGATTTCCACGCCCACCGCCGGTTCGATCTTCCCCAGTGTGAAGTCCTCCGCGTTCACCACGCTCACCCTCGGGGTAGTGATATCCACCCGATGGTCCAGCATGTTAGACGCCGCGGTGGCCGAGGAGCCCAAGCTGATGTTCATGATCTCCCCGATGGCGTCTATCTCCATCGGGTTAAAAATAATATCTTCCATCCAGATTCGCTCCTTTTAGCCTACTGTTTGATGTAGGTCTCTCCTATTTTCACGGCCACCTGCTTATTGCTGGTGCCCATCCGCCCGTCAAACCATCTGCGGCCTCCTATGTTCAAAAAGACCGGCGAGTCCTTAGGCCTCTTAATATCCACTACATCGCCCACATTCAGGTGATACAGATCGCTGAGCAGGATGCGGGTCCGGGCCAGCTCGGCCACGATCTCCAGCTCGGAATCCCGCAGGGAATCGAAGATTTCCTCCGACTTGTCCTCCCCGGTGCTGCGACGGCTGGTGCTCTTGTTGATCTCGGTAAAGATGTTGGTCAGCATCTCCCCTGGCAGACACAGGCTCATCCGGCCCGTGCAGTTGGGGAATTTGATGTTCAGCCCCACAATGACCACCGTCTCGTCATATCCGATGAGCTGGACCAGGGTGGGGTTGACCTCGGTGCGGGTATAGGAGAAATGGACTGTGATGTAGTTCTCCCAGCTGCTGCCCAGGATGGGGATCAGGTCCGAGATCAGGTTCTCGTACATGTTCAGCTCCAGGTCAGTCAGGTTATACTCGCTGGACAGGGCAGGGTCCGGTTCTCCCTCGCCGCCCATCATCCGGTCCAGCATGGACAGCACCACTGGCGTGTCCATATGAACCAGGATGGGGTCCTCCCCCTGGAGCTTCTCCAGGTCGATCTTGGCCAGGGCCACCACGTCGCTCTCCGTCAAGGCGTTGGAAAACTCATAGTAGCGCTGTTCCTCCACGCTGTCCACGTCGATCTCGCAGGTGGCATGGAGCAGAGCGTTGATCCGGGAGTTAATCACCCGGGCATAGCCCTCAAAGATGCTGTTGAGCATCTTCAGCCGGTCCTTGGTGAACTTGCGCGGGCTGTAAAAGTCATATTTACGATATTTTTTCTCAGCAGACTCTTCTTTTGGGCTGTCCATGTCCAGCTCGCCGCTGCGGGCAGCGTTCAAAAGGGCGTCTATCTGACTTTGTGATAAGACTTCAGCCATATCGTTCCCTCATTTTGTTTCCAGGTCTCTGCCGCCTCGTATGGAGGCACGGTCAAACCATCAGTTTTCGGACACCAGCTCGCTGCCGGTGCTTTCCAGCATGGTCTTGTACTGTTCAAACTCGTCGGACAGCTGGTCCTCCAGATCTTTGCCGGTGACAATGATCTCCACCCGGCGGTTCTTGGCCTTGCCCTCCTCGGTGCTGTTGGAGGCGATAGCCCGCCACTCGCCGTAGCCCTCGGAGACCATCCGCCTGGGGTCCAGGGAGATATGGTCCTGGAGATGGGCGCATACCACCGCGGCCCGCTGGCTGGACAGGGTCCGGTCTCCGATGGAGGTGTTGGGGCCGGTCCCGGCCCGGGCCGTGTGGCCCAGCACCCGCAGCTCGTCAATCACCGGGGCGGCCTTCTCCAGGGCCGGGGCGATGGAGTCCAGCACCGCCTTCCCGCCCGGGAGCAGGGCGGCGCTGTTGCCGCCGAAAAACACGGCGTCGCTGAAGGAGATGAATACATAGCCATCGCCCTTGGCGACGGTGATGCTCCCCTCCTCCTGGCTGGCGGCGAAGTCCTGCAAAAACTGAAAGAGCTCCTCAATATCCTGTTCCTCCTGGGTTGTGGCGGGCAGGCCGCCGCCGCCGGAGCTGGCCTCGCCGCTGCTGGGGCCGGTGGGCTGCTCCACATAGTCCCGGTTAAAGCTCTTGACCACGATCAGCCACTTCTCCGCGTCGATGGTGGAGATGGAATACAGCAAAACGAAGAAGCACAGCAGCAGGGTCACCATGTCGCCATAGGTGTCCATCCAGTTGGCGCCGCCGCCTCCGCCTGATTTTTTCTTTTTTAAGCTTGCCATTTGGTCGTTCACCTCAGTTCGTCAGAGATGCCGGACTTACTCGTCGCCCTTTCTGCTCTTTTTGCCGCCGCCGTCGTCAGAGCGCTGCTTCTGGCTCAGGAAGGTAAGCAGCTTTTCCCGCAGAAACTTGGGGTTGGCGCCGGCCTGGATGGACATGATGCCCTCCACGATGATGAGCTTGCACAAGGTCTCCTCCTCATCCCGCTGGCGCAGCTGGGTGGCGATGGGGCCAAAGATCATATGGGCCAGCACGCAGCCGTACAGGGTGGTGATCAGCGCGGTGCCCATGGAGGTGCCGATGGTGCTGGCCCCTCCCTCGCCGGTGACGTCCATGCCCTTCAGCATGTTGATCAGACCCACCAGGGTGCCCACCATGCCGAAGGCCGGGGCCACGGAGGATGCCTTGTCATACATCCCCGCAGCGTCCTCGTGCCGGGCGGAGGACTGCTCGATGTCGTTCATCATGATCTCCCGGGCCTGGTCGGCGTCGTTGTTGTCCACCACCAGCATGATGCACTGCTTGAAGAAGGGGTCGCTCTCCTGGTTGCCCATCTCCTCCAGGGCCAGCAGGCCGTTTTTCCGGGCCACCTGGGCCAGTTCCACCAGCCGGTCGATGATGGCCATGGGGTCATACTTCTTCGCGTTCATCAGCACCTTGAAGTGCTTGGGGATAGAGGTCAGGGTAGGGATGGGGAAACTGGCGATGAGGACCGCGAACGTACAGCCGATGGTGATAAACACGGATGCGCCGTCCACGAAGTTCATGATCTGGTTGGGCGTCAGGAAGCCGCCGTCGCCGCCCTGCATCATGCCCACGACCATAACGCCGAACGCGGCGATAACACCGATGATATAGGTAATATTCATGTCACATCCACCTCTGTTATGTTTCTCTCAGGGAACATTTGAAAGGCGTCGTCTCCGGCTCGAACGTCCGCGACGCCTGTCAAACATCCCCCGCTTACCGGCGCTTTTCAGCGCCGGTCCACGATGGTCAGGGCGCGGTGTACGTCCTGCACCTTGGCGCTGTACTCCGTGATGCGCCTGATGATCTGGTCCGGGCTCTCCTTCACGATGAAATAGTCACGGTTCATCATGACGATTTTGGACTCCGGGATCATCTCGATGCTCTCAATCTGCTGGTGGTTGAGCAAAAACCGCTCACCGTTTCTCTTAGTCAGTTGGATCATGATAAACCGTCCTTTCCTCTTTCCGTCTGCCCTCCGGGCAGGCACTCTCCCTCAAGGCCCCTTTTGAAAGGGGCTCCCGGCGAAGCCGGGTGGGGATTGTATTTTGCGAAGCAAAGTGTACGAAGTAAATTAAATTTGCTCCGCACATTTCGCCTGCGGCGAAATACAATCCGACCTCCCGGCTTCGCCGTGCCACCTCCTTTCACTGGATATCCGTTAGCGGCTTTGCCGCTTACGGATATCGCGTCCCCCTTGCGGGGAAAAGGAGGCTTTTAGGCGCTCACCTTAAAAACTGCTTGAAAGTTACCGCTTCATGTTCACCAGTTCCTCCAGCATGGAGTCGGTGACGGTGATGATGCGGGTGTTGGCCTGATAGCCGCGCTGGGTGGTGATCATCTCAGAGAACTCGGTGGCGACGTCGGTGCTGGAGGCCTCCAGACCGCCGTTGCGGACCTCCACGTCCTTCTCGTTGACGATGGCGTCGGCGGGGTCGGGGGTAGAACCGCCGGTTCCATCTGCGGCAGGAGGGGTCACTACCTGATTGCCCAGGTACTTGCCCTCCAGCACGCCGCCCAGGGCGGACACCCGGACCGCGCCCGCGCCGCCCATAGCCTTGTAGTAGGGACCGTCCACATGGGTAACACCGTCAGAGCTGTCCACATTGGCCACGGCCACATAGCCGATGACCACGGTGTCGCCGTTGGCGGCGATGCCGGTGATGGCGCCGTTTTTCTCCACGCCCAGCTTTTTCAGCTGGCAGAACAGCTCATTGGAGACACGGTTGACATCGGTGTTCTGGCCGGGGACTGCCATACTGTTGCCCAACCCCAGGGAACCCTCTTTGGGGTCATCTGGGTCAGCGTCATCCGGATCAGGTACTGTCGCCTTATCCGTATAAGCGGTATACTCGTTAGTCCAATAGGTCTTGCCGTCCACCACGGTCTCCTTCATATAGGGGTAGACCGGCTCTCCTACTTCCCACTGGGCGCTCTCTGTTGTTGTCTGATCGGCCCCGGTTCCAGTTGTTACTTCTATAATTCCTCCATTTTCTTTCGTGGGCTCAGCGGCGGACAGAGGCAGGCGCAGGGGCACCAGCTGGGTACTGACGATTGTCTTTTGCTGAGACAGCGTATAGGCCGCCATCTTCTCCTCATAGTCCTTTTTTTCCTCTTGGGTAGCGTTATCTCCAAGCGCTTCGGGCTTTGTCGCATTGGGGTTATAGTCCGGATTCTGCACGGTGGCGAAGCCGTAGACGACCTGGCCGTAGCGGTCACAGATATAGCCGTCCGGGTCCTGCCAGAAGCTGCCCCAGCGGGACAGGTTCAGCTGCTTCACATCGCTGTTGCTCAGGATATTGCCGTCCTTGTCGCCCACCAGGAAGAAGCCCTCGCCGTCCAGCATACAGTCCAGGCCGATGCCGGTGGGAGCGTAGGTGGAGGGGGCCATGTTCAGGTCAACCGACCCCACCGAGCAGCCGTAGCCGATCTGGGAGGGGTTGTTGCCGCCGGAGGTGGCCCCGCCGTTGGAGCCGGAGCGGCTGGTGGTATACATAGATTCCTTGAACGTCATCCGCCCGGCCTTATAGGCGTAGGTGTTCACGTTGGCGATATTGTTGCCGATGACGTTCAGCTTGCTCATATGGGATTTCAGGCCGCCGATGGCGGCGTACATTGCGCCAGTCATAGATTCATTACTCCTTTTCTTCGGGCGCCGCCGGCCCCCTGTCAGTCAGGCAGGGGACCAAAGCATCCTGTAAAGGTCCTGCTTTCGCTTTATTTCAGCAGCACAGCGCCGTCGATATTGGTGAAGATATTTTCTTCCATCTCCTCCTGGGACATGGTGGTAATCACCCGCCCGTGGGGGACGTTGATAATAAAGGCCCGCGTCGCGTCGAAGGCCAGGATGTTGGTAGCTCCCTTGGCGCTCGCGCGCTCCACGCTGCTGGCCAGCTGGTCCATCAGGGTGTCCGTCACCTCGATGCCCCGCTCCTCGGCCCGTGCCATGGCGTGCTTGGAGAAGGCCACGGCAAAGCTCTCGGTGGCCTGGGCTGGGCTTTCCAGTTCCCTGCGGAGCATCGCGCCGAACTGGCCCCCCGCCTCCCTGCGGTGAACCGGCTGGACCTGCTCCACCTGATTGGCTCCCTGCACGGGAGTAATCCGCTCAATTCGTTCTATCATACCGCCATCCTCTTTCCGGCGCGGCCCGGAACCCGGATATCAGATTCCTTCCGTGGCGCCGATGCTCTCTCCAGCAGCTTCCGTGCCGCTGTCTGTGGTAGTATCGCCTGTGTTGTCCGGGTTCTCCTGATCTCCGCCTGTGCCCTCAACGGGCTTATTCTCGTCTCCGGCGTCCGGGGCTCCGCCGCCGCCCTCCACTCCGTCGGGATTCTCCGTATCGCCGGGCTTTTCCACGTCGTCGGGATTCTCGGTACCGTCAGGGTCCTCGGTGTCCGGCTTGCTGGGCAGGCGGCCCACGGCCATGACGCTGCTGAGGGTGTAGCTCTTGTCACCGATAAAGATCACGTTCATGCCGTCATAGATGCCGGTTGCGGTGACGGTGCCCACGATCTCGTCGATCTTCTTGGTCTCCTCGTTGTAAACGCCCACAGTCACTTCCTTGCCCACCAGGGACGCGGCGTAGCTCATGACGTTGGCCTGGGTCAGCTCCTCCACCTGGGTGCTCATCTCGGTCATGGCCTGCATGACGGTCATCTGAATAAGCTGATTCATCATGTCGTTGGTGTCGGCCTGATTGTCGATGGTCTGGTTTTGCAGCTGGGTGACCATCAGGAGAAGCATGTCCTCAAAGGTGAGGGTGGAGTTGTCCCTGACCTTCTCTCTGGGCTCCCCCGTGTAATTTTCGTTGGTATAGTAGGTGTCGTCCACCTTGCTGGGGGTAGTGCCGGTAGTGCTGGCCGCGCCGGTGGTGCGGGTGAGCAGGTCAAAGCTGCTGCTCCAATCGCTCATTGGCTCTCACTCCTTTCTCGCAGTAAAACGATCAAATGGTTTCTTCCGTGCCGAACAGGCCCAGACGCAGCTTTTGGATGAAGTCCTGGCCGTCGGACGGATTGTCCTGCCGCTCCTCCTGCTGCCGCTGGCGCTGCTGCTGGCCCCGTCCGTCGGGGTCCGCCTGCTGGAAGTGCTGCTGCTGGCTGTCCTGATTGCGCTGGACCTCCACGTGGACCTCCTGGCCCGCGCCGTAGCTCTGCAAGGCCGTGTGCAGGCCGTCCAGATGCTGCTGGAGCAGTCCCGCCGCCCGGCTGTTGGCCGCGTGAAGCACCACCTGCAAGGCGCCGCTGGCGTCCTTGGTCATCTCGATGGTCACCGCGCCCAGGTTGGCCGGGGTCAGCCGGATCTCCACCCGCTCCGTGCCGGTCTGCGCCGCCTGCCGGATGGTGTCGGCCAGCTTGGCCTCCATGTCGGGCTTCTGGGTATCCACGGTCTCGTACCGCTCGCCCACCTTCACGGGGGTGGACTGGGTCTCCCGG
>JAAWPF010000010.1 GCA_022799835.1 Lawsonibacter sp. | reverse complement strand
ACCACCCGGAACAACACCCTGATGGCCTATGTGATGCTGGAGGACGACACCGCCTCTATGGAGCTGCTGTGCTTCTCCCGCACCCTGAATGAGAGCGGCGGCCTCATCCGGGAGAACAACGCTATCCTGGCCGCGGGAAAGATCTCCGTTCGGGAGGACAAGGAACCCCAGCTGATGGTGGATGAGATCAAGCCCCTCAGCGGTCTGGATCAGCTCCCCGGGGGAGACCGGACCTTATATCTCCGCCTGTCCTCCCGGGAGGACCCCCGCCTGCGGAAGGTGCGGCTGGCCCTGTCCTTTTTCCCGGGAAACAGTCAGGTGAAGATTTATTTTGAGGACTGCAAAAAGGTGACTACTTCCCGATGCGAGATTCACCCCGCCTTGGTCAAGGACCTGAGTGAGCGGCTGGGGCAGGAGAATGTGGTGATAAAATGACCCTTTTGACTTATCTGCGGGAATTTAATATGGCCTCTGTTCTGCTGCGGCTGACGCTGGCGGTCCTTTTGGGCGGCATTATCGGCATCAACCGGGAGCACAAGCGCCAGCCGGCGGGGTTCCGCACCTACATGATGGTGTGCATGGGAGCGGCGCTGACCATGGTGCTGGGGCAGTACCAATACATGATGCTGGACATTGTGTGGAAGGAGGCCCAGCGGGAGGTGGGGATGATAACCGATGTCACCCGACTGGGGGCCCAGGTCATCAATGGCATCGGCTTTTTGGGCACCGGCACTATCCTGGTAACAGAGCAGCGGGAGGTGAAGGGCTTGACCACCGCGGCGGGGCTGTGGGCTTCGGCCTGTGTAGGGCTGGCCATCGGAGCCGGCTTTTACGAGGGTGTGCTGCTGGGGTTTCTGGCCATTCTGCTGAGCATTGAGATTTTCCCCTGGGTGGAGGAGTTTATTTTGGCCTGGTCCCGGAATATGAACCTCTATGTGGAGCTGAGCTCCATGGAGGGGATGAAGGGCTTCATCGACCTGATAAAGTCCATGGGCATCCAGATATACGACGTGGAGCTGGACCGCCGGGAGGGCGGCAAGGAGCAGACGCAGGTCAGTGTGGTGTTTTTCCTCCACCTGCCTAAGAGTCAGTCCCACACCAAGCTGCTGGCCCAGCTGTCCTACAGCGCGGATGTTCTGGCCATTGATGAAGTTTAGGAGGGTGGAACAATGCTGAGTAGTTTAAACTTCCTGCGCCAGCCTGACCTGCTGGGGATGAGTGTGCGGGTGCTGCTGGCCCTGGTGTGCGGCGGCCTGATTGGCATTGAGCGCTCGGAAAAGCGCCGCCCGGCCGGCTTCCGCACCCATATCCTCATCTGTCTGGGGGCCGCTATGACCACCGCCACCAGCCAGTATATGTATATCGTCATGCATTATCCCATCAGCATGAGCCGTATGGGCGCCCAGGTTATCGCCGGTGTCAGCTTCATCGGAGCGGGCGCCATCATCATGACCAAGTGGCGCCGGGTGCGGGGGCTGACCACCGCGGCCGGACTGTGGGTGGTGGCTATTGTGGGCCTGTGCTGCGGGGCCGGCTTTTATGAGGGGGCGGCCTACGCCACCGCGCTGGTGCTGGTGGCGGAGGTGTTTTTCTCCAAGCTGGAGTTTCGGCTTCTCCGGGGGGTGCGGGAGATCAACGTCTATACGGAGTACACCTGGCCCTCCTGTTTGGAGGAGATTGTCACCCGGTGCCATATGCTGGGGGTGAAAATCGTGGACCTGGAGATCACCAGGAAGGGCGGCGAAGGGGGCGGCTCCTGCGCCGTTCTGGTCCTCCAGTCCCGCCGGGGCGCCAGCCGGGGGGACATCCTCCGGGAGCTGGGTCAGGTGGAGGGGGTCATGACGGTGGTGGAGACATAGCCGAAGGCGCGGACCGGGCTGTGTCAGAGAACGGAGTATGTGCATAAGCTAGTTATGAGAGGGGAACGCAGGTTCCCCTCCCGGCTATTTCTGCGGGGCGGAGAAATGACGCCCCGGGAGAGGAACTATGCCATGCTCTATTATCTGATTGTATGCCGTTCGCTGACCTACGCCCAGCGTACAGCCGCATCTCTGGAGCGGGCGGGTATTACCGCTCGGGTGCTCCGTTCCCCCAAGAGTATCTCCGGCGAGGGGTGCAGTCATTCAGTGAAGATCTCCCAGCGGAGGCTTCCTGACGCTCTGCGGGTTCTCCAGCGGGCGGGACTTACTCCGAAGCGGGTCTATATTACCGCGGGGGACGGCAGTTATCAGGAGGTGGCCCTATGATCTACCTGGACAGCGCGGCCACTACCCTGCAGAAGCCCGCCGCCGTTGCCGCCTCCTCCGCCTGGGCCATCGGACACCTGGCCAGCCCGGGCCGGGGAGGGCACCGGCCAGCCATGTCGGCGGCGGACACCGCCTTTGCCTGCCGGGAGGCGGCGGCCCAGTTGTTCCATGTGGACGACCCGGAGCGGGTGGTGTTTACCTTTAACGCCACCCACGGACTGAATATTGCCATCAAGACCATGGCCCGGCCGGGCAGCCGGGTGGTGATCTCAGGCTATGAGCACAACGCCGTTACCCGGCCTCTCCACGCTCTGGACGTGGACCTGCGGGTGGCCCGGGGTGGGCTCTTCGACCGGGAGGCCGTCCTGGAGGACTTCCGGAGGGAACTGGACCGGGGGGCTGACCTGGCGGTATGTACCCATGTTTCCAATGTGTTTGGCTTTATCCTGCCTATTGAGGACATCGCCGCCCTGTGCCGGGAGCGGGGAGTCCCGCTGATTGTGGACGCCTCCCAGTCCGCCGGCTGTCTGCCTGTGGACTTCCAGCGCCTGGGGGCAACCTTCGCCGCCATGCCCGGCCACAAGGGGCTCTACGGCCCCCAGGGCACCGGCCTGCTGCTGTGCGGCGTGGACCCGAAGCCCCTTCTGGAGGGGGGGACGGGCAGTGAGTCCAGGCGGCAGACCATGCCCGACTTTCTCCCTGACCGCCTGGAGGCGGGTACCCACAACATCGCCGGCATTGCCGGACTGCTGGAGGGACTGCGCTTCCTCCAGCGCCAGGGCGTGGAGCACATCGCCGCGGGGGAGAGCCGGCTCATCCGCCATATGGGGAAGGGACTGTGGGCGATCCCCGGCGCGGAGGCCTTCCTGGCCGGTGACCCGTCGGTGCAGACGGGGGTGCTGTCCTTCCGTTTGCGGGGTCTGGACTGCGAGGCGGTGGGGGAGGCCCTGGGGGAGCGTGGGATTGCCCTGCGGGCGGGACTCCACTGCGCCCCCCTGGCCCACGAGAGCGGCGGAACCTTGACCACCGGAACGGTTCGGGCCAGCGTCTCCGCCTTTAATACGGAGCGGGAGATCGACCAGTTTTTGCGGACGGTCCAGGGCCTGGTCCAGCCGCAGGCATAAAATCAGCCCCGGAGAAGGGCGGCGGAGGCCGCTTCTGCTCCGGGGCTTTGAAAATTTTCAGAAAAAAATTCACGGGGGATTTTGCCTTTTTGGTTGCCAAGCCGGGGGAAATATCGTATAATAACATGATGAGGTGTTTTATCCAGGCCATACTAGGAAAAGAAGGTGAGCAGAATGGACTCGGCAGGAGAGGTTATCCACAAAGCGCAGATGTTTTTACAGTCCAATTTTCCGCTGCTTCAAATTCAGCTGAGCGACATTCTGGATATCGCGATCCTGTCCGTTATCATATATAAGCTGCTGTGGATGCTGCGCAAGACCAGCTCCGGGCGGGTGCTGCGGGGTTTGCTGATTCTGCTGCTGGCTATGTTCCTGTCCACGACATTCCAGCTCACCGCCACCAGCTGGCTGCTGGACCGGGTGGTGCAATGGGGCATCATCGTGCTGGTGGTCCTTTTTCAGCCGGAGATCCGCCGCTTTCTGGAGCGGATGGGCAGCGGCCGGCTGGGGCTGGTATTCGCCTCCAGCCGGGAGGCGGGCCAAGAGATGGACACCGCCATCAGCCAAACCACCGAGGCCTATGCCGACCTGTCACGGGACAAGGTGGGCGCGCTGATGGTCTTTGAACGGCAGAATCTCCTGGACGACGTAATCAAAACGGGCACCGCCCTGGACTGCGGCGTGTCCAGCGAGCTTTTGAAGAACATATTCTGGAACAAGGCCCCCCTCCATGACGGGGCGGTCATTGTCCGGAACGGCAGGATCGTGGGCGCGGGCTGTATGCTCCCCCTGTCGGGCAATGTAAACCTGAGCCGGGACCTGGGGATGCGCCACCGGGCGGGCATCGGCATGAGCGAGCACTCCGACGCGGTGGTGGTCATCGTCTCGGAGGAGACAGGCTCCATCTCCGCTGCCGTAGGCGGGATGCTGAAGCGGCATCTGGCCCCTGAAACCCTGGAGCGGCTGCTGCGCAATGAACTGCTCAATGACAGCGGCAGAGAAAAGAAGAGCGGCCAGCTCCCCCTGTTGGGTCTGCTGCTGGGCGGAAACAAGCGGGAGGAGGATGAGGAAGTATGATGGGACGGCTGAAAGAGAGCCGGTGGGTCTTTATCCTGCTGTCCATCGTGCTGGCGATTGTGTTCTGGTTCTATGTGCGGGCCTCAGTGGACCCGAACGGCATCACCTCTATACACAATGTTCGGGTGGAGACCACGGGGACCAGCGTGCTGGCCAGCCAGGGCCTGACCATCGCGGAGATTACCCCCTCGGTGGTGGAGCTGCGGGTAGAGGGCCCCACCAGCGCCCGTACCGATTTGCTCCGATACCATTCCAATCTCTATGTGGTGGCCGATGTCTCCCGCTGTGTGGAGGGGGAGAATACGGTGCGCTGCCGCCCGGTGTGGCCGGAGAATTTTAATGAAGAGAGTCTGAAAGGCAGCGAGCAGGAGCCGCCTACAATTACGGTGCTGGTGGAGAAGCTGTATAACAAGAGCTTTGATGTGGAGTTCCAGCTGAACGGCCGGGTGGCCGGGAACTATGAGATGGGGGTGCCGGCTATTGAGCCGGAGAGCGTTACCGTCAGCGGCCCGGTAGAACAGGTAAACCAAGTCAGCAAGGTGGTTGCTGTTTTGGAGGAGAAGGAGCTGAGCGAGCGTTTTGCCGGCGATTTGCCCCTGATCCTTCTGGACAATCAGGGCAGCCCCCTCACAGATCTGGAGGTTACCCTCAGCGCTGAGACAGCTTATGTGATTGTGCCGGTGGTGGTGACTAAGGAGGTCAGGCTCACAGTCAACCTTCTGCCCGGCGGGGGCGCGACCAGTGAGAACGCTGTCAGGAATATTGACCCTCCGACCATCGTGGTCTCCGGCTCTGAGGCTGATCTGGAGGGACTGGAGGAAATTTCGCTGGGTTCCATCAACCTGTCCGATGTGGTGGGTACCAATACCTTTACCCTGCCCATCGGCCTGGACCCCAGCCTCACCAATGAGAGCGGCCTGACTGAGGCCACGGTCAAGGTGACAGTAGAGGGGCTGGACACCCAGGTGTTCCCAGTGACCAACATCAGGACCAGCGGTCTGGCCGAGGGGTATACCGCCGATTTGGTTACTCAAAGTGTCCTTGTGACGGTCCGGGGGCCGGCGGAGGAGCTGGCCAGGATTGACGCCAGCCAGATCGTTGTAGTGGCCGACCTGTCCAATGTGAATACCCTGGGGGCCAGCCGTGTGTTGGCCAAGGTCTATCTCAACGGCAACAGCGCGGTGGGCGTCATCGGAGAGTACACCGTAGCGGTGGATATCAGCGGATAAAGCGAGGAAACAGATATGGTTCAAAACGCGATTGTGAAAAAGATTGTGAAGGAGGGGGTGGCCGAGGTTTCCCTGCTGCGGCAAATGGAGTGCGGCCTGCACTGCGACGGCGCCTGCTCCGGCTGCTCCGCCAAACCCCCGCAGGAGATACTGGCTCTGGCCTCCAACGGCATCGGGGCCCGGCCCGGCGACTTTGTGGAGGTGGAGCCCTCCGACGGGCGCAATATCAGCACCTCGGTGGCAGTGTTCCTCCTGCCCTGCGTGGGGCTGGGGCTGGGCTACGCCCTGGGGCTGTATGTGCTCCAAATGGGCGAGGTAGCCTCCATGCTCACCGCCCTGCTGGGGCTGGCGGCGGGATTTATTCCCGCCGTGCTGATGAACCGGGCTATTGCCCGCAGCAGCGCGCCGGAATTTGCCATTTTGAAGCAGCTGCGCTGAGGGGCGGCGCCATGTTCGGCTATGTGCGCCCCTTCCGGCCGGAGCTGAAATGCAAAGACTTCGACCTCTATCAGGCCACCTACTGCGGCCTGTGCCGCTGCCTGCGGCGGCGGTATGGGCTGATTGCCCCTATGCTCCTCAACTACGACTTTACCTTTCTGGCCCTGCTGCTGTGGGAGCCGGAGGAGCGCTTCACCTCCTGCCGGGGCCGGTGCCACGCCAACCCTCTGCTGAAAAAACCCATGTGTCCTGACAGCCCCGCGCTGGAACAGGCGGCGGACGAGAGCGTGGTGCTGGCCTGGTGGAAGCTGCGGGACGACCTCCAGGACGGCGGACTGTGGAAGGGCCTGTCCGCCCGGCTGCTGTCGGGGCTGCTGGGTCCGGCCTACCGGAAGGCGGCCCGCCGCCGTCCCGATTTTGACCGGACGGTGAAAAGCTGTCTGGAGGAGCTGGCGGCGCTGGAACGGGAGAACTGCCCCTCTCTGGACCGGACAGCGGACACCTTTGCCCGGCTGCTCCAATCTGCCGCGCCCTGTGAGGGGGAGCGGGGGAGAGTGCTGTCCCAGCTGCTCTACCACCTGGGCCGGTGGATCTATCTGGCCGACGCCCGGGACGACCTGGAAGAGGACAGGCTGTCCGCGCGGTACAACCC
Organism: Lawsonibacter sp.; assembly: GCA_022799835.1. GTDB lineage: Bacteria > Bacillota > Clostridia > Oscillospirales > Oscillospiraceae > Lawsonibacter. Next base: position 17,972 of record JAAWPF010000010.1, on the reverse strand, counting down.
CGTGTCCGCCCGGTACGGCCCGGTTGGGGACGACGAGGCCCTGCGCCTGACGATGAACCTGTCTCTGGAACAAGTGGGCGCGGCCCTCCAGCTGGGCCAATTTGGATGCCGGATGCCTCTGCTGGAAAATATCGTCTATTTAGGTCTGCCTGTAGTCCAGAGGGCCGTCTTTGACGGCAGCTGGAAGGAAATAAAAAAACAAAAGATTTGGAGAAACGACGAATGAGAGACCCGTACAGCGTGCTGGGGATCAGCCAGAACGCCAGCGACGACGAGGTAAAGAAAGCCTATCGGGAGCTGGCCCGGAAGTACCACCCGGATAACTACCAGAACAATCCTCTGGCCGATTTGGCTGAGGAGAAGATGAAGGAGATCAACGAGGCCTACGACACCATCACCAAGCAGCGCTCCGGCGGCTACACGGCCCCTTCCGGGGGCTATGGAGGCGGCTATCAGCAGCGCGGTTATGCTGGCAATCCCAACTATGCCCGGGTACGCAATCTGATCAACGCCGGCGACCTGGGCCAGGCGGAGCAGCTGCTCTACGAGGTGGGGCAAAAGGACGGGGAGTGGTACTTCCTGGCCGGCAGTATCGCCTACCGCAAGGGCTGGTTGGATGAGGCCATGCAGAACTACAACCGGGCCGTCCAGATGGACCCCAGCAACATGGAGTACCGTCAGGCCTTAAATTTGATGCGCCAGGGCGGCATGGGGGGTTACCGGCCCATGGGCTACAGCAGCAGTACCCAGTGCGACCCCTGTACGGCCTATCTGTGTTGCAGCTGCCTGACCCCTTGGGGCGGGCCCTTCTGCTGAGACCCTTTGTTAGGAGAGTGACTGACTTTGGTAAAAAGTATGACTGGGTACGGCCGGGCGGAGGGGACCTTCGGCGGGTGTACCATCACGGTGGAGCTTCGCTCCGTCAACAACCGCTACCTGGACTGCAATATCCGTATCCCCCGGCTGTACCTCTTCGCCGAGGACGCCATCAAGGGCCGGGTGCAGGGAGCCATTTCCCGGGGCAAGGTGGACGTGTTCGTCACCCTGGACAACGCCGGCGCCGAAAAGGTGCAGGTGTCGGTGAATAAGTCGGTGGCCGACGGCTACTACGCCGCGTTGAGACAGCTGGCGGAGGACTATGGGCTGTCTAATGACATCTCGGTCTCTCTGCTGTCCAGGTTCCCGGAGGTCCTGCTGGCCGAGAAGGCGGAGGAGGACGTGGAGCAGATGGCCAGGGATATCTGCTCGGTGATGGACCGGGCTCTGGCTGATTTTGACCAGATGCGCACCCGGGAGGGGGAGCGGCTGAAAGAGGACATTCTGTCCCGGGCCGCCGCTATTGAGGACAAGGTGTCCCGGGTGGAGGAGCGCTCCCCCCGGACGGTGGCGGAGTATCGGGCCAAGCTGGAGGCCCGGATGAACGAGGTCCTGGCCAACACGCAGCTGGACCCCGCCCGCATCCTCACAGAGGCGGCTATCTTCGCTGACAAGGTGGCGGTGGACGAAGAGACCGTCCGCCTGCGCAGCCACATTGCCCAGCTGCGGGAGATGCTCTCCAAAGGCGGAGCCACCGGCCGGAAGCTGGACTTTCTCATCCAGGAGTTCAACCGGGAGGCCAACACCATCGGCTCCAAGTGCGGCGACATTGAAATTTCCGCCCATGTGGTGGATATCAAGGCGGAGATTGAGAAGATTCGGGAACAGGTGCAGAATATTGAGTGATGAGATGCGGGGCCGCCGCTTTGGACGGTCTGGGCCGGCCCCTGCAGATGACACGCCGAAGGAGGCTGCGATGTGAAGCTTATCAACATCGGGTTCGGAAGCCTTGTGTCCGCCCGCCGGCTGGTGGCGGTGGTCAGTCCCGACTCCGCTCCCATCAAACGCATGACCCAGGAGGCCAGGGAGCGGGGGATCCTCATTGACGCCACCTACGGCCGAAAGACCAAGGCGGTGCTGGTGATGGACAACGACCACGTGGTTCTGTCCGCCCTGACACCTGAGGTCATCGCGGGCCGTCTGGAGGGCAGGGCGCCGGAGGCAGAAGAGGAGGAGAAGCCGTGAAAAAAGAGAAAGGCCAGCTGATTGTACTGTCGGGACCGTCGGGCGTGGGCAAGAGCACTGTGATTGCCGAGCTGTTCAGCCAGCGGAAGAATATTTACTTCTCTGTGTCCTACACCACCCGCCAGCCCCGGGTGGGGGAGCAGGACGGGGTCAACTACAACTTTGTGGACCGGGCGGAGTTTGAACGGATGATCGCCGACGGTGAGCTGCTGGAGTATGCCGAGTATGTACACAACTACTATGGCACTTCCCTTAAGGCCATCCAGGACAAGCTGGACGCGGGGGTGGACGTGCTGCTGGACATCGAGGTCCAAGGGGCGGCCAAGGTCCGGGCCCGGTGTCCGGAGGCCCTGTTTATCTTCATCATCCCACCCTCCTTTGAGGAGCTGTCCCGCCGCCTCCACCGCCGGAACACCGACAGCGAGGACGTGATCGCCGGCCGGCTGGAAAAGGCTAAGGTGGAGTTTAAGGAGATCCCCAGCTATGACTACCTGGTCATCAATGACAAAGTGTCCGGGGCTGTGGCGGAGATCGAGGCTATCCTCACCGCCTCGGAGTGCAGGGTGGACAGCCGGAAGTCTATTTTGGCGCAGTTTGCGTAATAATGTCCTGTAGGGACGGATATTATCCGCCCGGACGAGCTGTGCTTCGTGAGAACGGGCGGGCAATGCCCGCCCCTACAGAGGAATCACAAAGTAAGGAGTCTTAACTATGATGCTGTATCCCGCAATGAAAGATTTATTGGAGAAGGTTCCCAGCCGGTACGAGCTGGTGAACGTGGTGGCCTGTAAGGCCCGCCGGATCGCCCGGGAAGCCGAGATGGCCGGCGAGCCGCTGGAGGAGAAGCCTGTGAGCATCGCCATCCAGGCCGTGGCCGATGGCAATCTGGACGACGGCTCTGAGCAGCCAGAGCAGTAAGAGAGACCAGTAGGGGGGCGCCGCCCCCTATTTTTTCGGGAGGGAGGAGTGACGGTCATAGGCAGAAAAATTGCGAAAGTGGCCGTCGCCAAGGCAGTCTACGCTATCGACCGGCCCTATGACTACTTAGTGCCCAAAGAGCTTGAGGAGCGGCTCCAGGCCGGAATGCGGGTGCTGGTGCCCTTTGCCGCCGGCAATCGGGGGTCGGACGGGCTGGTGCTGTCCATCTTTGAGGCCCCCTCCGCCGGACCGGCGCTGAAATGCATCCAGGCCGTGCTGGACGATTGGCCGGTGCTGGACGAACGGGCAGTCCAGCTGGCCCTTTGGATGCGGGAGCGGTACTTCTGCACCGTCTACGACTGCGTGAAAGCCATGCTCCCCGCCGGACTGTATTTCTCCCTGCGGGACCGGGTGGCGATCCGGCAGGGGATGGACCGGGAGCGGGCCTACGGGGCCGCCGAGGGCTCCCCTGCCGCCGTTCAGCTGCTGGACCTGTTGTGGAGCTGGGGCGGAAAGGGGGATATGGAGCAGATCCGCCTGGCCTTTGGGGCAAAAGACCCCAACCCCGCCATACGCCGCCTTATTGACGGCGGGGTGGCCGTTCTGGAGACGGGGGCCCAGCGGGCGGTGGCGGACAAGACGGAGAAGCTGGCCGTGCTGGCCATGCCTGCGGAGGACGCCATGGCCATTGTGACATCTAAGCGCAAATCCGCCCCCCTGCGGTACGCGGTGACCGAGCTGCTGTGCGCGCTTGGGGCCGCCTCCGCCAAGGAGCTGTGCTACTTTACCGGGGCCTCTATGCAGACCATCAAATCGCTGGAGAAGAGCGGCATCCTCACCCTGGAGAAGCAGGAGGTGCTCCGCTCCGCCTCTCTGGCCGATGTGCCCCCCGCTCTGCCCCCAGTGCTCAACGAGGAGCAGCAGGCGGCTTTCGCGGGGCTGGACGCCCTGGCGCGGAAAGGGGAGCCCGCCGCCGCCCTGCTCTGCGGGGTGACGGGCAGCGGCAAGACCCAGGTGTACATCCGGCTTATCCAGGAGAGCCTGGCGCGGGGCCGGACCGCCCTGGTGCTGGTGCCTGAGATTGTCCTCACCCCTCAGCTGCTGCGTATCTTCGCCTCCCATTTTGGGAAGCAGGTGGCGGTGCTCCACAGTTCCCTACGGGCGGGGGAGCGGTACGACGAGTGGAAGCGGGCCCGCCGGGGAGACGCCCAGGTGGTTATCGGAACCCGGTCGGCTGTTTTTGCCCCGCTGGACAATCTGGGCCTTATCATCCTGGACGAGGAGCAGGAGGGCAGCTACAAGTCGGAAAACGCCCCCCGCTACCACGCCCGGGAGGTGGCCAAGTACCGCTGCGTGCAGAACAGCGCTCTGCTGGTGCTGGGCTCGGCCACTCCGTCTGTGGAGACCATGTACCAGGCCCGGGAGGGGCAGATCGGCCTCTTCCGTCTGAAAAACCGCTACAACCAGAAAGCCCTGCCCCAGGTTTTCATCGTCGATTTGAAGGAGGAGCTGCGCCAGGGCAACGCCTGTTCTATCAGTTCCGTGCTGCGAAATGAGTTGGCGGAGAACTTCAAGCGGGGGGAGCAGGCCATACTGTTCCTCAACCGCCGGGGAGCCAGCCGGATGGTGTCCTGCGGCGAGTGCGGTGAGGTGCCCGAGTGCCCCCGGTGCAGTGTGAAGCTGACCTACCACTCGGCCAACGACCGGCTCATGTGCCACCACTGCGGCTTCTCCCGGAAGCTGCCTCCGGCGTGCCCCTCCTGCGGGGGACCGCTCAACTTCGTGGGCACCGGGACCCAGCGGGTCCAGGAGGAGTTGCAGGACCTGTTTCCCTGGGCGGAGGTGCTGCGGATGGACACCGACACCGTCTCCGCCGCCCACCCCCACGAGGAGCTGCTGGACCGCTTCCGCAAGGAGCGGGTCCCTGTCCTGGTGGGCACCCAGATGGTGGCCAAGGGTCTGGACTTTGAAAATGTGACCCTGGTGGGGGTGATTGCTCCCGATCTGTCCCTCTATGTGGACGACTTTCGGGCAGGGGAACGGACCTTTTCCCTGCTTACCCAGGTGGTGGGCCGGGCAGGCCGGGGGGACAAGCAGGGCCGGGCGGTTATCCAGACCTTTACCCCCAACAACGATGTTATCCGCTGCGCTGCCAGTCAGGACTATGACGGATTTTACGAGCGGGAGATCGAACTGCGCCGTCTGCGCCGGGACCCGCCCTTTGCCCAGCATGTGGTGATTACCGCCGCCGGACTGGACGAGGGGGCTGTCCTGCGCTGCTGTACCCGCCTGCGCCATGCCTTGGAGCAGGAGCTGCCCAAGCTGCCCGGCCAGTGGCAGCTGCTGGGCCCCGCCCCGGCGGCGGTGGCCAAGGTAAACAACCGCTACCGCTACCGGCTCACCCTGACGGGCCGGCCCGACCGGGCGTTCCGGGCACTGCTGTCCGGGCTGCTCCAGGCGGCCCAGAAGGACAGAGACAACAAGGGCGTTTCGGTCTGCGCTGACGCGGACCCCTATAATAGTTAGGCCGACTGGCCGAGAAGGAGAAAAGGAAATGGCAATTCGTAAGATTCTGACCCAGGGCGATCCGGTGCTGAACAAGGTGTGCCATCCGGTGACCAAATTTGACGACAAGCTGGCTGACCTGCTGGATGACCTGCGGGAGACGCTGGACAGCGCCAAGGGCGTGGGCCTGGCGGCCCCCCAAGTGGGGATCCTGCGCCGGGCGGTTATCGTGGTGCCAAACCCGGAGATCGACGAGATGGTCGAGCTGGTCAACCCGGAGATCCTGGCCCAGGAGGGGGAGGAGGACGGCCTGGAGGGCTGCCTGTCCATCCCTGGCATGTGGGGCTATGTGAAGCGGCCCACTTGGGTGAAGGTACGGGCTCAGGACCGCCACGGCAACTGGTTTGAAATGGAGGGAGCCGATTTGGCGGCCCGCTGCTTCTGCCATGAGCTGGAGCACCTGGACGGCCATATGTACGACGAGCATGTGGACCGGCTGTATACCTCTGAGGAGATGGACGCCATCTTGTCGGAGGAGCAGGAGCCTGAGGAGGAGAACTCCTCCCGGAAGCACGCCAGAAGAAGGGTGGGAAGGAGACGCGGATGAGAATTGTCTTTATGGGAACTCCGGAGTTTGCGATTCCGCCATTAAAGGCTCTGATCGCGAACCATCAGGTGGTGGGCGTGTTCAGCCAGCCGGACAGGCCGGTGGGCCGTCACCACAACAAGCTCCAGCCCACCCCGGTAAAGGAATGCGCCCAGTCCCACGGTATCCCGGTCTATCAGCCGGAGAAGCTGCGGGACGGGACCGCCCTGGCCACCCTCAGAGAGCTGGACCCGGAGCTTATCGTGGTGGCGGCCTACGGCCGTATCCTCCCCAATGACATCCTGGCCCTGCCCCCCAAGGGGTGCGTCAACGTCCACTCCTCCCTGCTGCCCAAGTACCGGGGGGCGGCCCCCATCAACTGGGCTATCCTCAAGGGCGAGGCGGAGACGGGGGTCACCATCATGCATATGGCCTCCGAGCTGGACGCGGGGGACATCATCCTCCAGCGGGCCACTCCCATCGGGGAGACGGAGGACGCCGCCGCCCTCTATGACCGTCTGGCCCAGCTGGGCGGAGAGCTGCTGACGGAGGCCGTGGCCCTGATCGAGGCCGGAACGGCCTCCCGCACCCCCCAGGACCACACGAAGGCCACCCTGGCCCCCATGCTGTCCAAGGAAATGTCCCCGGTGGACTGGACCCGGAGTGCACAGGAAATTTTCAACCAGATCCGGGGCCTGTACCCCTGGCCGGGGGCGTCTACCGACATCATCAGCGGCAAGCCGGTGAAGCTATGGAGGGCTCAGGTGGTGGAGAAGCACACCGACGCCGGTCCCGGAACCATTGTCGCCGCCGGGAAACAGGGCATCGACGTGGCCTGCGGCGAGTTTAACCACGTCCTGCGTATTCTGGAGCTCCAGCCCCCCGGCAAGAAGAGAATGACCGCCGCGGACTATCTGCGGGGACATCCGATTCAGGTGCTATGATGAATGATATGTGCATTCAAAAATGCGGCTCCCTCTGCTTCTGGGGGGACTGGTTTGGACGGCCTATGGATAACATTCACACGCCGGTCAGCGCCAGCTTTGACGAGACGGAGAAGCTGCTTGTAATCCAGTTTGACAGGGGCGAGACCTGTGAAATTTTCGGAGCCAGAGGCATTGTCAATACCTGGAATGACTTTTATGTAGAAAAGGCCGACAGAATCGGCTGGAGCTGGAACTATGACAGGGAGCGCGTACCTGGGAATCTGCGGCGGCTGGAATACACCTTTGAGGACGGGACTGTGACCCGTACGGAGTACCGCCGGGAGAGACTTATCAGCCGGAAACGTTTCTCTTCACAGGGGAAAAAAGCCGTTGCGATTTGCTGAGGAAAAACGAAGTTTTTCCGTAAAGTTTTCTTTTGCTTCTTTTCTTTTTCAAAAGAAAAGAAGAAGAAAGGCTGGTGAGAAGGATGGACGCCCGGGAAGCGGCGCTGCTGGCGCTGAACGACTGCCAGCGGCAGGGGGGATGGTCGGACGCCATTTTGAAAAAGCGGCTGGCCTCCGCCGGTCTGGACAGCCGGGACGGGGCGTTAGCCACCCAGCTGTGCTTCGGCGTGCTGCAAAACCGGCTGCTGCTGGATTTCTACCTGTCCCACTTCTCCAACCTTCCCCTGAAGCGGATGGAGGGCCGGGTGGTGGAGGCCCTGCGGCTGGGGGCCTACCAGATGCTCTTTCTGGACAAGATTCCCCACAGCGCGGCGGTGAACGCCTCGGTGGAGCTGACCCGTAAGCATTGCAAAAATCCCCGGGCGGCGGGGATGGTCAACGGCATCCTGCGCAGCTTGGAGCGCAGTCTGAATAATCTGCCCACCATCCCGCAAACCGACCCGGTGAGCTATCTGTCCACCCTGTACTCCCACCCGGAGTGGCTGGTGCGGGAATTGCTCGCCGCCCTGGGCCGTGAGGAGACGGCGAAGCTGCTCGCCGCCAACAATGGACAAGCCCCTATAACGGCCATGGTGAACCGGACCCAGACGACAGTTCAGGGCCTGATTCAGTCGCTGGAGGGGGAGGGGGTTCAGGCGCGGCCCCACCCCTGGCTGGCCGACTGTCTGATTTTAGAGAAAACGGGCAAGCTGGAGCGGCTGACCGCCTTTCAGAAGGGGCTGTTCTATATTCAGGACCCGGCCAGCCGGTTAGCTGTGGGGGCTCTGTCCGCCGGGCCGGGGATGCGGGTGCTGGACTGCTGCGCCGCCCCTGGCGGTAAGAGTTTCGCCTGCGCCATCCAGATGGAGGACAGGGGAACGGTGATTGCCTGCGATCTCCACCCCCACAAGAAGAAGTTGATCCAGGCCGGGGCTGACCGGCTTGGTTTACGTAATATTGTACCCATGACCGCCGACGGGAAGATATTTCGGGAGGAATGGGAAAATTCTTTTGACCGCGTCCTGGTGGATGCCCCCTGTTCCGGCCTGGGGGTTATCCGGAAGAAGCCGGACATCCGCTACAAGGACCCGGAGCCGCTGGCCGGCCTGCCCCAGGTCCAGCGGGCCATTCTGGACAACGCCGCCCGCTATGTGAAGCCTGGGGGCGTGCTGGTCTACTCCACCTGTACCCTCCTGCGCCGGGAGAACGAGGACGTCGTCCTCAGCTTTTTGAGCGGCCATCCCGATTTCAAGCTGGAGGGCTTCCGTCTGCCTGAGTATGTGGGGGACGTGAAGAGCGGGATGCTTACCCTTTGGCCCCACCGGCAGGGGACGGACGGATTTTTCATCAGTAAACTGCGCAAAGAGGGGTGAACTCTTTGGTTGACATAAAATCAATGTCCCTGGAGGAACTCACCGCCTGGTTCAAGGACCGGGGGGAGCCAGCCTTCCGGGCCAAGCAGGTCTTTCGGTGGCTGTACCGTGGCGTCACCTCCTTTGAGGAGATGTCCAACCTGTCCAAAACCCTGCGGCGGAAGCTGGCCGAGACCTGCACCCTCACCCCGCCCACGGTGGCCCGGAAGCAGGTGTCCGCCCAGGACGGGACCATTAAATACCTGTGGCGGCTGGCCGACGGCAGCTGCGTGGAGTCGGTGCTCATGCGCTACCAGCACGGCAATACGGTGTGTATCTCCTGCCAGGTTGGGTGCCGGATGGGGTGCGCCTTCTGCGCCTCCACCGTCGCGGGAAAGGTGCGGGACCTGACACCGGCAGAAATGATTGATCAGGTCTTATTTTCTCAAATTGACAGCGGAGTCCCTGTTTCCAACATTGTTTTGATGGGGATTGGGGAGCCGCTGGACAATTTTGACACTGTTTTGCGGTTTCTAACTCTGGTGAACCACCCGGATGGGCTGAATATCGGCATGCGGCACATCTCCCTGTCCACCTGCGGTTTAACGGAACAAATTGACAAACTGGCCCTACATGAGTTACAATTAACATTATCAGTATCCCTCCATGCCCCGGACGATGAGACCCGGTCCCAAATTATGCCGGTGAACCGGTCGGTGGGAGTGGAGAAGCTGGTGGATACCTGCCGCCGGTATTTTGAGAAAACCGGCCGGCGCATCTCCTATGAGTACGCCATGATTGACGGGGTTAACGACGCGGACTGGCAGGCCGACCTGCTGGCCAGACGGTTGAAGGGCGCCCCGGCCCATGTGAATCTCATCCCCCTCAACGAGGTGGAGGAGAGCCCCCTGAAACCCAGCCGCCGGGTGGCGGCCTTCCGGAAACGGTTGGAGGACCATGGGATCACCGTTACCGTCCGGCGGAAGCTGGGGGGCGATATCGATGCCTCCTGCGGCCAGCTGCGCCGCAGGGCGATGCGGGAAGATTCCCCGTAAGGGCGGCCTTTGGCTGTCCGCGGAGGAAGAAATCCTGTTTTCCAGCGGCCAAAGGCCGCCCCTACAGAGACAGACATAAAAAGCGAAGTGCCGGAAGTCCGGCGAGAAACGAGGTTGAACGCGATGCAGGTATGGGGAGTGACAGACCGCGGCGCAGTACGGCAGCAGAATCAGGACGCCTACGCCGCCAAGGTGCTGGAGGATGGCAGGGTGCTTGCCCTGGTTTGCGACGGCATGGGGGGCGCTCGGGCGGGCAATGTGGCCAGTACCATGGCTGTGGAGCTGTTTATGGAGCATTTCGCCAAGGGAAGCCTGGAGGACTCGCTGGAGGAGCGGATGAGCCACGCCGCCTCGGTGGCCAATCAGGCGGTGTTCCGGCGGTCGGTGGAGGACCAGAACTGCACCGGCATGGGGACCACCATGGTGGCGGTCCTGGTCAGCGCCGGAGAGGCGGTTATTCTCAACGAGGGGGACAGCCGCTGCTACCACATCAACAATGAGGGAATTATCCTGGTCACCCGGGACCACTCCCTGGTGGAGGACCTGGTGGAGCGGGGAGAGCTGACCCGGGAACAGGCCCGGACCCATCCCCACAAGAACCTCATTACCCGGGCTTTGGGGGCGGAGCCCATTCTGATGGCTGACTGCTTCCGCCAGCCTATGACCGAGGGGGACTATCTGCTGCTGTGCAGCGACGGATTGAGCAATGTGATAAATGAGCAGGAGGTGCTCTATGAGGTCATCCACGGCGGGGAGGACGCCCAGTGCTGTCAGCGTTTGCTGGATATTGCCCTGAGCCGGGGCGCGCCTGACAATGTGACGGCAGTGCTGGTGAAGCGTTGAGAGGCAGGCGGCCGTGGCGAGTTGCGGCCGAGATAGATGGGCTGACTGAGCCTGAATAAATAAGGAGGATATTTACCATGGATCCTTACATCGGTAAATTACTCGATAACCGATACGAAATACTGGAGCTGGTGGGCACCGGCGGCATGGCCAAGGTATATAAGGCCCGGTGCCACCGGCTGAACCGGCTGGTGGCCATCAAAATCCTGCGGGAGGACCTGTCCCAGGACGCCGAGTTCCGCCGCCGTTTCCACGACGAGTCCCAGGCGGTCGCCATGCTGTCCCATCCCAACATCGTGGCGGTCTATGACGTGAGCCGCTCCTCTGAGCTGGAGTATATCGTCATGGAATTGATCGACGGCATTACCCTGAAGCAGTACATGCAGAAAAAGGGCAACAAGCTCAATTGGCGGGAGGCCCTCCACTTTATCACCCAGATTACCAAGGCCCTGGGCCACGCCCACAGCCGGGGCATCATCCACCGGGACATCAAGCCCCACAACGTGATGGTCCTCCGGGACGGCAGCGTGAAGGTGGCCGACTTCGGCATCGCGCGGGTGGCCTCCGGGGGCCACAGTACCCTGACCCAGGAGGCCCTGGGCTCGGTCCACTATATCTCCCCCGAGCAGGCCCGGGGCAGCCATATCGACGCCCGGTCCGACCTGTACTCCGCCGGCGTGGTTTTGTACGAGATGATTACCGGCCGCCTCCCCTTCGAGGGGGACACCCCTGTTTCGGTGGCCATCCAGCACATCAACTCCATCCCCCTGTCCCCCAGGGAGCTGGACCCCTCTATCCCCGAGGCCCTGGAGGCCATCACCATGAAAGCCATGGCCCCCAACCCGGACAACCGTTATCTGTCCGCCGACGAGATGCTGGCCGACTTGGAGGAGTTTCGCAAGAACCCCAATATCAACTTTGATTTTAGCCCGTCGGAGTTCGCCTCCGAGGAGGAGCTGGACGACGACCGCACCCAGATTCGCCCCGTTCACACAGGGGGCGGCCACGCCTCCGGAGAGCGGCGGTACGCCGACGACTACCCCCAGGGCTACAGCCGCTCCTATGAGGAGGACTATCCCCCCTCACGGGGCCGGCGGAGCCGCCAGGAGGAGGACGACTACGTTCCTCAGCGCCGGGGCCGGCGGTATGAGGACGAGGAGGACGACTACCCCCGCCGGGGGCCGGTGTGGCCCATCGTCCTGGCCGCGGTGGCGGTGCTCCTGTTTGTGGGGCTGGTGGTCTATTTCCTGGTCCAGACCATCTTCCCCAGCCTGTTTTCTCCCTCAAAGACCTACCCCGTCCCCGACCTGATTGGCGAGGTCTATGAGGATGTCAAGGACAATACGGACCTGCTGGGCCGCTTCACCCTGGTGGAGGGGGAGACGGTGGCCGACGAGGCTGAGCCAGGCACCATCATCGACCAGGACCCCAAGCCGGACGAGGACGTGCTGGAGAGCGTCACTGAGATCAAGGTGACCATCAGCGGCGGGCCCACCGTTATCCCCATGCCCAATCTGGACGGCAAGGACTACAGCACCGCCAGCCGGGAGCTGCGGGAGCTGGGGCTGAAGCCCGTCGCCCCCCCGGAGTACAAGTACGATGAGAACATTAAAGAGGGCTATATCATCTCCTATACCCCCCAGAAAGGGGTGGAGCTGCCCCCGGGCACCGAGGTGCAGATGGTGGTGAGCAAGGGGCCGGAGGAGAAGCCCTTCCCCATGCCCGACCTGGTGGGCAAAGACCAGTCTATGGCAACCAGTATCATCACCACCTCCAACCTGACGCTGGGTCAGGTACGACCCGAGTTTGACGACACGGTGGAGGAGGGCAAGGTGGTCAGTCAGTACCCCCTGAAAGACACCCCGGTGACGGAGGGCACCACAGTCAATCTGGTTGTCAGCAAGGGCCCCGACCCGGCTACCCTGCCTCCCGACCCGCCGCCGGTGGACCCAGGCACGGTCACCGACCCCACGCCGGTGACCAAGTATATCAATGTCAAGCTGGACGGCTATGAGGGCACCGTCATGGTCCGGGTCCTGATGGACAGCGTGGAGGTGGGCAGCGGCTCGGCGGACGCCTCTATGGACGCTTCGGTGGACATCGCGGTCCACGGGACCACGGGGATGGGTGTGAAGGAACTGGCCATCTATATCAACGGCGTGGCCAGCGGCACCGACAGAGTCAATTTTGACGAATGAGCGAGGGTATCATCCGCAAGGCCCTCAGCGGCTTCTACTATGTGGACGACGGCCAGTCTGTCATCACCTGCCGGGCCCGGGGGAAGCACCGGCACGCCAAAATTTCCCCCCTGGTGGGGGACCGGGTGCGCTTTACCACCCTGGAGGACGGCAGCGGCGCGCTGGACGAGATACTGCCCCGGAAAAATGAGTTTTACCGCCCCGCGGTGGCCAACATCGACCTGCTGGTGGTGGTGGCATCGGAGGCCATCCCTGTCACCGACCCCTTTCTCATCGACCGGGTGGCCGCCATCGCCGCCGCCCGGGGCTGTGAGACCCTGATCTGTGTCAACAAGTGCGACCTGGAGCCGGGGCTGGAGCTGGCCCGTATCTATGAGCGGGCCGGTTTTCCCACCCTACAGGTGAGCGCCGAGACGGGGGAGGGGCTGGAGGAGCTGCGCCGCTTTCTGACCGGAAAGGTGTGCGCCTTTACCGGCAATTCAGGCGTGGGCAAGTCCAGCATCCTCAATGCCCTGGAGGCCGACTTCGATTTGCCCACCGGAGAGATCAGCCAAAAGCTGGGCCGGGGACGGCACACCACCCGCCATGTGGAGCTTTTCCGCCTGTCCTGCGGCGCGCTGGCGGCGGATACGCCGGGTTTCTCCTCCTTCGACGTGGACAGGATGGAGCTGGCCCGGAAAGAGGAGCTGCAATACGCCTTCCGGGAGTTTGCCCCCTATTTGGGCCGGTGCCGGTTCCAGGACTGCGCCCACGGGAAGGAGAAGGGCTGCGCCGTATTGGCGGCGGTGAAGGCGGGGGACATCCCCGAGAGCCGCCACCGGAGCTATGTCCGGCTGTATGAACAGGCCAGGGCCATTCCCGATTGGGAACGAAAGGAAACATGAACCATGAACGAAATGATCCTCCTCAAGCTGGGGGAGATGGTCCTGAAGGGCCTGAACCGCCGCAGCTTTGAGGATAAGCTTCAGGCCAACATCTACCGCCGGCTCAACGGCCTGGGCCAGTTCCGGGTATACACCCGCCAGTCCACCACCTATGTGGAGCCCATGACGGAGGACTGCGACATAGACGGGGCCTGGGAGGCGCTGACCAAGGTCTTTGGCGTAGTGGGTCTGAGCCGGGCCCGGGCCTGTGAGAAGGACAAGGATGCTATCCTGGCTGCCGCCCGGGAGTACCTTGGCGATAAGCTTTCCACCGCCCGCACCTTTAAGGTGGAGACCAAGCGGGCGGACAAGACCTTCCCCATGACCTCCATCCAGCTCAGCCAGTACGTGGGCGGCGAGCTGGATGAGCTCTACCCCGATTTGAAGGTGGACGTCCACCACCCGGAGCTCACCGTCCACATCGAGATCCGGGATTACGCCGCCTTTGTCCACGCCGACCCGGAGCCGGGGGCCGGCGGACTGCCGGTGGGCATCAACGGCCGGGCGGTGTCCCTGCTGTCCGGGGGAATTGACTCTCCGGTGGCCTCCTGGATGATCGCCAAGCGGGGGGTGGCCCTGGAGATGGTCCACTTCTTCTCCTATCCCTACACCTCCAACGAGGCCAAGGAGAAGGTCATTGAGCTGGCCCGGCTGCTCACCCCCTGGTGCGGACGGCTTACCGTCCACGTGGTGCCCTTTACCGCCATCCAGGAGGAGCTGCGCCGCTCCTGCCCCCAGGAGCTGTTTACCCTGGTGATGCGCCGCTTTATGATGCGTATCGCCCAGCGGGTGGCCCAGCGGTGCGGGGCCAAGGCCCTGGTTACCGGCGAGTGCCTGGGCCAGGTGGCCAGCCAGACCATGGAGGCCATGGCGGTCACTGGCGCGGTGGTGGACCTGCCCATCCTCCGTCCGGTGGTGGGGATGGACAAGGAGGACATTGTCAAAATTGCCCGAAAAATCGGAACCTACGACACTTCCATTCTGCCCTATGAGGACTGCTGCACCGTCTTTACCCCCCGGCATCCCCGCCTGCGTCCCCTCCCGGGGGAGCTGGAGTACGCCGAGGAGGGACTGGACATTGAGGGTATGGTTCAGTCCGCCGTGGACGGCATCGAGAGAATACAGGTTTAAGAGAAACGGGACGGCCGCAGGCCGTCCCGTTTCTCTTTGTCAATCTTTATATGGCAGGCCGGCCAGATACCGTCGGGCCAAGTCAAAGGCGTGGCTGGCGGTCTGGATGCGCAGCCGCTCCCGCATGGGGCGGGCGCCCAGGCGCAGGGCTCGGACATAGGTGCCCTCCTGGGTGGCGATGGCCACAAACATGGTGCCCACCTCGTTGTTCCAGTCATCCCTGTCGGGTCCGGCCACGCCGGTGGAGGACAGAGCGATGTCGCAGCCCAGTACCCGCCGGGCTCCCTCAGCCATGGCGGCGGCCACTTCTTTTGAGACCGCGCCGAACTGGGTCAGCAGGTGTTCCGGAACCCGCAAGACGTTCTCCTTAATCTCGTTGGTGTAGGATACAATGCCGCCCTTGAATACCTGGGAGGCGCCGGGGATGTCGGTAAGCCGCTTGGCCATCAGACCGCCGGTGCAGCTCTCCGCTGTGCCCAGGGTGAGCTCCTTCTCCCGCATTGTCTGAATGATGGCATACTCCAAAGAGGGGACGTCCACCCCATAGACCTTGCTGCCAAAGAGCTCCTTCACCTGGGCGACTGTGGGCTGGAGCAAGGCCTGGGCCTCCTCGTCGGTGGAGGCCTTGGCGGTGACCCGCAGCTCGCACTCCCCCTCTTTGGCGTAGGGGGCCAGGGTGGGGTTGGTCATGGCATTCATCTGGTCCCGGAGCTGGGCCTCCATGGTGGACTCCCCGATGCCGAAGAGCTTGATGGTGTGGGAGGCGATGACTCCCTCGGACAGGGACAGCAGGTAGGGCCTGGCCCGGTACTGGAACATGGGCCGGCACTCGCTGGGGGGGCCGGGGAGCATGATAACGTGGACTCCCTCCGCCTCAAAGGCACAGCCGGGGGCGGTGCCCCAGTCGTTGGGCAGGACGGTGCAGTCCTCGGGCAGCATGGCCTGCTGGAGATTGTTGTCCGTCATGGGGCGGCCGGTGCGTTGGAACCAGTTCCGGATGCGGTCAGCGGAGGGCTCGTCAAAGACCAGCTTCTTGCCAAAGGCCTCAGCCAGCACGTTTTTGGTCAGGTCGTCGCAGGTGGGACCCAGGCCGCCGGTGGTGAGGATGATGTCCGCCCGCTTCTTAGCGATAGCCACTGCCTCCCGGGCCCGCTGGGGGTTGTCCCCCACCACAGTGTGCCAGAAGACGTTGAGCCCCAGCTCGCTCAGGCCCTGGGAGAGGATCTGGGCGTCTGTGTTGGCCACGTTGCCCAGCAGCAGCTCAGTGCCCACGGACAGGATCTCGACGGTATGAGACATGGAAAAGACCTCCTTAATCAAAATGACAGATGATAAGTAAAAATATTATAGCACACCGTTACGGAAAAGGGTAGTTATTTTCCAGGAAACGGAACAAACTTTGTCTATTTTTTCTACTTCCAGGACCAAATTCAGGAAACGGGAGGGTGGGGGTGTAATTTTGCCTGCTTGCCAGGCTGTCTTTTTTCGGCATATTGCCGAAAAAAGACGCCAAAAAAAGGGACAAATCTAAAAAGCGTCTAAAAAATGTGGCTAAACGATAATATTTTATGACTTTTGTGAAGTTTCTGCAATATTTCGACCAATTTACAGTTGAAATTTTTTCCGGATTGGACTACAATAAGACCGCAACAGCGAGGAGGGTCCCATGTGCTGAATATCGTGTTGGTTGAGCCGGAGATCCCGCAGAATACCGGCAATATTGCCCGTACCTGCGCCGCCACCCGCAGCCGTCTCCACCTGGTCAGGCCCTTGGGATTTGACATCAGCGAGAAGGCGGTGCGACGGGCAGGGCTGGACTACTGGCCGATGGTGGATTTGCGGGTATATGACAATCTGGACGAGGTGTTCCGGCGCAACGAGGTCCGTGACCTCTGGCTGGTCACCACCAAGGGCCCCAGAGATTATACCAGGGCAGAGTTCCGCGATGACTGCTGGCTGTTTTTCGGCAAGGAGACGGCCGGTCTGCCTGAGGAGTTCCGGCTGGCCCATGAGGACCGCTGCATCCGCATCCCCATGCGGGAGGAGGCCCGCAGTCTGAACCTGGCGAACTCGGTGGCTGTCCTGACCTATGAGGTCCTGCGGCGGCAGGGATTTCCCGGCCTGTCCCGCGCGGGCGGGATGGCATCGGAGCTGCATTGTATACCGTACAAATAATCGCCTTTAATTTGTAAAAATGAAAGGAGTCAGAATACCATGAACTACAACAAAAAGACGGTCAAGGACGTGGATGTCAAGGGCAGGAAGGTCCTGCTGCGCTGCGACTTCAACGTGCCCATGGCCAAGGACGGCAGCGGCGTCATCACTGACGACAAGCGCATCCGGGCCGCTCTGCCCACCATCCAGTATCTGCTGGACCAGGGCGCGGCTGTGATTGCCTGCTCCCATATGGGCAAGCCGGTGCCCAGCTTTGACAAGTGGGTCAAGAAGCAGACCGAGAAGGGCAAGGACCCGGCCTCCCTGACGGAGGAGAAGTGGAAGAAGTCCCTGGCCGAGCTGCGTATGGAGCCTGTGGCCGTCCGCCTCAGCGAGCTGCTGGGCAAGCCGGTGATCCTGGCCGATGATGTGGTGGGCCCCGACGCCCAGGCAAAGGCCGCCGCCCTGAAGTCCGGTGAGATTCTGCTGCTTCAGAATACCCGCTTTGAAAAGGGCGAAACAAAGGGTGACGCTGAGCTGGCTAAGAAGATGGCCGATTTGGCCGGCAAGGATGGCGTGTATGTGTCCGACGCCTTCGGCGCCGTTCACCGCGCTCACGCCTCCACCGCTGTCGTGGCCAACTATCTGCCCGCCGTCAGCGGCTTCCTGATTCAGAAGGAGCTGGACTTCATCGGCGGCGCGCTGGCCAATCCGAAGCGGCCCCTGGTGGCGATCCTGGGCGGCTCCAAGGTCAGCTCCAAGATTGGCGTGATCAACAACCTGCTTGAAATTGCCGATACCATCATCATCGGCGGCGGCATGGCCTACACCTTCTCCGCCGCCCAGGGCGGCAAGGTGGGCAACTCCCTGCTGGAGG
>JAAWPF010000141.1 GCA_022799835.1 Lawsonibacter sp. | reverse complement strand
CCCTCGTTCCCGGACCGGACCAGCTCGATGATATAGCGCACGTTCTGCTGGCCGATGGCCTCCCCCCGGGCGGACAGGGAGAGCAGACCCTGGACGGCCTTCACCGCCAGCATCACGTTCTCCCCCTCGCCGGTGATTTTCAGGTTGGACTCCCGGTTCACCACCGCCACGCCCAGCTCCTGCTCAATGATGCGGATGTTTTCGTCGAACAGGCCGAACAGGTTGATGGCCTCCTCCATCCGTTCGATGCTGATGTTTTGCTCTGTCATGAAATGCACCTCTTTTGTGTTTCACATGAAACGTTCGTTCTATTTTTCGCCGCGCTGCTCACGACGGTTCAGCGCTTCTCTGTTGTCACGCTTCGCCTGTTCGCGACGCGCGGCTTCGCTCCGTCTCAGGCAAAACCCAGTCCCACTACGTGGGCCTTGGGCTTTTGCCTTCGCTGCGCTCCATCCGCGCTGCTCACGACGGTTCAGCGCTTCTTCAAGCCAACCTGCCCCTCCCGCTCCACGGTGCGGCCGATCTCCTCCCGGCACTCCGCCAGCAGGGTCACGGTGAGCCGTCCGCCGTCAATCCGGGTGACAACGTCCGTGTGCAGCACCTCACCCTGCCGGGCCGCCATCAGTTCCTCCAGCCGGACCATCAGCACCCTCTCCAGCCGGGCGGCGGCCTCGTCCTGGTCGATAGGCTCCTCCCGCACAGTGTATTCCCGGTACGTCACCGTGGTCAGGGCGGCGGGCATCGTGCGGTCAAACAGGGTCAATTTCCTGGTCTGTGCTATTTTATCATATCTGCCGCCTAAAATGCTACTGTTTTCAAAAAAATCCACATCAAACCACAAAAGCCGCAGCCCGTACTGCTTGTGCTCCGCCCCAGTGTACTCCTTCACCCCCGCCGTGAGGGGGACGGACTCCTCCAGCGTGCGCCACGTGCGGGCGGTGACAGTGCCTGCGGCGTGGACCACCAAATAGCCCAGGTCCACCGTCCCCCCCTCCGGCTCCTTCAAATCGATCTCGCCGGAGATGAGCACCTCCCCCCTGCGCACAATGTCGCCGTCGGCAAACACGGCCCGGCCGGTGTCCGCGTGAATCTCCTCAATGATGCCGTCCGCCGCCGCCACCACGTCGCAGGGCACGTCCTCCCGCAGCAGCTCCGGCGTCTTCTCCGCCTCCCGCACCACCACTTCGGCCCGGGTGCCGTAGATGTTGATGGCCATGTAGCTCAGTTCGGGCAGACCCATCAGGGCGGCGTTGGCCGCCTCCCGCTCTCGGACACCGGGGCCATAGGCCCCCGGCCGCACCCCCACCCGCTGGAGCTGGGAGAGAATGACGGCGGTGGGTACCGTCTCATTGCCCGTCACCTCCACCACCAGCACAAACCGGGACAAATAGCTGACCGCCAGCAGGCACAGGCCAAGCCCCAGCAGGAACCCCCACCGGCGCCTCATCCCCGCCACCACCACCGCCGCCCCCCGGCGCTTGCGCTCCGACAGCTCGCACATGCTGCGCTGGGCCAGCTCATCCAGCCGCTTTCGGTCCTGGAGGGCCACGCGGAAGGTAAAGCTGGTCTCGTCCAGCCAGCACAGCTTCCAAAATTGGAGCCGGTTCTGGGCGCACAGGTTCAAAAGCCGCTCGGGAAAGGCCCCCGTGACCAAAATTTCCACATAGCCCCGCAAAAGATTGATGAGCTTTTTCATCGCCTCACCTCACAAACTCCACAGCTGTGATGGTCCCC
Source organism: Lawsonibacter sp. (assembly GCA_022799835.1). Classification (GTDB taxonomy): domain Bacteria; phylum Bacillota; class Clostridia; order Oscillospirales; family Oscillospiraceae; genus Lawsonibacter. The sequence goes on along the minus strand of JAAWPF010000141.1, from coordinate 789 downwards.
GTAATCAGAAGCTCCTCCGGCGTCATGGCCCGCAGCTCCAGCCCGCTGCCCCGCACCAGCACCACCATATTGCCGCCGGATATGTGAATCTCCTGGGTCCCGTAGGCCAAAATACCCCGATGGGGCCCCATACGCAGTTCGCCGTCGCCAATGACCTCCACCCTGGGTGCGCCTGCCAGCGCATCGGCGGGCAGGTCGAACATCCGGGACGCCCGGGCCAGCAACCCCTCCTTTTCTCCCACCATACATCACCTCTGGCAAGCTTATGACGGAACGGGGCGCGGCTTGCTTGTCCATCGGAATTTCGTGGACTTTTTCCCCGTGCTGTGATACAATGCTACCGATGAAGCGGCCCTCCCCGCCCAAAGGGCGGAGAGGACTCAGAAAGGCGGTTTCTATGGAACATCAGAACAGACGCCGGGAGACCGAAGCCCCCGTTTACACCGTAACCGAGCCCGACACCCTCCTCCCCTTCCTGCTCTCCCACGTGAAGGGCAAGAGCCGGAACAACGTAAAGTCCCTGCTAGCCCGGCGGCTGGTGGCGGTGGACGGCGTGCCCCTCTCTCGGTTTGACACGCCTCTCTCCCCCGGTCAGCAGGTGGCCCTCCTGCCCTCCTCCGCCCCCAAGGCGGACGCCCTGCCCTTCCCCCTGCTCTATGAGGACGAGCACCTCATCGTGGTGAACAAGCCCGCCAAGCTGCTCAGCGTGGCTAACGACAAGGAGAAGGTGCGCACCGCCTACCACATGGTCACCGACTACGTGAAGGCCCGGCGGGTGGACGACCGGAT
>JAAWPF010000140.1 GCA_022799835.1 Lawsonibacter sp. | reverse complement strand
TTGGAGGCGGAGGCCATCCAGCCCTGGATGGTGTCGTTGTCGTGGGTTCCGGTGTAGACGACGCAGTGGGCGGGGTAACTGTGGGGCAGATAGCCGCTGTCCGGGTCCCGGCTGTCAAAGGCCAGCTCCAGCACCTTCATGCCGGGGTAACCCGAGTCCTTGAGCAACCTTTTCACCGAGGGGGTGAGAAAGCCCAGGTCCTCGGCAATGATGTCCTTTTTTCCCAGCTCCCGGCTGACCGTCTTGAAGAAGTCGATGCCTGGGCCGGGCTTCCACCTGCCGTTCTGGGCGGTGGAGTCCCCGTAGGGCACGGCGAAGTATTCGTCAAAGCCCCGGAAGTGGTCGATGCGCAGGGTGTCGTACAGCTGGAACTGAAACCCGATGCGCCGCAGCCACCAGACATAGCCCTCCTCCCGTATCCGCTCCCAGTTAAAGAGAGGGTTGCCCCACAGCTGGCCACCGGCGGAAAAACCGTCGGGAGGGCAGCCGGCCGCCTCGGTGGGCAGTCCGTTCCCGTCCAGCTGGAACTGCTCCGGATTGGCCCACACATCGGCACTGTCGCCGGAGACATAGATAGGCAGGTCGCCGATGATGGACAACCCTAAACCGTTGGCGTACTGCTTAAACGCCCGCCACTGACGGAAAAAGAGGTACTGGACCCCCTTCCAGAAAACGGTCTCCCCAGCCAGCTCGCTCCGAATCCTGTCCAGGGCGGCGGGCTGGCGCAGGCGAAGCTCCCTGGGCCACTGGAACCAGGCGGCTCCGCCGAATTTGTCTTTCAGGGCCATAAACAGGGCGTAGTCCTCCAGCCACTCACGCTGCTCCCGACAGAAGGCGGCGAAGTCGGGCCGCTCCTGGGCCAGCAGGCGGCCGCAGGCCTTCCGGAGCACAGGGTAGCGGGTCTCATACATCAGGCCGTAGTCCACCTGCTCCGGGTTGTCTCCCCAGCTGAGGGACTGGTACTCGTTCGGTTCCAGCAGGCCGTCAGCAGCCAGGGAATCCAGGTCGATGAAGTAGGGGTTGCCGGCGAAGGAGGAGAAGGACTGATAGGGGGAATCGCCGTAGCTGGTAGGGCCGATGGGGAGGAGCTGCCAGCAGCTCTGGCCGCCCGCGGCCAGGAAGTCGGCAAATTGGTAGGCCTCCTTCCCCAGGGTGCCGATACCGTAAGGGGAGGGCAGGGAGAAAATCGGCATAAGGACTCCTGCTTTTCTCACGTTGAAATCACCTGTTTCTTGTAGAATAAAGGGCCGCCTGCCGGCGGCCCTTTCATCAACTGAGCTGAGCGACGCTCTCCCCCTGGATGAGATGGAAGGGGACCAGCCCGTGTACCGGGGGACTGCGGCGCTGGATGCTCCGCAGGAGGGCGTCCACCCCCCGCTCGGCCAGCTGCTGGGTATCCTGGCGGACAGTGGTGAGCCGGGGCATCGAGTATTGGCCAATCACAATGCCGTCATAGCCCACCACGGAGATGTCCTCGGGCACCCGCTTGCCCAGGTCGTACAGGGCCCGGATGGCCCCCAGGGCCATCACGTCGCTGATGGCGAAGATGGCGGTCAGGTCGGGGCAGCGCTTGAGCAGCACCTTGGTAGCTGCGTAGGCCTCGGGCATGGAGTAGCGGCAGGGCTCGCACTGCCGGTCCACATCGAAGGGCAGGTCCAGGCGCAGGCAGGCGTTTCGGCAGCCCGTCAGGCGCCGGTGGCTGATCTGGGTACAGGACCAGTTGCCCCCCAGCAGCCCGATGCTCCGGTGGCCCCTGCTGTACAGCAGCTCAATGACCTGCTGGGCGGCCAGGCTGTCATCGATGGTGAAAGAGGACAGATTTTGAAATCCCAGCTCCCGGGCCGTATTGGTGAGCAGCACGCAGGGGACAGTGATGGGAGAGAAGCCCGCCTGAAACAGCTCCAGATCGCCTCCCAGGAAAATAATTCCAATGGGCTTGCGCTCCCGGCACAGCTGGCAGGCGTAGGCCACCTCGTTGGCGTCCTCGTCCAGGTAGTAGACGGCGGCGTCCTGGCCCGCCTCCCGCAGCAGCGCCTGAAGCTTTTCCACCAGGTCGGCAAAGAGCATGTTCATAATGCCCTTGACGATAATCACAATGCTGGTGCTGGTCTGCTGCTTCAGGTGCTTGGCGTTGGCGTTGGGCTGAAAGCCATGCTCCTCCACCACAGCCATCACCTTCTGGCGGGTCTCGTCGCTGACGTCCGGGTGGTCATTGAGTACCCGGGACACGGTGGCCACGCCGCATCCGGACAGCCGGGCAATATCTTTGATGGTCATACTATGACCCTCCTTTTCGGGAACAATCATAGCATATTTATAGGGCGAATACAAGGCTTACCCCTTCACAGCGCCGGCGGCCACGCCCGCGATGATGTGCTTCTGGCAGATGAGGTAGAACACTATTACCGGGATGATGGACAGCAGGATCAGTGCCATGGTGGCCCCCAGGTCCACGGTGCCGTAGCTGCCCTTCAGGTACTGGATGTGAATGGGGATGGTACGATACAGGTTCTTATCCAGCACCAGGTAGGGCAGAAGGAAGTCGTTCCACACCCACATAATCTCCAGAATACCCACAGACACCATGGTGGGCTTGAGCATGGGCACCACCACGGAGAAGTAGGTGCGCAGGGGCCCGC
>JAAWPF010000139.1 GCA_022799835.1 Lawsonibacter sp. | reverse complement strand
GCGGGGGATATTCACCTGCGCCCACGGGGTAGTGCAGACCCCGGTGTTTATGAACGTGGGCACCCAGGGGGCTATCAAGGGGGCGGTTTCCGCCCACGACCTGAAGGAGATTGGCTGTCAGGTGGAGCTGTCCAACACCTACCACCTGCACCTGCGTCCCGGGGACGAGGTGGTCCGCCAGATGGGCGGACTCCACAAATTTATGGACTGGGACGGCCCCATGCTCACTGACAGCGGGGGCTTTCAGGTTTTTTCCCTGTCCGGGCTGCGGAAAATCAAGGAGGAGGGGGTCACCTTCGCCTCTCACATCGACGGCCACCGCATCTTCATGGGTCCGGAGGAGTCCATGCGGATTCAGTCCAATCTGGGCAGCGACATCGCTATGGCCTTTGACGAGTGTGTGGAAAATCCGTCGCCCTACGAGTATGTAAAGGCCTCCTGCGAGCGGACCGCCCGGTGGCTGGAGCGCTGTGTCACAGAGCATGACAGGCTGAACTCCTTGCCGGATACAGTGAACCCCGGACAGCAGCTTTTCGGCATTAACCAGGGGGGGACTGACCCTGGCCTGCGGGTATGGCACATGGATGAAATCGCCAAGCTGAACTGCGACGGCTACGCCATCGGCGGTTTAGCGGTAGGGGAGCCCACTCAGGTGATGTACGACATCATCGACGCGGTGGAGCCCCACATGCCCCAGGATAAACCCCGGTATCTTATGGGGGTGGGAACTCCCTCCAACATCATCGAGGGAGCGGCCCGGGGAATCGACTTCTTCGACTGCGTCATGCCCGCCCGGAACGCACGCCACGGCAAGCTGTACACCTGGAACGGGACCATCAACATTAAAAATGAGAAGTACAAGCTGGACGGGCGGCCTATTGACCTTACCTGTGACTGTCCCGCCTGCCGGTCATTCAGCAGGGCCTATCTGCGGCACCTGGTTGTGGCGCAGGAGATGCTGGCCATGCGCTTGGCGGTGCTCCACAATTTGCACTTCTATAACGAGCTGATGGCCCGCATCCGGGAGGCTATTGACAGCGGGACCTTTGCGGACTTTCGGGCAAAATACTCCGGCCTGCTGGACCGGCCCTGCCGGGAAGATTAGAGAAATTTGCCAAAAGGGCTTGTCAACCTGGACAATTTCAGCTATAATACTTTTTACTGTGTCAGAGAGAGATTCTGTTGACCGTGTGATTTTTGTTTTATTTGGAGGAAATTTTTATGGACCCTAGTATGATCTTAATGCTCGTGCTGATGTTTGCCATGCTGTACTTCTTCATGATCCGCCCGGAGAACAAGCGGAAGAAGGAGGCCCAGAGCCTGCGGGATTCCCTGAAGGTGGGCGACGTCGTCACCACCATCGGCGGCATTGTGGGCACCATCTGTAAGGTAAGCGAGAGCACCATCGTTGTGGAGACCAGCGCCGACCGTGTGCGCATGGAATTTACAAAGTGGGCTGTGTCCAGCAAGAATGTCCCGCCCACGGAGGAATCCCCCGCAAAATAACAAAACAGGCATGTCTTTCACCCTCTCCGCATAGGCTTTACCAAAGCTGTGGGAGAGGGTGTTTTTATGAAAAAGAAGGAACGGAGGACCGAGGACCCCCAGTGGATCAACGCCATGTGTGACGTACTGATTGGCGGCGCGCTGGCTGGTTTGGTCGCTATTTTGGCCTTGCTGCTGTGCGCGGTGCTGTTGTCTATAGGCATAGTGCCGGTGGACGCCATGTACGGCGTGGTGCTGGCTGTCTGTGTGGCGGGCTCTCTGGTCGGCGGGATATATGCCATCCACAAGGTATCGGGCCGCTCTCTGCTGGTGGGTCTGGGTGTGGGAGCGGTGCTGTTTCTCCTCCTGCTGACGGCGGGCCTGATCGTCTATGAGGAGTCCTCCATCGCTAACGGCGGGGCCGGCATCCTGTGCGCCTGCCTTTGCGGAGGAGCCATTCCCGGATTGCTGGCGAGAAAACCCAAGAAAAAACACAGAAGATGATTGAAATTCCCTGGGACCTGTGTTATAATAGCTGTCACTATGGCAGAATCTGCTGTAAGCAACCAAACAGGAGGAGATACCAATGAAACACATTCAGACGCTGAACGGGGCCACCCTGAAGCAGAGCGCCGCCCACGGCGGCTGTGGCGAGTGCCAGACCTCTTGCCAGTCCGCCTGCAAGACTTCCTGCACTGTCGCCAACCAGAAGTGCGAGAACAAGTAAATCCAACAGCCTGAAAGGGCAGGCGCTGTGCGGCGTCTGCCCTTTTTGCTGTCCAGGGAGGAGGGATGTCACATGGACGAGCTGCTGGCCTATGCGATTCTGCTCCATGAGGACGTTGTCGCAGAGAGCGAATACCAGGAGCGCCTGCACGCCCTGTTTTTAGAACACCCGGACAATGACGCGCTCCTGGACCTGGAGTGCGAAACCGATATCCAGAAAGCGGTGATCTACATCCGGACACAACTGGACTATGGCTATATCGGTCTGCACCCGGAGACATTTGGACGGACCTTGATGAAAAAACTCAAGGACTACTATGACAGGTGCACAGACCTCCGACAGTTCGGGAGTAAAATGTATTCTGTATGGGAGAGCCTTCCTGGCAGGCTTTACAACCAGGAGCCGTTTTGGACATTGAGCTATGCCGACGATCCTCTCTCCTGGGGAGACGAAGAACAGACTCGTTCCTTTTATGAGCGG
>JAAWPF010000138.1 GCA_022799835.1 Lawsonibacter sp. | reverse complement strand
CGGCATGAGTCAAAGATTTTTTTCGTGTGTATGCACACGGCCTCCCGGATACTGCGATCGTCGCTGACGGGGCCGGGCACGACCTTTTCTGGCATAGAAGTCCCTCCTAAATTTGGATGGTTATGGGCGCCTGGGCGCCCGGTAAGGGTTTTGCTTACAACACATCTTATGTAGCCGGCGGTTTTTGGTGCGGAGCGCGCGGTTTTTCTCTTGCTCTTTTTTCCGTTTCTCGCTATAATAGGGTCATTGGAAAGGAGGTCCGCTATGTCCATCGGATTTATTCAGGATGACCTGGAGCTCAAGCTGCTGGTCCTCTACATTATGGACCGGGCCGCGGGACCCATCACCTTTTTGCAGCTGTTTGAGCTGGCTCTGTGCGATGCGGGGGTGGACTACTTCTCCCTCACCCAAGCGGTGGACCACATGGTGGCCACCGGCCAGCTTATCAAAGAGGAGGACCGCTACTCCATCACGGACAAGGGCCGCCGCAACAGCCAGATCTGTGAAAGCAGTCTGCCCCGTTCGGTGCGGCGCCACTGCGACGAGAACCTGGTTCAGGTCAATCAGGCCATCCAGCAGGAGGCGCAGGTCCGCACCCAAATCATGGACCGGGAGGACGGGACCGCTACACTGTGTCTGACCCTGAACGACAGTACCTCCTCCCTGCTCCACCTGGCCCTGCTGACCCCCGGCCGCTCCCAGGCCGAGGCCTGGGCCTCAGCCTTTCAAAAGGACCCTTCCGCACTCTATTTAAACATCATCAAACTGCTGGACGCGCCAAAGGAGGATGCAACATGAGGCGACAGGACCGCGCCCAGGACCGGGCGTTTTCTTTGGAACTGATTGACCGCTGTACCCACGGGGTCATCGCCATCTCCACCGGAGAGCCCGCCCCCTACTGTCTGCCTTTGTCTTTTGTGCGGGTGGGAGACGACCTGTTCTTCCACTGTGCCCGCGAGGGGCGCAAGGTAGACCTGCTGCGCCGTTTCCCCCAGGTGTGCGTCACCTTTGTGGGGGATGACCGGCCGGCCTTTGTTCCCCCCGCCATGTATACCACCTATTTTCAGTCCGCCATCGTCACCGGGACCGCCAGCGAGGTGACCGACCCCCAAGAAAAAGCCGCCGCCCTCCGGGCCCTGTGTCAAAAGGTGACGCCCGACCACATGGACGGCTTCGAGACCGCGGTTGAACAAAGCCTGGCCGTCACCGCCGTGTGGAAGGTCCGCATGGAGGAGATCACCGGCAAGGCAAAACTGGAGCACTGAACCGATGACCGATTCAGAAAATAGCAGTCAATATGCCATTAGGAAAGGAATCATCCTCTACCTCGCCGATTGGTTTACGCCGGAAAAGGTGGACGTGGTGGAGGAAGTCCTGTCCCGATTTCTGACCATGACCGGAGAGACCTTTACCAAAAAGCGCTCCGGACGCCTGGACGCCTACCCGGGCAAAAGCTGCCCCTCCGGCTTCCGGAATATCCGGGGCGGCTGGCAGAAGATTTTCCACCGGGAATTCGACGGCGAATTTGAGCCCGTTCCATCCCAGAACGGGTCGGGAGTCCTCTCCCTGTCCAACTGCGACGGCGAACACCTGCAGACCATCCACTGCTTTCTCGACCTCTCCAACTTCAAGCACTGGGTGAAGTCCTCCAGCATGGTGTATTTTCAATTCAGCCGCTCAGCTCCGTGGAAGGACGTCCTGGATTTTTTGTTTTATATAAATCAAGTGCTGGATGTGCAGTACGCCAGCGCCGGCTATGAAATGGCCGTCAATCCATTCCATTTCTCCCCTCCAGCCATCCGTCTGCTGAAAGACATGCCCCTGGTCAACAGCTATGACACTGAGTGGTATTTTCGGAAATACGACCACACCATCCAGTGTCCCAACCTGCTCCAGGTCCTGAGCGAAGAGCTCCTCTCCCCCCTGTCCCCTCCGCCGAGGGACAGCGCCATCACCCTTGTCCCATTGGACGGTGGAAAACAGGCCGTCCACATACTGGACGGGGAGGCGCTGGAGGAGCCCTCAGAGGAGGAGCTGCTGGTCCGGCTGCGCGCCCTGAACGTGTGGTTCCAGCCCATCCTGGCCCGGCTGGAGAAGCCCATGTATTTCAAGCCTGAGGCGTGGAACATCCGCTGCAGACGATTTGACTAAAAAATACCTCTTCATCGGTGGCATCCAGCTTGCCCATACGGATATGATCCCGAACAGCACGGCCAAACTTCCGGCGGACCAGAGCAGCAGGCCAACGGGCAGGACCCGGCGGACTGGCTGAAAGCTTTGACCACCTGGATGCCGCCAGCACAGGCCGTTGGGGCCGTAGCGGTGATTGTTCGGCTCCGCCACAAAGCCAAACTCCCTTAGAGCGGGGGCATACAGCTCCTCGGTGCCGCTCTGCATAGCGCCTGCCTCCTTGTCACGATTGGACGCAAAATCATCAGGAAGGGACGAAAGCCGCTCCCATCCCTTGAAAAAAGCTGTGCAACCGTGTATTGTGCGAGATAGTTAGTGATTACTAACCAAATTGATCACAGTTTCCGCAAAAGGTCAATGCGGAAACACGTGCTGCCGGAAATGACGGGCAACCTCTTTGGCCCGGTGTGCATTCTGATCTATCTGTTTGTGCTGGACTGGCGCATGGCGCTGCTGGCGCTGGTCTCCATCCCCGTGGGGATGCTGTTTATGATGCTGGTGATGATTGGCTACGGGGAAAAATATGAG
>JAAWPF010000137.1 GCA_022799835.1 Lawsonibacter sp. | reverse complement strand
GAAGAAGCTCAGCTTCCTGGCCTACGCCGATTTGGGCGTCCACGGCCTGTTCATCGGCCAGCTCATCGGCCGGTGGGGCAACTTCATGAACGTGGAGGCTTTTGGCTCCGCCACCACACTGCCCTGGCGGATGAGCGGGGCCTCCATCGCGGCTGACATGCTGCGCTGGGGCTATGTGGACCAGGCGGGGTACGAGGCCATCCTCAGCGGCACGCTGGGGGTACATCCCACCTTTTTCTATGAGTCGGCCTGGAATTTTTTGGGTCTCATTATGGCCTATTTGATGGGTAAAAAGCGGAAATTTGACGGACAGTGCTTCCTGTTCTACTTCTTCTGGTACGGTCTGGGCCGGTTCTGGATTGAGGGCCTGCGCACCGACAGCCTGTATCTCTTCGGCTGGGAGCTGTTTGGAATGCCCGTCCGGGTGTCCCAGCTGCTGGCGGCGGTGACCTGTGTCCTCGCCGGAGCGGTGCTGGTCTGGGCGCTGTGGAAGTACCGCGGCGGGAAGGAGCTCTTCGTCCAGAGGCTGGCTGCGCAAGCAGAGGATGCGGCGGAAGAGACCGAAAAGGAGGAGTGAGCCATGGCGGCTGTTGTCATGGATGGAAAGGCTTTAGCGGCCAAGATCAAGGAAGAAGTGCGCCAAAAGGTGGAGCGGATGGAGCGCAAACCCGGCATGGCTGTGGTGCTGGTGGGGGAGGACCCCGCCGCTCTGGCCTATGAGGCCGGCAAGCGAAAGGACTGCCAGGAGTGCGGCGTCTATTACGACACGTTCCGCCTGCCCGAGGCCGCCACCCAGGAGGAACTGCTGGACGTCATCGGCGTCCTCAACGACCGGGAGGACATCGACGGCATACTTCTCCTGCTGCCCCTGCCCAGGCATCTGGACGAGGGGGAGGCGGTGCGGGCCATCCGGCCCGACAAGGACGTGGACTGCGTCAGCCCCGTGAACCTGGGACAGCTGCTCCTGGGCGGGGAGGGCTTCCGGCCCTGTACCCCAGCAGGGGTGATGCGCCTGCTGGAGGAGTACGGCGTGGACCCCGAGGGGAAGAACTGCGTGGTGGTGGGACGTTCCCATGTGGTGGGCAAGCCCCAGGCCTTGCTGCTGCTGGGAAAGAACGGCACCGTCACCATCTGCCACTCCAGGACCCCGGACCTGGCCGCCGAGTGCCGTCGGGCGGACATCCTGGTCTCCGCCGCCGGCCGTCCGGGCCTCATCACCGGCGATATGGTAAAGGAGGGAGCGGTGGTCATCGATGTGGCCATGAACCGGGACGCCCAGGGGAAGCTGTGCGGCGACGTGGACTACGCCGCCGCGGAGCGGGCCGCTTACATCACTCCGGTCCCCGGGGGAACAGGGCCCGTCACTCGGGCGGTGCTCATGGAGCAGGTCCTGGCCGCCGCTCTGAGGCGCGGAAAGCAGTGAGAATTTTTTGGAAAGCCCTTGCATCCCGAAAAAGGATTTAGTATAATTACCCTGTCAAGCTATCAAGAAAGGGGTGACCGCAAATGTCAGCCATTGGAGCCTTTGGAAGCTACGGCAGCATGAGCGGCTACAATTCGATTTATCAGAACCGGAATGCCAGAAGCGCCAACCCCGTCAGCACCGAGGCGGTGAGCCCGGTCTCCCGGGCTGAGACCGCGCCAGTGCAGCCGGTGAGCCCGGTGCCTGCGGTCCGCCGGGGAGCATCTCAGGCGGTCCAGGAGGACCAGCAGGAGGCCCGGTTCCCCACCATGCGGGAGGGGGCCGATCCCGCCGAGATGGCGGTGCGTGCCCGCATCCGGTATCTGGACGGCAAGGCCGAGGGCCTGGAGAACGAGCTGCTGGACTGGAATCAGTCCAAGGGTCTGGAGAAGCTGCTGCAAGGCGGGGAGACCGGGGACAGCAAGGTGAAGCTCACCTGGGAGAAAGGGGAGGCTGACCCGCTGAAAGCGGAAGAGGATTCCTCCAAAACCCCTCAGGAGGTCATGGAGGAATCCGAGTGCCAGACCTGCAAAAACCGCAAGTATCAGGACGGCTCTGACGACCCAGGCGTCTCTTTTAAGACCGCCACCAACATCGCCCCCGAGCAGGCGGCCTCCGCTGTCCGGGGCCACGAGCAGGAGCACGTGGTCCGGGAGCAGGCCAAGGCCCAGCGGGAGGACCGGAGGGTGGTCAGCCAGTCTGTGACCATCCACACCGCCATCTGCCCCGAGTGCGGCGATGTGTACGTCTCGGGCGGCACCACCCGTACCACCACCAAGGCCAACCCCGCCCAGGAAACGCGGCAGGACGAGGAGAAAAAGTCCGGCTTTGAGGCTGTGGTGTAACAGAGATATTTTGGAATGAAACAGCCGGCCCTCACGGGGCCGGCTGCTTTTTCCTGTCCTGGATGGAGACATGTAGATAGACGGCGATGAAAAATCCCGTGAGCCAAACCCCGCCCCGCATTGCGATATCGGCGAACTCATTCACCTTTCCGTGGCGGTACATATCCAGGATGAAGCTGGTGTCCAGGTCGTACCCCGCCGCCTCCATGGCATGGAGCATCCGGGCCTCCTCCGGGGCGTCCACAGAGCGCAGCTTGCCGGTGTACAGCTCCTCCGGCTCCCCGAACAGAAAGGCGCAGTCGTCCAGGTAGACGCACAGGTAGGTTCCGTCCTCCAAAGGCTTCAGATAGTAGCCGCTGTTATAGGTGCCGCCCCACAGAAGCTGCCAGAGCCGGTCCAGAGCGCCGGGGTCCCGGGGGAG
>JAAWPF010000009.1 GCA_022799835.1 Lawsonibacter sp. | reverse complement strand
AACACACTGTGAAAAATCCTTTGTTTTCAAGGCTTTTGGAGGATTTTATTGAAAACCCACGGTGAGCAATAGACGCTCATAAAATCGTGGTATTCAAATTCTAATTTATCGGGCGGCTGTCAGTATCGGACAGCCGCCTATTTTCACGCCCATTACTCATAAATCCCATGGATAGCGGTGGTCATATCAAAGACGCCCTCGGGCAGCGATAAGGTACAATAAGTTGCGCAAATAAAAAAGACAAGGTTTGCAGCTCTCTGGTAGAATGAAGTAGCGACACACCATTCAGAGAGGAGACAACAAACCATGTCAGAGAAGATTGTACAGCTAAATGAAGAGGTAATCACTGGTGAGGTAGTCAGCAGAGCCCAGGTAGTCCATGTGGTAGTACAGCCGGACGTGGTCACCGTTCTCCACCAGCTTCGTGGGGTTGTTGATGCTGCCGTTGCCGTCGTAGTCGTACTTGACCACATTGCCCTTGTGGTCGGTGACCTTCTTCAGCTGGCTGAGCAGATCATACTCAAAGGTGTTGACACCTGTCCAGTCCTCCATCCGGACCAGATCGCCCACCGCATTGTAGGCGTAGTCCACCTGTTTGCCACCATTATAATTGATATGGGTGACCATATCAAGCCCATTGTAGGTGTATTGGAATGACGCCCTTGCGGGGGTCGGTGACGGTAAGAAGTACCACTCTTTTGTGCGGGATTTTGCGCATGAACCAGAAAATCCAAAGTAATCAAGAACAATTTTCTCGCACTCTTCAAGGCGCGTGCTGAGAGCGGCTATTAAAAATCTTATTGAAATTGACTGATTGTGAAACGTGTTCCTCTTCCAACTTCACTAGATACAGATGCATAGCTGCATTTGCGAAGTCCGGCACATACGGCTGATGACAGCTCCCGCTCATCTTCTACATATAAAATACGCATATTCCAAACGCACCTCATTATCATTCGCAAAAGGCCGTGGGGAGCTGGATGCCTCCCACGGCCTCTGCATTTACTCCTGAATCAGTTTGATATTGTCAGCGGCCCTGACACTCACATTGTCCATCTTTTCGGCAAAGACAATTTTAATTGGGGCATCGGGGTTGTTATTTTCCCCGGCAAAGACCAGATCAGCGTTTACGCCGTCCGCCTTGGCAAGCAGGATCGTGCCGTCATTGGCGGTGGTATCAGTGGCAATCACCACATCAGCATCTACGCCGTCCTTCACAACGAGCATGGAGGTGTTGGCGTTTCGGTCAACCACTGCCGTACCATCGGCGCTGACAAGCTTGGCGTCACCCAGGTCGGATGCGAACGAAACAACGGGCGCCCCGGTGGCGTGGAGCCAGTTGATACCCTCCAAAGCGGGGCCGTCAATCACGGTGGCCGCCGTCGGAATTTCGGCACTCGCGGCAATCTCCGGCAAATTGGAGGCGGCAGAAGCGGTGAGCGCGAGGGCGGCGGTCATAGCTGTGGCAGCAACCACAGACACAATCATTGTACCATGTTTCTTGGACATACGAAAGACTCCTTTGAAATGTTTTATTTTTGACAGTGTTGCAACTTGTGAGTTTAATATACCGGATGGATGGTTGAGGAATAGTTAGTTTTTTGCGCAAAGAAAATTTTTTAGCATCTCCATCCTATACGCTGAACCCGGAATAATCCAGTCCTTTTCCGCGGCTCAAACAAAGTCTGCCCAAAGACAGGCTTTTGACAAGCTGACAGCCGCCGGTTTGGCGGCTGTGTAAACAAATCTTGAATTCCGCAAAAACTGCTTGACATTTTTTCCAACCGGAGTAGAATAATCAACATGTTAACTATTAATGGGTTAACAATTTTGCTGAAAGGAGGTTTTCTCGTGGAAGATGTGTTTCACGAGATGGATTTACTCTCCCGTCAGATGAATCAGGCCCACCGGGCAGCGGTCCAGGCCGAGCTGAACGCCGCCGGGCTGGGCGAGGTGGGGCACCCCATGCTGATGTCCATTCTCCAGTCCGCTAAAGAAGACCCGGACGGCCAATGTCAGGCCCAGCGGGAACTGGCCGACCTGCTTCACGTCTCCCCCGCCGCTGTAGCCAACTCGCTGAAATGCCTGGAGCGGGACGGCTACATCCGCCGGGAGCCTTGGCGGCAGGACGCCCGGCGCAACCGGGTCATTCTCACCCAAAAGGGGGCCTGCGCTGTGGAGGGCTGTCGGAACGTTTTCCGCCGTGTATCCGTCCGGATGATGGCCGGCTTTACCTCGGAGGAGCTTCAGCAGCTGGTCTGGTATCAGCGCCGGATATTGGACAACCTGACTCACCCGGATTCTCACAAAAAGGAGTGATTTTACCTTGCTTTCCCTGTTCCTGACCCATTTGGAGGGTTACAAAAAAGACGCCATCAAGTCCCCAATCCTGATCATCCTGGAGGTCATCTGTGAGCTGCTCCTCCCCCTGGTCATGGCGGAGATCGTAGATGTGGCCATCCCCTCCGGCAACACGGGGTACATCTTCAAGCTGGGGGCACTGATGCTGGTTCTGGCCTCCTTGTCCATGGCCTGCGGAATACTGGCCGCCAAATACGCCGCCTTCGCCAGCCAGGGCTTTGGCGGCAACCTGCGCCAGTGCCTGTTTGACAAGGTGCAGGAGTTCTCCTTCGCCGACATCGACCGCTTTTCCTCCGCCTCCCTGATTACCCGCATGACCAACGACGTCAACGCCATGACCATGATGCTGGCCATGGGCCTGCGGATGCTGGTCCGGGCCCCGATAATGCTTATCGCCGCCCTGTGCGTCAGCTTCTATCTCAACGCCCGGCTGGCCGTCATTCTGGTGGTAATCATCCCAATCATGGTAGTCGCTATCGCTCTGCTGATGAAGATTTGCACCAAGCTCTTTGACATCATGCAGAAGAAGATCGATGGGCTGAACAATGTACTCCAAGAGAACCTGGTAGCCATCCGGGTGGTAAAGGCGTTCGTCCGGGAGGATTACGAACGGGAGAAGTTCAATCGTTCCAGCGACGAGCTGATGGCCGCTGCGTTGAAGGTCGGGATGCGGGTCATCGCTATGATGCCCATCATGATGCTGTGCCTGAACGGCGCCACTTTGGCGGTGCTCTACTTCGGCGGGCGGATGGTCATGGGCGCCACCTTCGAGCTGGGCGACCTCCAGGCGTTTCTGTCCTACATTATGCAGGTACTCATGAGCGTAATGATGGTGGCTATGTCCCTGCTCCAGCTGTCCCGCGCCCAGGCCTGCGCCCGGCGCATCAATGAGGTGTTGGACGCTGTCCCCTCGGTCCAGGATCAACCTGAAACCGCCTCCCTCCCCAGCCCCAGGGGCCGGGTGGAGTTCCGGGACGTCTCCTTTAAATACGCCGCCTCCGGCTCGGGGGACGACGTGCTGTCCCACATCAGCTTCTCGGTGGAGCCGGGACAGTTCGTGGCCATTGTGGGCGGCACCGGCACGGGCAAGTCGTCGCTGGTCAACCTGATTCCCCGGTTTTATGACGTCACTGACGGCGCTGTTCTGGTGGACGGCGTAGACGTCCGGGACTACCCTCTGGAGGAGCTGCGGGGCCGCATCGGCATGGTCCTCCAGACCAACATCCTGTTCACCGGCACCATCCGGGAAAACCTGCTGTGGGGCCGCCCTGATGCCACCGAGGAGGAGATGGTCCAGGCCGCCAAGGACGCCCAGGCCTACGACTTCATCATGAACCTGCCCGAGGGCTTCGACACTCAGCTCACCCAGGGGGGCACCAACGTCTCCGGCGGACAGAAGCAGCGGCTGTGTATCGCCCGGGCCATGCTCCGCAAACCGGCCATCCTCATTCTGGACGACTCCACCTCCGCTGTGGACTCGGCCACCGAGGCCGCTATCCGGGAGTCCTTTCACAAGAATCTGGCGGACACCACCGTCATCATCATCGCCCAGCGCGTCTCATCCGTGCGGTACGCCGACGAAATCCTCATTCTGGACGACGACCACATCGCCGGCCGGGGCACCCATGATGAGCTGCTGGCCGGCAATAAGATCTATCAGGAGATCTACCAATCTCAGCAAGAGGGGGTGGGCGGATAATGCCAGGACCCAATCAAGCCTTTAAGGCCGGGCCGGTCAAGCCCAAAAACCTGAAAAAGACTGTCATACGCCTGGTGGGCTACCTCACCCGGAGCAAGCTGCCGCTGCTGTTTGTGCTGCTGTGCCTGACGGTCTCCGTCGCCGCCAACCTGGGCGGGTCGTACATGGTACGGCCTATCGCCAACCTGCTCATCGACCCGGAACGCTCCCTGTCCGAAAAGCTGACCGGGTTGGCGGCCCTTATTGCTCTGCTGGCGGTCATCTACCTGCTGGGCTGTCTGGCCTCCTACATCCAGTCCGCTGTGATGGTCCAGCTGGCGGAGCGGGGCATCAACCGTCTGCGCAAGGACCTCTTTGAGAGTCTGCAAAGGCTGCCCCTCTCCTACTTTGACCAGCACCCCCACGGTGAGCTTATGAGCCGCTTTACCAACGACGCCGACAACGTAGAACTTGCGCTTCAGCAGAGCGTGGTCTCCCTGCTGTCCAGCTGTCTGATGTTCGCGGGGCTGGTGGGACTGATGCTGTTCATCAACTGGAAGCTGTTTCTGGTGACCGCCATCATTTTGGCGCTCACAATGACGCTCTTCAAAACGCTGGGGGGCCGCAGCCGCCGCTTCTATCAGAAACAGCAGAAGGCTCTGGGCGCGGTCAATGGCGAGATTCAGGAGATCATCGAGGGTCTAAAGGTGGTAAAAGCCTTCACCCATGAAGCGGAGGCCAAAGCCAAGTTCCAGGAACTGAACAACGCATACCGGGACTCCGCGCAAAAAGCCAACTTCTATTCCACCATGATTATGCCCATGGCGGGCAACCTGATGAATATCAGCTACGCCCTCACCGCCGCCTTCGGCGGGCTGCTCTCTGTCCTCCAGGGCTTCGACCTGGGCGGACTGGCAACGTATCTCAACTACTCCCGGCAGGTGGGCCAGCCCCTGAACCAAATCTCTCAGCAGATGACCACTCTGCTGTCCGCCCTGGCGGGCGCGGAGCGCGTCTTTGAGGTGATGGATACCGCCGCTGAGCTGGATGAGGGCTCGGTCACCCTGATTCCCGCTGAGAAGGACGCCAACGGCACCCTCTCACCCTTCACTGGCGAGGGCCGCCCCCGCACCTGGGCCTGGAAAACCCCCCGGGGCAACGGCATGGAGCTGGTCCCCGTCTTTGTGGGGGAGGATGAGTCCCTCACCGAGATCACCGACCCGGAGTCTGTCCCCGACCCGGCCATGCTGGCCGACCACGGCTGGGCCTGGAAATACCCCGGCCCCGACGGGACCGTGGGGCTCCACCTGATTCGGGGCACCGTGCGCAATGTTCCCGGGGAGGACTACTGCCTTACCGAGCTGAAAGGCGCGGTGCGCTTCCGCGACGTGGACTTCTCCTATGTCCCGGGAAAGCGCATCTTAAAGAATGTGTCTGTCTACGCCGACCCCGGCCAGAAGATCGCCTTTGTGGGCTCCACCGGAGCGGGCAAGACCACCATCACCAATCTCATCAACCGGTTCTATGAAATCGAGGGCGGCATGATCACCTACGACGGCATCAACGTCGCCGCCATCCGCAAGGTCGACCTGCGCCGCTCTCTGGGGGCGGTGCTCCAGGACACCCACCTGTTCACCGGCACCATCATGGACAACATCCGCTATGGCCGTCTGGACGCCACCGACGAGGAGTGTGTCGCCGCCGCCAAGAGCGCCAACGCCCACTCCTTCATCCGCCGCCTGCCCGAGGGCTACCAGACTATGGTCACCGGCGACGGAGCCAACCTGTCCCAGGGCCAGCGGCAGCTGCTGGCCATCGCCCGGGCCGCTGTGGCCGACCCGCCGGTAATGATCCTGGACGAGGCCACCTCCTCCATTGACACCCGCACCGAGGCCCTGATTCAAAAGGGCATGGACGCCCTTATGGAGGGCCGAACGGTGTTCGTCATTGCCCACCGCCTGTCCACCGTGCGCAACTCCAACTGCATCGTGGTCATTGAGCACGGCGAGATCGAGGAAAAGGGCAGCCACGAGGAGCTTTTGAAACAGCAGGGCCGGTATTACCGGCTGTATACCGGACAATTCCATCTGTCCTGACACAAAGGGGCCCCGCCGGCAGCCCAGCAGCTTCCTGTACCAGATGGCAGTTCCGCCCTATGCCGGTCCGCGCCATGCGGCCGGCACTCAGCAGGGCAGTAAACAGTGCATGAATATATGAAGCGCCTGGAGGCTGCCGCCGAGAAAAACGCTTATCCTCAGCTTAAATCCAATCACTTCACCACCCAAACAAAAACCACGGAAATTCTATGAATTTCCGTGGTTTTTCCCGCTTCGCAGTTCCAATCCGCCTGTTCCAGCAGTTCCCCATTTACAGATTTGCGAATCGGTCCATCTGTCCTTGCAGCTCCCCAACGATTTCCTGATTGACATCCATCCGCTTGGTAATCCCCTCCATGTCATCTGCCAGGATGCGGGTGCTGTCAGCGGCCCCGCTGATGCCGGAGGCCGCGCCGTCAATGGAGCTGGAGATGCTGGAAATGGAAACGGCAATCATATCAATCGCGTTTTTCAGCCGTTCCACCCGGCCATTATACTCCTCCATGGCCTGCCCGATGTAGTCCGAATCCTCCCGGTACTGCTGTCCGGCCTGGATGGAACGGTCCAACTGCTCCGAGATCACCTGGCTCAAATAGTTGGTCAGCTCCCGGGCGCTGTTAGCCAAGTATTCCACTGCCCCCATAACCACCCCGCTGACTTTTTGAATGTGATTGGCGGTTTCGGCACAGGAGTCGGCAAGCTTGTGAACCTCCTGCGCCACAACGGAGAACCCGGCCCCTGCCGCCCCTGCCCGGGCGGCTTCAATGGAGGCGTTGACGGCGATGAGGTTGGTGGAGGAGGATATGTTGAGAATGTCCTCAGTCAGGCCTTTGATCTGTTCCACACTGTGGCTCTTCTCAATAGCCTGATCCAGCATCGCCATGATTTCCTCGGTCTTGTCCTGGATCACTTTTGTCTCCATGTGGGCAGTGTGTTCCATCTCCTCGGCGCGCTCCCGCATCTCGGTGGAGTAGGCCGTGATGGCGGAGCACTCCTCCGCCATGCTCTGGGTGTCCCCCTGGGTGCCGGCGGCGCTGGCGGTGATGGCCGCGGCGCTGCTTGAGATCTCCTCGAGCGCGGCGGTGAGCTGCTGCGTCAGCTGGGAAAGACTCCGGACACTGTCGTTGGAGTGCTTTGCCCGATGGCGGACCTCTCCCACCACGCCGCTGATTCGTTCGGAGCTGCCCTGGAGCGTGCCCATCGCGTCCCGGATTGGGGTGAGAACGTACTTGCGGATGATCCGGAAGGCGGCCATCACCAGGAAAATGCCCACAACCAACGTGAGGGCGCTGGTGATGAGGGAGATGATGTAGACGAGTGTGAGCCGTGCCCGTGCCTCGCCCGCCTGGGCGCTGACGGCGGCGGAGAGGGCGTCGATGTTATCCTCCGCCGCTTCGCTCCAGCGGGCCACATCTCCGTTGGCGGTGGAGTACGCCTCCTGGGTTTTGCTGTCGGCGCTGGCGCTGACCAGATCTACCAGGGCGTGCTTGAATTCGGCGTAGTTGCTCAGGAGAGACTGATAGGTTGCCTCGACCTCTTTGGAGACATATCCCTCGTAGCCGCTTAGTTTTTCATCCAGGGAGGCCTCTTCCGCCTTGATTTCCTGCACCAGATGGATCATGGTGGCGTGATCCGCCGCTACAATATGGGACAGAGCCAGACGGTGGATATTCATTACGGACCGCCGGATATCCTCTAACCGCTCTTCACTGACCATGCCCTTGTCTACAATCGTACCCGCGTTGGCATGGACATTGTTGATGCTGAATACCGCAAGGATATTGGACAGCAGGGTGATCAGGCCCAATAGGATGATGGGCAGAATCAAGCGCTGCTGAAGGGTCAATCTGCCTTTCATATGACTTCCTCCTGATTATGATGTACTCAGCGTTCGATTACGCCTTCAACCATCCGGTCCAGCTGAGCCTGAAGAGAGGCGCCGGAGGGGTTCCCCTGGGCCATGCTGGCGGAAAAGGCCGCTACAGGATCCCAGAACTTTCCTCCCACCCGCTGGAGCTGGGAGTAGTTGGACTGCTCCAAAAGCGCGGCAATAGCCAGAGAGGACTGGACCTGAGGTGAGTTGGCGGCGCTGATATTGGCCGGTCCCTGACCACGCACCTCAAACCGCAGGCGCTGGTTTTCCTCTCCGGTGATCCACTCCGCCAGCCGCATGGCCCATTCCGGGTGCTGGGAGTAGGCGTTTACCCCGATGAGCTTACAGCCGGAAAAGGAGGCCATCTGGACCTGCTGTCCGGCGCAGGTATAGGAGGGAAGCTTAGCGGCCCCCATGCTTCCGCCCCATACGTCCTCAATGGCCACCGCGTTCCATACGCCGCTGATCCCCGCAATAACGTCACCGCTCCGCACGCCGGCCAGAAAGTCCGTGTCCGTCCGGTTGGAAAAAGCGGGGCTGGCCGCAATTTCCAGCATGGACCGCGCTACATCCACCCCTTGAATGGGGCCCTCGGTGCTGTTCCAGGTGCAGTAGTTGGTCAAACCATCCTCGTTGAGGCCCACCTCGAGCCCGGTGTTGCCGAAGAACGCGTAGACGTACCAGGCGGAAGACCAGTCCATAGACACCTGCTTTCCGGCTTGGGCGGCGACCGCCAGCATCTGTTCCAGGCTCTGGATGTCCTCCTCGGTAAAATACGCCTTGTTATAATACAGGAAATATCCGTTATCCGCTGTCAGCGGGTAGGCATAGAGGGTTCCTTCCACACTGGCCGCCTCCACCGCAGCGGGGAGGCACTCGCTGCGGATGGCCGTCTCATCCGCGATGGGGTCCAGTCCGCCGGCGGCGGCCAGGGCGGCCACCTGGTCGTCCGCAAAGGCAAATACATCCGCGCCGCCTTCCAGATCGCCCAGCAGAACATCTTTGCAGTTGGACTCACTTTGCGGCTGATAGGTGATCTGAAAATCGGCTTGTCCGGCATAATGCGCTTGGAACGAGGCAAAAATCTGCTCCAGCAGGGCCTGGTCCTCCTCCGCGCCCCATACGGTCAAGGCGACGGTTTCCGGCCCGAGCGGGCCTTCCTCCAAAGTCGGCTCCCGCCCTGCGCAGGCGGTCAGCAGGAATACCAAACAGGCGAATACGGCCGCAAGAAAAGTCTGCTTTCCCATGGTTCCCATTCCTCCTATCAATTTGCGGAAATATTATAGCATTCCATGTATAAAATTTCAAGACAAATCAAAGGCGTCCGGCAATTCTTCCTGTCCCGTAAAATTCAGTGTGGCTATCCCTTTTATTCAGCTGGGCGAGAAGGCAGGAACCGTCGTTCCAGCAAGACAGGACCAAAGTCGCGGCGGCTGAAAAAGCCCTGACTTGTTCGGGCGAAGCGAGCTTGTTCAAAATAGCCGGCCCCGCCCTTTACAGGGCGGGGCCGGCTATTTTGAAGTCATTCCAAAGCAGATGCTCAGAGGAACATGACCATTGAAAGGATAAACATTGCCACGACGCCCACCAGCATGGGTACACTGGTGCGCTTGACGATCTGCAGAGGCTCTCGCTTGACGCTGCCGGCCACAATCATAACGACGGCCGACACAGGGGACACAGCCCGCAGAAGGTTGCCCGCCAGACCCATGGGAATGGAGACCGCGATGGGGGAGATGCCTGCCGCTCCCGCCAGGGGAACCATCAGCGGGACCATAGCAAAGAACAGGGCTGTGCCGCTGCCGCTGAGGAGCACGATAAGCGCGGTCAAGCCCACAAGGATCAGCGGGAGTACAAAGCCAAGTCCGCTGCCCTGGATGGCGAGCATGGAGTTTTGCAGCTCGGCGATCAGGCCAATCTGCTTCAGGCCGGTCACGAAGATGGTGCCAGCCACCAGCAGCGCCACGATGGGCATTGCGTCGCCCATGCCTTTAAAGAAGTTCTCGGTGGCCTTGAGGGTCTCTCTGCCGTTGCGGGTACGGATCAGCTCACAGATAATGGCGGCCAGGAAAGAGAACAGGGCCGCAACCTCAACACTCAGGGTGAGCTTTACGCCCGTTGCGGAGGTGAAAATGTAGGTCACAATCAGCAGGATAATGGGCAGGAGGGGCAGGATGGCGTAGACCGTCTTATAGAGCGCGCCGCCCTCGGGGGCCTTGACCGCCTCGCCGCCGGCCTCGGTCATAGCCTGCTCGGGGTTCTGTTTGTCGCAGAACCTCTGCCAGAAGAAGTGCACCACAGCCATGAGCAGGAGAACGGGGACGGACACCTTGGCGTGGTAGCTGAACACATAGTCAGAGGCTGTCATACCGGCAAACTGGGCAGTATTGGCCAGCTCTGCGGCAATGGCCACATTGTCGCTGCCCAGGGGGGTGGGCACGATGGTGGCGGTGGTGGCCACGATACCGGCGGCGGTGAGGGTGCTCATGCCCGATTCAATCATAATGGGGTACAGCGTCGCCAAGAGAATGATGGCCAGATTGGACGCGCTGGGGATAACCAGAGACAGGAGGTTTCCGATAAGGAACACGATGGGGACCAGAACGTAGACATTCTTAATCTTGCGGATGGGCTTTGTCAGGGCGTAGACCGTCACCTCATTGGCCTTGATGGCGCTCATATAGGCGGAGTAGCCGCCCAGGATCAGGATGATGAAGCCCGCGTTGGACACTGTGCTCTTAAAGGTGTTCGCGATGACCATCAGCGGGTCCAGCACAATCAGGCCGGTGCTCTCCTCCACAATAGGATGCCCCATAGCGGCACCTACAAACATCAGCACGATGCCCATCAGCAGCAGGGTGATTTTGATGTCCATTTTCTTAATGAGCATGAAAATCACGATGGCGACTGCGATAATAGCGATGATATACATTGCGGCTGTCATTTTACTCTCTCGCTCCCTTTCATTTTTTATCAGAAATGCCCGGAGGCATGTTCCGATCAGCGGATACCACTGTTTACACACAGGCCTGAATAGACTGCTTGAACCACACCCGGAACGCCTCGCCGTCAATGTCCACGCACACCTTCGCGTTGGGCTTCTGGCGCAGGTAGCCCTTCAGGTCAACGGCGGTGCAGCCTCTGGTCACCGTGCCCGCCAGTTCCACCTCCACATAGGTTTCCTCCACGGTAAACAGCTCAGGCTTGAGCAGGTAGGCGACAGCGCAGCTGTCGTACATCTTCAGGCCGGTGCCGAAGCTGCCGCCGCGGTAGCGTTTGAACAGATGGTAGGCCATATCGCCCACCTTACCCATGTGGAGGATCTCCTCGCTGTCCTCTGGCAGAACAAGCGCCTTGAGCCCCACATCCAGCCCTGCCATGACGATGGGTACGCCGCTTTTAAAGACGATTGCCGCCGCCTCTGGGTCTGTCCCGATATTGAACTCAGACATGACGCCCTTATTTCCCCGGGTTATGGAGCCGCCCATCATGACAATCTCACGGATTTTCTCCCTGACCTCGGGATAGAGCTTGAGGAGCAGTGCGATGTTGGTCAGCGCCGCGATGGGGACGAGGGTGATGGGCTCCTCGCTTTCCATGATAACCCGACGCATTGCGTTGACCGCGTGCTCCTCCAGCAGGGGCGCCGTGTCAGGGGCGGGAAAGTCGTAACCCTCCATGCCGGTCTTGCCGTGGACATTGGAGGCGTCCACAAAGGTCTCCAGCAGCGGCTCGGCGCAGCCCTTTGCCACCGGGACTTTCTTGCCGAAGAAAGTCAGCAGCTTCAGCGTGTTTTCCGTCACCGCCTCCAGGGACACGTTGCCCGCCACGGTAGTCAGTAGCTTGACCTCCAGCCGGTCAGAAAACAGGGCGATGGCCAGGGCAAGGGCATCGTCAATGCCGGGGTCTGTGTCGATAATGATGGGTCTCTTTTTCATGTCGGTTTCCATGCTGTATTCCTCCCAATAATATTTCATTATGAACCCGCAGTGGGTATTGTATTCCAAATTACAGCTGTGTGCCGAAATAGACCAGACATATGGCACTCAAAGCATAAATGATAGGGTGCACCTCTTTCCGCTTTCCTGCCGCCAGCTTGACAATCAGATAGGCGGGGATGGCGATGCAGATGCCATTGGCCACGTTGTTGGCAAACACGGTGAAAGCCACGCACAGGAATGCGGGAACCGCCTCCGTCATGTCTTCAAACTTGATATTGCGCATGGCGCCAAGCATGTTGACGCCGATATAAATCAAGATGGGGGCCGTCGCCGCGGAGGGGACGATCAGCGCGACGGGTGAGAGAAACAGGGACAGCAGGAAAAACAGTCCAATAAATATACTGGTCAGGCCCGTCCTGCCCCCCGCCTCAATGCCGGCGGAACACTCCAGATAGGTCGTCATGCTGGGGATTCCAAACAGGGCGCCCGCGCTGGTGGATACGGCGTCCACCTTGAAGCAGCGGTCGACCCCCTCCATATTCCCCTCCGCGTCCAGGAAGCCGGCCTGCGCCCCCACCCCGTAGACCGTGCCGAAGGTGGAGAAGAAGTCGGGGATAAAGAGCGCGATCAGGAACGGAAGATAGCTGATGCGGAGAGCACCCAGAAGATCGATGCTGAAGAGCTGTCTGGAACCCCCAGAGGGGAAGGCCAAAAGCTGCTCAGGCAGCTGGGTCACGCCCAACAGGATCCCCACAAGGGTGGCCGCCAGAATGGACAGGATGGGGGCGCCGCGCACATTGCGGGCCTTAAGCACCAGCAGGATGATAAACCCCACAAGGGTCACACGCACCTCCGGCGAGGTGAGCGCTCCAAAGGCAAGGCAGTTGCGGGCCTCAGAGGCGGCAATGACTCCGCCGCTTTTGGCCCCCAGCAGCGCGATAAACAGCCCGATCCCGGCGCTCACCGCGTGCTTGAGGCTCACCGGGATGACCCTTACCACAGCCTCCCGCAGGCCGAGCCAGGAAATCAGGATAAACAGCACGCCGCTCCAGAAGATTACTCCCGCCGCCACCGGCTGAGGGATATTTTCGTTGAGGATCATGGAGGCCACAATGCCGGTGCTGCCCAGGCCCGGCGCAAGCGCAAAGGGCCGGTTTGTGTAGAGACCCATGGCCCATGTGCTCAGAATAACCAAAATAACCATGGAGGTGAGCACAGCCCCAGGGTCCATGCCTGTCCGGCCCAGCATGTTGGGTATGGTCGCCAGCACATAGGCCATGGCGATAAAAGTGGTCAGGCCGCCCAAGAGTTCCTGGCGGATATTGGTGTGGTGTTCAGTCAGTCTGAATTTCTGATCGATTTGTCCTCTCATATGTTTTCACCAAATTTCCTGTTGTTTTATCCGCTTTTTTATTGTAGTATAGAAAATAAGAGATGTCCAATTTATAATATGAATCTTTTATATAACCAAAAGTTATATTCGAGGAGGGATGAGGATATGGATAACCAGAGAGCAGAGTATTTCCTGGAAATTGTAAAGCAAAAGAACCTTACCAAAGCGGCACAGGCCCTCTATATTTCCCAGCCCGCGCTCACCAAGTATGTCCAGCGGCTGGAACAGAAGCTGGGCGGAAAGCTTTTCCGCGGCAGCTACGAGCTGACCTACCTGGGCCGGCGCTATCTGGAATACGCCCAGGACATCACCAATCTGAACAAGGACTGGGACCGGGAGCTGCACGATATCCAGGCCTCCTCGGAAGGGGAACTGAATATTGCGTTCCCGCCCATGCGGGCGGTCTGCATGGTTCCTCCTATTCTTCGCAAATTTTCCCGGCAATATCCCAATATCCATGTAAACATTTATGAGCAGGAACACGACATCCAGGAGCTGGTCCTCAACGACGGAAATCTGGACTTCGCCATATACAGCAACTGGCGGCCCATTCATGGGCTCCAATACGAGGTGCTGGGTGTGGAGGAGATTGTACTGATTCTGTCGGAGGATCACCCCCTGTCACAGGCGGGGATCCAGCTCGACGGCTGTCAATATCCTTGGATTGACCTGAAACAGCTGACGGATACCCCTTTCGTTCTGCATTATCCGGAGCAGAACACCGGCCGCGCGGTCCAGGAGCTGCTTCGCCAGTACAAAATCAAGCCAGCTGTAACCTACCGCAGCAGAAACAGCCGGCTGTGCATTGAGCTTGCGCTGGAAAATCACGCCGCCTGTTTTGAGCCAGCGATGTACGCTCAGTTTCTCCGCAAGCTGTACCCATATTGTATTTTTTCTGTCGGAAATCCTGTTCAGGTCAATCAGATCGTTGTCGCGTACCGTGAAGATGCCTATCTTTCCTCCTGCGCCAAAGATTTTATCCGGCTGGCTCACAAGGTGCAAGGGATGATATGCTCGCCCTAATGCAAGGAAAAAACCGCATATTCTCAAAAAGTCCATATAAAATCCCCGGATTCAGAAAAACTGAATCCGGGGGAATAAAAGGATGAACCGCCTTCTCTCTTGGGGGAAATGTCGGGCAGCAGCCGCCTGAATTTCCTGGGTCAGTCGGGCCGCATGAGCCGCCCCGCGGCACAGCCAGCTAGTTCAGCGGAGGGCTCATTCTCCGAATTACGCCAACCCGCTCAAATCCTTTTTGTAGAGGGCGTACCGCTTTACAAGCTCCAGGCAAAGCTGGGTCACTTGTTCCATGGACTGAATAACCGCAAACTCCATACGGCCGTGGAAGTTGTGGGCACCGGGGCCGATGTTGGGACAGGGGACCCCCTTCATCGTCAGCACAGCGCCATCAGTCCCTCCACGCAGGGGGGTGATCACAGGTTCGGCACCCATTTCCCGCATGATTTGCATAGGCAGCTCCGAGATCATGGGCGTCTTCTTCAAAATATCGTTCATATTGCGGTATATTTCCTTGATGGCAACCGTTACAGTACCTTCGCCGTACTTGACATTCAAAAACTCCGCGGCCTTTTTGAATACGTCACAGCGGTGAAGGACGACGTCATAGCTGTGGTCACGCAGATAGTAGTGCATATCCGCATTTTCAACTGTGCCATTCAATGTGTGGAGCTGATAGAACCCCTCATACATCTCGGTATATTCAGGCCGCTCGGCTACGGGGAGCATAGCGTCGAATTCCTCTGCGATATGGATGGCGTTTTTCATCTTGTTCTTGGCCAGGCCGGGGTGGATGCTGACCCCCTTGATAAAGACATCGGCGTTAAAGGCACAGAAGGTCTCCGATTGGAA
Source organism: Lawsonibacter sp. (assembly GCA_022799835.1). Classification (GTDB taxonomy): domain Bacteria; phylum Bacillota; class Clostridia; order Oscillospirales; family Oscillospiraceae; genus Lawsonibacter. The sequence goes on along the minus strand of JAAWPF010000009.1, from coordinate 11,656 downwards.
GGTCCCAAAGGCCTCGGCGTCAATGGTATAGGCAAAATCCGCGCCGAATTTTTTGGTGTCGAAGCAGATGCCCCCCATGCCGATCTCCTCGTCAGGGGTGAATGCGATTTTAATGGTACCGTGCTTGACCGTAGGGTCGTTTTTGAGGGCCTCCGCCATCGTCATGACCTCCGCGATAGCGGCCTTATTGTCCGCTCCAAGGAGGGTGGTGCCATCTGAGGTCACCAAATCACAGCCGATGTAATTTTTCAGCATGGGATACTCTTCAGCGGACATCACGATGTTCTGCTCCGGGTTCAGCAGGACGTCGCCCCCCTCATAGTGGATGATTTGGGGCTTGACATTTTCAAACGGGGCCTCACTGCTTACATCCATGTGGCAGACGAACCCGAGGATCGGGCCGTCCCAGTCGGGGATGTTGGCGGGGATCTCACCGAACAGGTAGCAGTCCTCCCCCAGGGTAACGTTAACCATGCCGAGCTCTTTCATCTCCTCCTCCAGCACATGGGCCATGTCGAAGATGCGGTCAGCGCTGGGGGTATAATCGCGCCCGGAATGCGGGTCAGAAGCGGAGGCGATTTTTGCATACTTAATTAAGCGGTCCTGGACAGTCATCGTAAACACCTCTTTCTTTAAGCAATCAATATGTTGGGCTTTGACTTACTACTCATTATAACAGTTTCGGAGAAAAAGGCAATCATTAGAATCTGTGCCAGAAAAATTTGTGAAAAATAACGGGCACAGTGCCAACCAGCGTAGTGGGAATATTTTCAGTCTCCCGGAAAAAGCAGTTGCTTTTTAGAGACTGAAATAGTATAATTATAAAATATCTATCAATATAATTGCGGTTTCAGGAGATTTGAAAGGGGTGCTGAAAACAATGAAGCAGAAGCTGCTGAGGTGCGGAAAGCTGTATGACGGGATTCACCGGGATATCCAGGAAAAGGTGGATATTCTGGTAGATGGAGACCGAATCCAGGCTGTGGGGAAAAATCTGCGGCCGGACTCCGGCGCGGAAGTGCTCGATTTGATGCATCTGACGGTGACGCCCGGGCTGATCGACGCACACATCCACACGGACATTCTGGACTGGCACGACTACTGGCAGAATACAGTCATGCGCAGCGATGCTTTCTATACGCTCTCCCACCTGAACAGTGTTCAAAAGACCCTGGAGCGCGGCTTCACTACGGTACGCGCGCATCCGGGTTCCCCCCAGGATTTTGGCATTATGGACGTCAAAAAAATGGTCAATATGGGCGTTTTCCCCGGCTCCCGACTGCATGTGACGGGGCATATGCTGGGGACACCGGGCAGCCACTGTGATGCCGGGCAGGCATTCTGCAGCAACCCAAAGCTCGGACTGAACAGCGAGGGGGTCAATATCGGCAGCGGCCCGGACTTTTTCCGCCAGGCGGTCCGCAACGAAGTGAAATACGGAGCGGATTTTGTCAAGATATTTGTCTCCGGCGGCTTCTCCACCCCGAACGACGGCCCGGAGGACCAGCAGGTCGACGATGAAGAGATCAAGGCGTTTCTGGATACGGCGAACGCGCTGCGCAAGCCCACTACCGCGCATATCTACGCGCCCAAATTGATGCAGAAGCTGCTCAAGGGGCATATCACCTGCATGGAGCACGGCTCCCTCATGGATGAGGAGACCGCCCGCATGTTTGAGGATACGGGGACCTATCTGGTTCCCACCTTCTGCCCCTATGACGACGTGATCGCCGGAGACGAGGCGAGTCTGGCAAAGAAGACGCCGGAATTTCGGGAGAAGCTGCGCTACTACGGCAAATGGCTCAAGGAGAGCCGGGAGATCATCATCAACAGCGACATCAAGCTCGGCTACGGCACGGACCTGGTGGCTGTTCACCAGTGCTACGAGAGCTGGCACGAGTATGCCTCCTGGATGCGGTCTGGGATCAGCCCCTACCGGGCGCTGGAGGCGGCTACCATGGTCAACGCGCAGATACTGCGGATGGACCGCGACATCGGCAGCATTGAACCGGGGAAGCTGGCGGACATCTCCGCGTGGCACAGGGACCTGCTCACCGACCCGGAGGCCCTCAAGGAGTGTGATTTTGTGATGAAGGGCGGCGTGGTTTACCCCAACGTCTACTCTACTGACTGACCTATCAGCAAAAAAAGCCGGCCTATCTCGGGAGAGGGCCGGCTTTTTGTCCTTCCGCGGACGGCGGAAGCTGTGACGGGAATCGGGCAGCGGCCGACCTGAAAGGCCGGCCGCTGCTGTCTCCGGGCCCATTATGCCCCGATTTTACATGTGTATCCGCCGTCTGTCATCAGGTTCCGATGGCGCTGTCCAGCCGCTTCTCGGTGGGGTACACAATGCCCTCTTTCATGACAAAGGCGCAGTCGCGCAGGGCGTCCATATCCGTCAAGAGGTCGCGGGACCAGCCGGAAATATCGGCATACTTGCCTGGCTCAATGGTGCCGATATCCTTATCCAGGCCGCAGATGATGGCGTTGTTGATTGTGGCGGCCTGCAGGATACGGAAGGGGTCTGCCCCCGACTCTCTCCAGCAGCGATACTCCACGCCGCTGTCGTAGCTGTTGTAGTTCGTAACGATATCCGTACCGTAACCCAACAGAATCTTGCTGTTCAGGATCTCCTCACGGCCGGCTTGGAGTCGCTTCTGGTAGAGATGGAGCTTGCGGCAGAACTCGGGGGACTTCATCTGCATACTGGCCTCATCGTCCAAGATCGCGTCCTGATAGGGGGTGAAGGTGGGCACCAGATAGGCCCCGGAGTCCTCATACATGCGCGCCGTCTCGTGGTCCATCAGCGACCCGTGTTCCATACCGTCGATGCCAAAGCGGAGCAGCTTCTGCATCAGCGCGGGGCCGTAGGCGTGAGCGGTCACGGTGATTTTCAGGTGCTTTGCCTCATCCATGATGGCTTTGAGCTCGTCGTCAGACAGTTGGATATCGTCCGGGTCATCGTTCGGGGTGGAGAATCCGCCGGTGGCCATAATCTTGATAAAGTCGGCGCCCAGCTTCCGGTCTCTGCGCACAGCGGCCCGGAAGAAGTCTGCGCCGTTCCCGGTCCCGGGGCACTGGCTCTGCAGGAAATCCATAACTGGAGGATTATTGCGGGCAACCTGAGTCATATCCCCATGGCTGCCAGGAGCGCCCAGCAGATGGGCCGCGACCACAAGACGGGCGCCGGGCAGGTACCCCTCGCTGATGGCCCGCTTGACATCCAGCTCGTGGGACTCTCTCCACCAGCCCATGCTGCGGATTGTGGTAAAGCCGCCGTAGAGCTCCTTCTCCGCTGTGTGATAGGTGGCCAGCGTGCGGTAGCCATCGCTGTTCAGAATGGTATCCACCATGCCTACATCCTTATAGTGGAAGAACTCAGGATGGATATGGGCGTCGATCAGCCCCGGCGTCACAGTCAGATCGGACAGGTCGATCACTTGGGTCCCCTCCGGATACGCCAGGTTTTTGCCCACTTCCTTAATCCGTTTTCCCTCCACAAGGATATCCACGTTCTCCTGAAATTCCGCCTTCCGTCCGTCATAGAGCTTGCCGCACTTAATCAAGGTGTAGTTTTCCATGGTTGCGCTCCTTTCTAAATCAACAAAATTAATACGCTTTGAATATCACCAAACAGCTGCCGGAACTCATTATTTCGTCTCTTCAGACTTCTTGCCGCGCTTGTAATCCAGGAAATAGTAGGCCGCGGCGCCCGCGAAAACGGTGACCAGCATGTAATATGCGGCGGCTACCTTGGTGAAGTAGCAGAAGAACAGGCAGATCGCCAGAGGGATCAGATAGAGCAGGAAGCTCTTCTTGGTCTTGAGCACGTTCTGTGCGACCAGACCGCCAAACAGGGCAGGGATGGCGTAGTTAAACGCGGGCTGCAGCGCAGGGGCGTTCAGGACTGGCTGCAGAGGCACAGACAGCACCAAACCGATGGCCAGAATGATGATTGTGGTGAAGTTGGACGCGCCGCAGGCAATGATGGCCATGGTGTGGCACTCGTCCGTATTGGGCTCCATGTTAAGGCTGCTGATTGTGCCCAGTGTGGCGGGCACGCGGAGGTTTGACACGTTTCCGGTGATGTAGGACATGTAGAGAGCGCCAGGGCCCAGGGTCGTCATGTAGCCAATGCACTCGCCGGGCCACCAAGGGGCCAGCAGAAGGACGACTGTGATGGTGGCGGGGATCATGGTGGCGGGGTCGGGCCAGAGATTGAAAACCACGCTTACAGCCACAGGGAAGAGCAGCATGAGAAGCAACAGAACTCCGCTGCTGATCTGGCCAAAGTTCAGTACCCAGTTTTGAAATTGTTTTTTATCCATTATCGCTCAATCTCCTTTCAGTTGAACAGGAAGCAGGCAACGACCATACCGAACACCATGCAGATGGCCATCAGCCAGTCGTTAATCCATTTCAGCTTGGGGTTACTCTTCCGGATAAGAGTGAGAATAGTGCCTAAGATAAAACTGCATGCAAAGATAACACCCTTTGTGGACAGCGCGTTCAGGCCGAAGTTGACACTGGCGTAGCCCATAATACCGCACAGGCAGCCGGCACCAATGCTGGTCACCAGGTTGATATCAAACTTCTCCGCGGCCTCAAAAATCCGGGAGATGGGGCGAATCGCAAAGGTGGACCACACAAGGGAGGAGGAGTTACCCAGGGACATGACCCAGCAGGCCGCGATCCAGCCGGCCACGGTATACCCGCCGATGGTCAGGGTCTCGCCCACGGACTCGATGCCGGCGGTCGCCGCGACAGACTCCAGGGTCACAGAACCGATGACGGACAGGCGCAGCCAGGGCAGCGGGCCGCCCAGCAGCGCGACCAGCGCCAGCAAAACCACAATCACCGGGATTGTGGGAACGATACTGACAATGATGCCGTTTACCAGGCCCTTGCGAATCTGCGCGTCAGTGTAACCGAGGTCGTTTTTTGCATGTTTCCAGGCCTTTCGCATCATAATGTAGTTTTGCCCCAGAATCAGCAGGAGGATGACACCTACATAAATGTACATCCATGGCGCGTTGATAAATCCCAAACCTTCCATAACTTTCTCGCTCCTTTTTGTTATTTATATCAATCTGTGGGATACACAGACAGACATATGATTTCTCCATTCATCCCCTCTTTTACTGTTATTGCTACTTTACCACTGTTGCTTTTGCAAGTCAATATTCTATATCTTGCAGAATTTCTTTTTGTTTTATACGCTAAAGTATTAGTTTGTTTAAGTAATACTTTCGTCATTTTGCACGGCACAGGTGCTGGATCAGCACTCAGTGCATACAGATCGGCCGATATTTCTGCATTTCGTCACTTGCTTTTGCTGCGGTGCAATGATAAGATATTGGCGAAACAGGTTTTGCTTGTTTCGGACTTATCTGGAAAGGAAAATCGTCTTATGTATGAAAAGCGCATTGAACGTGTCCTTGCCGCCATGAAGGATGCGGGCCTTCCTCAGCTTCTGCTCTCGGACCACCTCGCCATTTACTACCTGACCGGGGTGGACTTCGACCCATTTGAGCGTTTTTGGGCCCTGCTGCTCCGGGAGGACAGCAAGCACATCCTCTTCTCCAACAAGCTTTTTAAGGTTCCCCCCATGCCTATGGAGGTCGTCACCCTGGACGACACAGATTCAATGCCCGACCATGTTGCCCCCTATCTGCTGGACGGAGCGCTGGGGGTCGATAAGAACCTCCCCGCCCGTTTCCTCCTCCCCATTGTGGAAGGGAAAGGGACCGTTACGGCAGTGCTGGGATCCGACTGTATTGACGCCGTCCGAGCCCAAAAAGACGAGCGGGAAAAAGAACTGATGCGCCGGGCCTCTGTCATCAACGACGAGTGCATTCAGAAGCTGGCCGCCTTTATCCACGAGGGAGTCACCGAGCGGGACTGCTACAATTACCTTGACCGGCTCTATGCCTCCTACGGCTGTGAGGGCAACGCCTTTGACCACATTATTTCCTTCGGCGCCAACGCCGCCGACCCCCACCATGTCCCTGATGACACGGTAATTCAGGAGGGGGACTGCATTGTCATTGATATTGGCTGCAAAAAAGACCACTACTGCAGCGACATGACCCGGACCTTCTTCTGGAAAAGGGCCGACCCCAAGCATCTGGAAATTTATAACATTGTCCGACAGGCCAACGAGCGCGCCGAGGCCATGGTCCGAGCGGGTGTTCCCTTCTGCGAGATCGACGCCTGTGCCAGAGAGTATATCGCCTCTTTCGGCTACGGGGCAAACTTTACCCACCGCCTGGGCCACTTCATCGGCATGGAGGACCACGAAAAGGGCGATGTAAGCAGTTTGAACACTGACACCGTCAAGGCCGATCAGATCTTTTCCATTGAGCCCGGCATCTACCTCCCCGGTGAATTTGGATGCCGTGTTGAGGACCTGGTCATTGCCACCGATGACGGCTGTGAAAACCTGAACCACGTGAGCAAGGAGCCCATTATCCTGGGGATTTGAGTTCAGCTCTTCTCCCGAAGCCTATCAATCTCCTCCGCCCACACCTTTTGCTTGTTGACTGTGTAGACCACCTCTGTCCCATCCTCCAGGCACAGCGTCAGCGTATTTTTCTTCTCGCCGCGCACCTGCTTGACCTTATCCAGGCAGACGGTAAAAACAGAGGTGTCCGCAATCTGTTCCCTGCCCAGGAAGGGATAGAAGCCCAAATCCCCGCTCGTCAACACCAGAGCGCCCGCGACAGAGGGCTCCTTCCGCCCTTCCTTCCGCACACAGGGACCGACCGCCTGCACAGGCAGTGTCTTGTTCAGTTCATTCATCACCCTGCGGTAGAAATCCTCTCCAATGGCGGCTCTGTTCGGCAGGTTGACAAGGGAGTAGTAGGCAACCGCCACCATCATGATGATCCAGGGGAGGCACTGCTGTATTGTCGCGCGCTGAACATAAAGGTGGACGGAGAGCAGCAGGCAGGCAGCTAAATCGAACATCATGACCTTTCGGGTTTGTTCTTTTCTTGTGACAGTAATGACCATCCTGCTTCTCCCTTTCCGCGCTACTGTTAATCATCTACAAAAATACCAGCGATACGCAGAATAAATTTAACATTTCCATTATATATGATATCCACAGAAGTTACAATACTTTTTTGAGACAATCCCACATATCGTAAATTCTGCACATCGGCGATTGGGTGCAAAGAGCCCTCGTATCTGCTTTTTGAGATACGAGGGCTCAATTAAAATTATACGACAGCAGGCTCGAGAAGGAGCTCGCCGGTCTCATAGCGCTTGGCGCTGAAGCGATGGATATCCAGGCTATCCTCCTGACCGGTCAGGTAATTGGCCACCAAAATGGCAACCCTGGGCGACACCATAAAGCCATGGCCGGAGAAGCCGCAGACGGTATAGAAGCCCTTGGCCTGCTCGGCCTCGTCGATGACAGGGTTGCGGTCGGGGCTCAGGTCATACTGACCGGCCCAATGCCGTACCACCTGCAGCCCCCGCAGGGCAGGAAGAGCCTCGCAGATGACAGCGCAGCACCGCTCCAGGTTCTGCCAGCTGGTCTGGAAGTTGAAGCTGGGGGCCTCCTGAGGGCCGATGCCCATAACAAAACTGCCGTGAGGAGTCTGCTGGACATAGTAGGACCTTAGGAACGACATGACCATACAGTCCATCAGCGGGGCTACCGGCTCTGTCACCAGAGCCTGGTGGCGCTCGGAACATACGGGGATATCCTGCCCCACCAGCTTGGCCAGCCCGGGGGCCCGCACATTGGCGCAGTTGATGACCAGCTTGGCCTCCACTGTGCCCTTGGTGGTCTCCACAGCCGCGATGCGGCCGTTCTTCACCTGGAAGCCCGTGGCGGCGGTGTAGGTAGCGATCTCCACCCCCATGCGCTCAGCCCCCTGGGCATACGCCTGGGTACAGTGGAAGGGGCTGGCGTGGCCGTCCTTCTGGCAGAAGGTGGCGCCATACATGCCTTCGGTGTTCAAAAAGGGGACAATCTCCCGGGCCTCTTTCAGGTCCACCGCCTTGGCGTCGATGCCGAGGGCGTGCTGAACCTTCAGGTTCTCCTGGAACTGGGCCCACTCCTTCTCGGAGTAGGCCACCAGGAGGTAGCCGCCCTGATGCAGCTCACAACTGTGCTGATAGCCGGTGTACTCCTCCAGGTGCTCAAAAATATGTGTGCTCTCCAGGGCCAGCCGAGCATTGAGCTCAGAGCCCCACTGCTGGCGGATACCGGCCCCGCAGCGGCCTGTGGCGCCGGAGGTCAAGAAGCCCTTCTCCACCAGGAGCACGTCGGTAACGCCCCGCTTTGCCAGCTCGAAGGCGGTCGCGCAGCCAACAATGCCGCCGCCGATAATGACGACCTCATAACCTTTTTTCATTCCTGGTCGCCCCCTTCCTCATAGGAATCAGCCAGTGCGCCCATGGAAATGGGTTTAATGGGCGGGCGGAATCCGGACATCAGCACCTCTTCCATGGGGACATGGTAGTAGGCGGACAGCTCCTGGGCAATCAGCATCCGGCAGGTGCGCCCCTGACAGGGGCCCATCCCGGCCCGGGTGATCCGCTTAATCTCATCGATGGTCTGGCAGCCCTCTTGGATACACTCCAGGATCCGTTCCCGGGTCAAATCCTCACACCGGCAGAGGATGGTATTCCGATCATCCATTCCGATACCCCCCCTCTCTGATATTGCGTACCTCCATGGACAGCTCCTTGGGGACCTCCACCCAAATGGTGTGGGTCAGGTTGCGGCCGCTCCCCTTGATGACCCGGGCCACCTTGAACCAGCCCAGCTCCTCACCGGCCCGGTTCAGGCCCATGGCGTACTGCCCGGCCTCGGGCAGAGGCAGATACTCGAAGGGCAGACGCACCAGGGCGGTGGCGTCGCTGTAGGTCTCATCGATGATGAAGATGGCCAGGCCGGGGCACTTGGTCAGGCAGGAGCCGCAGCCGGTGCACAGCTCAAAGTCGATTTTGGGGCACTCGTTGATGTCCTCTCCCATCCGGATGGCCTTTACAGGGCAGGCGGCCACGCAGGGGTTGCAGGGGATTTTCTGGAAGCACTCCGCCATGGCCACAGGGCCTCTGGCCCGGCGCTGGGCAGGAGGAATGACCCCCTGCAAATCCTCTTTAGTGGGAATACCCGTAGAGATTAACATGAACCACACCTCCATCCTCTTTCATTTTGTCAATGCCCGCGTTGATCTTTCCGCCGGTGGGGCCGGCCCGCAGCTGGCGCAGCTCCTCCAGCGCCTCCGCCCGGAGCTGAGCCGCCTTCTCCGGCGAATGTCCCAGACTTTCGGCGGCAGAATAGCCGGCAACCTTACCCTCCACCATAGCGGAGGAGGCCTCCTCAATGCCGGTCGCGTCGCCGGCGGCATAGATGCCGCTCCTGGTGGTCTCCAGATTGTCGCTGACCACCGGCACATGGCCGGACAGCTCCCGGATAAACTTCATCTCACAGCCCGCCTGCCAGCACAGCTCGGTCAGCGGGGTCAGGCCCACGGCCAGGCAGATGGCGTCACACGCCACCTTCTCTTCCGTGCCGGGAATCTGTTGGAACTTGTCGTCCAGCTGGCAGATTACCGCGCCCTCCACCTGTTCGGTGCCCAGCACTTCCTTCACAGTCCAGCCGGTCTTGATGGGGATGCCCGCCCGGCGGATCTTCGCCGCGTGGACTAAGTAACCGCCGATTTTGGGAGCGGCCTCCACAATAGCCGCAATCTCCACCCCGGCCTGCTTCAGCTGGTAGGAGACGATCAGGCCGATGTTGCCAGAGCCCACCATCAGCACCCGCTCGGCGGGCTTGACCCCCGCCACATTCATCAGGGTCTGGACCGCGCCCGCGCCGTAGACGCCGGGCAGGTCGTTGCCGGGGAAGGCCAGAAATTTCTCCGCCGCGCCGGTGGTGATGATCAGCCGCTGGGGACGGAATTTCAGGTGCTCCCTTCCCTTCAGGGCGGTGACCACGCCGTCCTCGTAGTAACCCAAAGCGGTGGTCTCCGTCATGATCTGGATGTTGGGGTCGGCCTCGATCTCCTTTAAGAGGTCCTCACCGATTTGAAACCCCCGTTCGCCGGCGTGCTGCTTCTCCGAGCCGAAGAACTTGTGGGTCTGCTTTACCAGCTGGCCGCCGGGGACATAGTCCCGCTCCAGGACCAGCACCTTAGCCCCCACTGACGCTGCCGCCTGCGCGGCGCACAGGCCGGCGGGGCCGCCGCCAACCACTAACACTTCAACATTCCGGATCATGTTGAGATGACCCCCTTTCCATGCTGCTCCTCCACACGCATCCCGTCTTCCACCCGGGTAACACAGATGCGCACGTTGGGCTCTCCGTTTACCGTCATGAAACAGGAGGAGCAGTTTCCGATGGCGCAGAACAGGCCGCGGGGCCGGTGCAGCTCCGGGCTATGCCCCAGCCGCCGGATTCCGGCGGCGTGCAGGGCGGCGGCAATCGTCTCGTTGGAATACCCCTCCATTTTTTGACCGTTGTAGAAAAAGCTCACCTTTTCTCCTCGGTCAAACTGCCGCACTGGGTGCTCTTCAATTCTCATTGTGGCGCCTCCTCATATATAAATAGATTTAAGTTAATCCTTAACTCCTTGGCGGCGGTAGCTGTCAGGCGTTATACCTGTGACAGCCTTAAACGCGCGGACGAAAGAGGAGCAGTTGGCGTAGCCGACCTGAAGCGCCACATCCAAAACCCGGTAATGGGTGGTGTTTAATATCTCCTTGGCCTTTTCGATCCGCAGTACCTGAATATATTCGCTGGGGATACAGCCCATCTTCTTCTTGAACCAGTCCGTATAATAGGGGGCGCTGTACCCCTCAATGGCGGCCAGTTCCGCAATACTGATGCGTCCGGCGTAATTCGCGTGGATATGGCGCAGGGAGGGCGCCCGGTAGCGCTCCACAAGGCGGTCATACAAATAATAAAATAAATACCGCAGCGACTCATTGCCGATCTCCGGGTCCTGAACCTCCTGCTTGATCAGGTCGGTCAGGAGCTCCAGCTTCTCGTCAATATCCACCACACAGTTCTCGGTCAGGAGCGTCAGGTCTTCAGGCTTTACCATCTCAGCGGGGACGTTCAGCGTGACAGTCAGACCGTTGCACCTGTATGCGTGAGGGACATTTGGGGGGACAAAAGCAATCTGGCGCGGAGTAAGCTCATAATCACGGCCCCCAAAGCGAATATAATATGTCTTTTCCACAGGCAGGATAATATGGGCGCGGGGATGGGCATGTGTCTCAACTGTATCGGACACAATGTAGCTCAAAACGGACGACATTTCTTCTATATGGCTTGAAATGAAAGACATTGTTTCTCCTTTTCCCCAAGGATGCTTTTTGGGTATTATAGCACAAATAAAGCCCGTTCAGTATGCAGAATTTCAGGTATAAAGTAACATAATTAGACCATTTTTCCCTGACTGTCCTGACCGCCGCTCAATTCAAACACATTGGGGCCATCGTTCCAATAAGCATTTAGCAGGAATCCCGAAAAGGGAAATCCTGCTAAATACATCATCTTATATCAAGGACGCGCCGCCGCGAAGCCCTCTAAGAGCCTGTTTAACATCTCTCAACACGCCAGCTGGCGGGTCTTTTGCCGCCATGCTGCGTTAAATTTTCTTGAAATACACCCAGTATTCCGGCGAAA
>JAAWPF010000136.1 GCA_022799835.1 Lawsonibacter sp. | reverse complement strand
CTGTCCCTGCCGGTGGGCCGCACCAAAACGGTGGCGGCACGGTATCTGGCGGTGCTGATTATGTTCGCGGCCTCCGCAGTCCTTACCACCGTGGTGAGCGTGGCGCTGAACATTGCGGGCCGCATGGAGGAGAGCTTGGGGGAGTACCTGCTCGCCTGCACCGTCTGCGCCGTGCTCGCCATGCTGGTCAACGCGATGCTGCTGCCCTTCCTGTACAAATTCGGCCCGGAACGGGCCCGGATGATGTTTTTTGGCGTCATGGGCGTCATTGTTCTGCTGATTGTGGCGTTTCTGCTCCCCCTGGGCGGGCTGGAGTGGCTCAAGTCCCTGGACGCGCCCACCCTGGAGCAGATCGCCGCCGTCCCGGTGGCCGCAGTCATCGCAGGGTTGGTGCTGCTGGTCCTGTCCTTCCTGCTGTCCCGGCACTTCTACGGGGCAAAAGACGTATAATGTGGATAAACGGGCGCCCCCGCTGAGGCGGAGGGCGCTCGTTTTCGTTTGTTTCCCCGCGTTCAAGCGGGGCGTCTTCCATATGGGCCCGGTGGAGAAGGAGGGCGATATATCGTCGGACCGCACTTGCGGGAGCCGCGAGCCGGGGCCTGCTTTCCCCAAGCTTGCGATATTTTCCCACAGGAGGCAAGTCCTGTTCACTCCGCCGTCTGTTCACAAAATTCCCTTGAATTTTCTCCCGCCTTCCTGTATAATCGGACGTATTACACAAGATATGGTATGGAGGTACACCCCTTGAAACGAATTCTCAGTGCATTTTTGGCTATCGTAACCGGCGTGCTGCTGTGCGCCGGGGTCCATACGGCGCTGGCCGCCGGTCCCATGGAAAACAGCGGCCAGCCCTATTACATCGTCGTCAACCGCGCTATGAACACTGTCACGATCTATGAGCTGGACGAGGAGGGGTACTACACCGTCCCAGTGAAAGCCATGGTGTGCTCCGTGGGGCGCAAGGGCCATGCCACCCCCACCGGCACGTTTTCCATCGGTGGGCGGTGGACCTGGGTCCATATGCTGGACGATTCCTATGGTCAGTATTGTACCCAGATCAAGGGGAATATCCTCTTTCACTCGGTGTGCTACACCAAACGAAGCCCGTCCACCCTGATAACGGAGGAGTACAACGGGCTGGGCGAACCCGCTTCTCTGGGCTGTGTGCGCCTCCAGACGGCGGACGCCAAGTGGATTTATGAGAACTGCGGCCGGGGCACCAAGGTCACCATTCTGGACGATTTGGACTCCCCCGGTCCTCTGGGCAAGCCGGACAAGCTGGTGGAGTATATCTCGGAGGAGGAGGCCAACGGCTGGGACCCCACCGACCCCCGGGAGGAAAACCCCTGGCATGAGCTTTTGGAGCGGAAGGAGCAGACGGTATCCTGTGCTTTAGCGGCCCAGGTGCTGTACCAGCTGTCTGGGGAGGAAGGCCTGGAGGACCCCGTCGATATCGTGGCCTGGGCGGTGGAGCGCGGTCTGCTGGAAGACGGTGGAGAGGGGCTGGACCCAGCCCATCCTGTGACCCGGCAGGAGCTGATTGACATCCTGTGCCGGCTTGAGGACGCCGAGGTACAGGAGTGAGCTTGTGCAAAGAGGCCCCCGCTTGGCGGGGGCCTCTTGTTATGCGGGAGGGGTTTCTTTGCGGCGCTTCCACCATATCCAGACCAGCCGGGCGGTGTAGACGGGCAGAAGGATGCTCAGTATGGCGACGGCCAAGTAGGCCAGGTAGAACAGAAGCATGACGGGCGGCGCAAAGCTGCCTGTCGTATTCAGCGCGATCCACATCAGCTGGAATCCCCACAGCGGGGAGTACCACTGGCCCATCATTACCGGCGTGTGTAGCAGGACATATCCCGCCGTCCAGGCCATCCAGCCGTCGATGAGAAATCCGTGCTTTTTTGCCAGCAGCAATGGCACGCCGAAAATGGCCAGCACCCCGCCGATAAACAGCAGGGGATCGCCCCCAACGAACGCGGCAAGCATCATCATCATCATTCCCCCGGCAATCAGGAGGATGCCAAGGGTTTGGACCGGGGTGAACTTCCACTGCGCATAAACCGCTGCCCGCTCCGGCTTTGGCGCGCAAGGTGTCTCCGGCTGGGCCAGCTGGGGCGTCTCCCCCTCCCGCACCAATTCATCCACCGTCACGCCGAACAGGTCGGCCAGCTTTACGATTTTGTCCAGCTCGGGCACCGACTGGTTTGTCTCCCACTTGCTCACCGACTGCCGGGACACGTCCAGCTTTTCCGCCAGCTCGCCCTGGGACAAATTCTGCGCGGTGCGCAGCTCTAAAATTTTTTCCGACAAGGTCATGGCCACTCGCTCCTTTCTGCCCCTATTTTACCAGGTGCGGTGGAGCGAAATCAACCAAGAGGGCTTGGAAAATATAGCAACCAGCGGTTGCACCCCTCAAAAAGCCCGTCCATCAGAGGATGGACGGGCTTTATTCACACTCTCAGTCGCAGGTCGTCTCCGTAGAACGTGAGCTCCCAATACAGGCCACCGATGCGGGAGGCGAGCTGGGGAGTATACCGCTGGGCGATCTGCTCCATGGACAGGTTGGTGGAGATGATGGTGTGCCGCTCTCCCTGAAGGCGGCTGTTCACCACCTCGTACAGGGCGGACTGGGTGGAGGGCAGGGTGTGCTCGCTGCCCAGGTCATCCAGAATCAGCAGGTCGCAGCCCAAATACCGCCGGGCGTCGTCCCGGGCCTGGCGCTCCTCCCCGGCGTCCCGGGTGAAGCGGCGGGTCTCAAAGGCGGA
>JAAWPF010000008.1 GCA_022799835.1 Lawsonibacter sp. | reverse complement strand
GGGGATTTTTGGAGGTGGTCTTCTGGTCGATGGAGATGGCCGGGGACAGGCCGTCGATGTAGTCCACGTCGGGCTTCTCCATCTGGCCCAGGAACATCCGGGCGTAGGAGCTGAGCGACTCCACATACCGCCGCTGGCCCTCGGCGTAGATGGTGTCAAAGGCCAGGGAGGACTTCCCCGACCCGGACAGCCCGGTGAGGACCACCAGCTTGTCCCGGGGGATTTTTACGTCGATGTTTTTCAGGTTGTTCACCCGCGCGCCCTTGACAGTGATGTGTGTGTGCATGGCAGTTGTTCTCCTTTGCGTGTGGTCAATCATGGGTGCAGGGGCGGCTGTCAGCCGCCTGCGAAATTGCGGATTTACTGTAAATAACGGGTGGATGATATCCGCCCCTACAGCCTAACGGAAGGAAATTTTTATGTCAAGAGGGAGTTTCCATCTCTCGTTCCGCCCGAAAAAAAACGCCGCCGCGGTAAATCAGAATGGTATTCTGGTTCCAGATGTAGTACTCCTTGCCCAAAGGCGTATCCCAAAATGTCTCCTCCGGCAGAAACAGATGGACATAGTCCAGCTTTCTCCGGTTATAGATCCCCAGCTCCTCCAGTTCTATCCCATAGCGGGAGGAAACGTCGTCTTTTCCCACGACATCGCGCTGGTAGGCGTAGGAGGGCTCCAGGGGATATTCGCCGTCGGGGGAGGCAAAGCGGTCCGCGCTGTAGGTGATCTGCCAGCCGGCGCACCGGTCGATTTCCTCCTGAGTCAGGGCGCAGTCCGGTGTTTTGCCCTGGCAGGCCGTGACCGTCCAAGTCCCGTAAAACAGCTCCTGGCTGTAAGTGTAATCTCTTCCGATGTCCACCGGGAGCTTTTCCAGGGGAATATACCGCAGGGGCTGGATGACCAGGTAGAGGCCGCACAGGAGCACCACCCAGCCCTCCCACAGGGCGGCTATGGGCAGAAGCCAGCGGTATTTTTTCACACCCTCCCGCTTCCGCCTGGCCTGCGTTCGGAGCAAAAAAATAAGGATCAGCAGGTTCAGCACCAACAGGACGGCGGCAATGATATTGATAAGAAAAATATGGGTCATCACCCAGACTACAACCGCCTCCAGGGCAACGAGCATGAGGGCAATCGGAATCAGCGGCAGAAGAATCCAGCCGAACAGCGCCATAAAGGCCATCGCGTTTGCCCCCTATTCCGTCCGCTCCGCCTGGAAGAAGGCACCGTCGCAGTAAATGAGCAGACTGTCGCCGCCCAGCACGAAGAAGTCCCGGCCCAGCAGGCGATTCTGGCCGATGTTCCCCTGAATGTTCACCGTGACGTGGAGCAGCATGGAGGCCATCACCCCCAATTCCTCCGGGGACAGCCCGCAGGCGGCCTGAAAGGCCTCCGCTGTGATGACGTCCTCCGCGTAAGCCGTTCCAGGCCGGAACTCACAGGTGATTCCCTCGGCGGTAAAGCTGTCCTCTCCATAGGACACAGTCAGCCCTATGCAGGCGTCCAGCTCCTCCTGGCTCATGGCACAGGCCGGGGCGGTCCCCAGACAGGCGGTCACCGCCCAGGAACCGAAGTAGGCCGGTACCACCGTCGGACTGGAGGCCTCCTCCTGACTGGAGGACAGGCCGGAGGAGATGCCGCTGTCCACCGGGACGGGCTTGGGACCGCAGGCGGACAGGAGGAGCACAGCGGCCAATAGGGCCATGAAAAGTCTTGTTTTCATAGTGTAATTCCTCTTATAATTTCTTTTTCGGCCGCTTCTTGGGCAGTGGGGTGACCTCCTCGGCCAGCCGGACCGCCTCTCTCAGGGTATCCCGGTCGTCCGGGTCCAGAAGGTAATAGGGCTTGGCCCCCTGGTAGGGGGGCTCGGCGGGACGGCCCTCAAGCAGCTCCGCCAGACAGGGGAGCATCTTCACCATGGGCCGGTCGTCACAGATGATAATAACCGGCTTGTCGTTGAGATAGACCATATACTCCCCGAACATCTTCCGGGAGCGCACCGCCCCCAGCCCCTCCAGCTGTTCGCAGATGTAGCTGACAAAATCAGGATTGCTTGCCATCAAAAACGCCTCCTGTCTTCACTGCGGCCCACCAAGTAGTCAATGCTTACCTGGAATAAGTCCGCTAATTTTATCAATGTCAAACCCGGAACATTGATTTTTCCAGCCTCCATATCCTGATAATGTCGGCTGGTTTTTCCCAACAATTCAGCCATATCCTGCTGGGTCATACCTTTTTCGTTTCGAAGTAATTTTAACCGCTGGCCCAAAAGGGGCATCTTAATTTCCATAATTCTATTTCTCCCCATTGACAGAGATTTTATCTCGTGTTATAATCATCCTATGACGAGATAAAATCTCGCTTCAAGGAGGCCTCACAATGGACCGCACCATTCCATTTTCTCTACGAAATTCTGAACAGCACCTATCCCATTCCAGAGGACCGCAAGGAAGAAGCCCTGCAAGCCTTCGCCATGGGGCTGGACTTCGGCCTGTCTCTGGGGCTGGAGCTAAGCCCATTCCAAAAGGCGGACAGCTAGTCCACCGTCAAATCAGCCGTGGACGCCCCCACCAGCTCGATCAGTGCGGCGGGGACCAGCTCCACCTGAAAGCCGACCTTTCCGGCGGAGACCATGATGGTATCCAAAATCTCTGCCGTCTCGTCAAAGACGGTGGGGTACTGCTTCTTCATCCCCACGGGGGAACAGCCCCCGTGGACATAGCCCGTCAGAGGCAGCAGCTCCTTCTGGTGGATCATGGCGATGGATTTCTCCCCCACCGCCTTGGCCGCCTTTTTCAGGTCCAGGCTTGCCTCAACTGGAATATCAAAGACATACAGCCCCCCGGAGGCCCCCCGGGCCACCAGGGTCTTGAACACAGTCTCCGGGTCCCGGCCCAGCTGGCGGGCCACACTTGCCCCGTCCAGCCCCGCGTCCGGATCGTAGGCGTGAGGGGTATAGGGGATGTTTTTTTGCTCCAGCACCCGCATCACGTTGGTCTTTTCTTCCTTTTGCTTGGCCATTTATTCCACACCGTCCTCATAATAACAATTCTCCCGCCACTTGGCCGGTTTGGTTTCCGGTCCGGCGGGTCCGGAAATTGGTCCCTCACAGCAATTCGTATCCCCAAATCAGGTAAGCCGCAAAAAAGGCCACCAGCAGGGCCTCCCAGGCAATGCACACCCTGAGAATCCACCGTAAAACACCCAGGACGGTCCGTTTCCAGCCGGTCTGTCCGTTGATATAGGCCCAGTCCATGGCGCCGCTGCGCTTCCACAGCCAGCGGATCAGAAGCAGAAAGGCCAATCCGGCAATGTTCAGTCCCAGCAGGATGGGTGCGAACAGGTTCAGCGCCACATCCAAAAAATACAAAATCGCCACCGGCAAGATCATGGGCCACAGAACCACAACAATCAGACCGCCCATATTGATTCTCCTTTACTTCCCCCGCAGCTCGATGATCTGGTCCCGGAGGGCGGCGGCCAGCTCAAACTCCAGCATTTTGGCCGCCTCCCGCATCTCCTTCTCCAGCCGGGCGATGCGCTCGGCCTTCTGCTGCTTGGTGAGGCCCTGTACCTCGCCCCGTTTTTCGGCGGTATCCTCGCCGGCGGAGATGCTCATCAGGTCCCGCACCGATTTGATGACCGTCTTGGGGACGATGCCGTGTTCCTTGTTAAAGGCGTCCTGAATACCCCGGCGGCGCTCGGTCTCGTCGATGGCCCGTCGCATAGACGGCGTGACAGTATCGGCGTACATGACCACCATACCCTCCGCATTCCGGGCAGCCCGGCCGATGGTCTGAATGAGGGAGGTCTCAGAGCGCAGGAAGCCCTCCTTGTCGGCGTCCAGAATGGCCACCAGGGAGACCTCGGGCAGGTCCAGCCCCTCCCGGAGCAGGTTGATGCCCACCAGAACATGAAACGTCCCCAGGCGCAGGTCCCGGATAATCTCCATGCGCTCCATGGCGTCGATATCGTGGTGCATATACCGCACCTTGATGCCCGCCCCCTGGAGGTAGGCGGTCAGGTCCTCCGCCATCCGTTTGGTGAGGGTGGTCACCAGCACCCGCTCGTCTCGGGCGGTTCGGGTGTTGATCTCCCCAATGAGGTCGTCAATCTGGCCCTCCACCGGCCGGACCTCAATCACCGGGTCCAGCAGGCCGGTGGGCCGGATGACCTGCTCCACAATCTGTCCCGACCGGGTGCGCTCATACTCCCCCGGGGTGGCGGAGACGTAGACGATCTGGTTGACCCGCTTCTCAAACTCCTCAAATTTCAGGGGCCGGTTGTCGAAGGCGCTGGGCAGGCGGAAGCCGTACTCCACCAGGGTGGTCTTCCGGGCCCGGTCGCCGTTGTACATGGCCCGCACTTGGGGCAGGGTGACATGGCTCTCGTCAATGAACAGAACGAAGTCCTTGGGAAAGTAGTCCAGCAGGGTGTTGGGGGGCGACCCCGCCGGACGGCCTCCAATCACCCGGGAGTAGTTCTCGATGCCGGAGCAGTAGCCCAGCTCCTGCATCATCTCCACATCGTACAGGGTACGCTGCTTAATGCGCTGGGCCTCGATGAGCTTATTTTCTGACTCAAAAAAGGCCACCCGCTCCTCCATCTCCTTGTAGATGTCCTGGATGGCGGCGTCCATCTTCTCCTTGGGGGTGACGTAGTGGTTGGCGGGCCAGATGGGGATATTCTGCAGGCGCCGGATGGGGGAACCGGTGACCACATTGATTTCCGAAATGCGGTCAATCTCGTCCCCAAAGAACTCCACCCGGATGGCGGTATCCTTCCAGTAGGCGGGCCAGACCTCCACCGTGTCCCCCCGGACCCGAAACATGTTCCGGTCAAAGGCGATGTCGTTGCGCTCGTAGCGGATGGAGACCAGCCTCTTGAGAAGCTCGTCCCGCTCCAGGGCAGCCCCCACCCGGAGGGAGATCATCATCTTGCCGTAGTCGTCGGGCTCGCCCAGGCCGTAGATGCAGGACACCGACGACACCACAATCACGTCCCGCCGCTCCAGAAGGGAGGCGGTGGCGCTTAAACGCAGCCGGTCGATCTCCTCGTTGATGGAGGAGTCCTTCTCGATGAAGGTGTCGGTGTGGGGGATATAGGCCTCGGGCTGATAGTAGTCGTAGTAGGACACAAAGTACTCCACCGCGTTGTTGGGGAAGAACTCCTTAAATTCGGCGCACAGCTGGGCGGCCAGCGTCTTGTTATGGGCCAGCACCAGGGTGGGCCGCTGGACTTTCTCAATCACCTTTGCCATGGTGAAGGTCTTGCCCGAGCCGGTGACACCCAGCAGGGTCTGCTCGTCCAGCCCCATCTCGATACCGTTGGCCAAGGCCTCGATGGCCTCGGGCTGGTCGCCGCTGGGGGTGTATTCGGAGACCACTTCAAATTTGGGCATGGCGTTCACCTCTCTCAGTTGACGGCCACAGGGCGCGCCGTTCCTTTTCACGCAGCCGCGGCGCGGCGCGGCGAGTCGTCCCGCCCCGCACGCCCTCTTAGGGCATACCTATTATAGCAGAACTAATGTTCCACATCAAGTTAAATATCTATTAAATTTACCGCTGGCCCGGGTAGACCATTTGGAAGCCGCCCCGCCCGTACTGCTGGCTCTCCCGGACGGACACCAGGTCGCCGTCCACAAAGACCAGGTGGTCCACCAGCCTCACCCCCAGCGGGGACAGGGCGCTGCGGACAACGTTGGTGGTATTCATGTCCGCCGGGGAGGGCAGGGCAATCCCGCTGACGTGGTTGTGGGCCAGATAGCAGAAGGTGGCCCGCAGGGCCAGGCACTCCTCCGCCACCCGGCGGATGGTCACGTCGGAACTGCCGATGTTCCCCTCCGATATCCTCCAGACCCCCAGCACCTTCTCCTTGGCATCCAGACACAGGATATAGACCATCTCGTTCCGGGCGCCGTAGAGATAGGGGGCCAGCACATAGCCCGCCTCCGCCGGGGTGTGTACAATCACCCCCGGATCGGTACGGCCCTTCATATACCGGCCCAGCACCGCCGGAAACAGCTTGAGCATGGAGGCGGAGTGCTCCCCCATCCCCTTCACTTTAGTCAGCTCCTCGGGCAGGGCGTCCAGCACGCCGGACAGAGAGCCAAAGCGGTCGATGAGCTCGTGGGCCAGTGGATTCACGTCCCCCTGGGGGATGGCGTAGAACAAAATCAGCTCCAGCACCTTGTGGTCGGGCCAGCCCTCAATCCCCCGGGTGAGAAATTCCTCCTTCACCCGCCCCCGGTGACCGGTGTGGATGGCCCTCTTTTTCTCCGGCATGGCCGCTCAACTCCTCTAAGCTCCTCGGGACCGCTCAATATATCCCCGTACTAAGTCCCAAAAGGCATCATAATCTTGATTGAGGGCAATTTGCTGATAGAGAATGTCCATTTCAGCGTCAACCGCCTCGTCCTCATAATCCGGGCCGCTCAAGCTCAGCTCCCAGGCACGCTTTAAAATCTCCGCCTCGGCCGCCGCCCCGCAATTCAGCAGGGCCTGAATATACTGTTCCGCGTGGGGGCTGGCCGCACAGGCGTCCAGCCCCTCCATCTGCACCTCGGTGTCGTAGTCGATGATATAAATGACATCCTGGATGTATTGGGGGTATCGGTCCAGCTCCCGCCAGACCCGGGGTTCCTTGTAGATATCCGCCATAGCCTGAAGGAAATCGTCCGGGGTTACGCTCTCCCCTTGGGCCAGAGCACGGTCGATAAAGTTCATACCGCCGGTTCTCCTTATTCTGCCCCGTATTCAGCCAGGTAGTTCTCCATTTTGACCTTTATCCCGTCGTCAATGTACACCCTGCCGTCCACCGGGTTGTTGTGAAGGAAGGCGATCACGTCCCGCACGGTGACGATGGGGAATACCTGGATGCCGTAGTCCTGGCGCAGCTCGTCCAAGGTGGAGCAGTCCCTGGTGCCCCGCTCCATCCGGTCCACCGAGACGAAGAGGGCCTTCATCTCCACTTTGGCCACATGCTTGAACAGCTCGATAGACTCCCGGACAGCGGTGCCGGCGGTGACCACGTCCTCAATGATAGCCACCCGGTCCCCGTCCTGGGGCTTGTACCCCACCATGGAGCCCCCCTCGCCGTGGTCCTTGGCCTCCTTGCGGTTAAAGCAGTAGGGCAGATCCCGGCCGTAATCGCGGAAAAGGGATGCCGCCGCGGAGACCGCCAGAGGGATGCCCTTGTAAGCCGGGCCAAAGAGGCAGTCGATCCCGTTGGGCAGGTTCTCCTGGACGCAGGCGGCGTAGTAGTCCCCCAGCTTGGCGGCCTGGGCCCCCGTTTTGTAGTTGCCGGTGTTGACAAAATAGGGGGTTTTCCGGCCCGATTTGGTGGTAAAGTCCCCAAAAGTAAGCACACCGGAGCGCACCATAAAGCTGATAAATTCCTCTTTGTAGGTCATGGCGGGCAATCTCCTTTTTCGTATTTTGGGCATAACGCGCCGTAACGGTTCATTATACCACGTACTTTAAAGCTGTGCAACCCCTTGCTGGCAGGGCGAGGGCATAAAAACGGCGCCGGGTCAAACCCGGCGCCATTCTTATAAGCCTCAATAGGTCAATACGCGGTGAAGGATCTGGGCCATATCCACCCTGGTCAGGGGCGAGTTGTAGTCCAGCCGGCCATTGGCCGTGGGCAGGTAGCCCCGCCAGATGGCGTTGGCCATATCGCTCCTGGCGTAGTCTGAGACATACCTGCCATCGCTGTATCCATCCAGCAGAGAGGTATTGCCATTGCCAGTGCTCCAGCCGATGGAGCGCATGGCCCGGTGGACCATGCACACGGCGTCCTGGCGGGAGACATTCAGGCTGGGGGAGTACATGCCGTTTCCGGTGCCTCCCACGATTCCTCTGTTATACAGCGCGTTGATAGCCTGGCTGTAGTAGGCGCCGGCCGGGACATCGCTGAACACCTGATAGGAGCCGCTGGAGGAGAGTCCAAAGGCGTTATAGACCATCACGGCAAAGTCGGCCCGGCTGATATTCAGTTCCGGCCCAAACCGGGTGGAGGAAATACCCTTTGTGACACCTAGGTTGTAGAGGTAATCCACCGCCGCCCGGGCCTCGCCGCTGTACTGGCCCATGTCACTGAAATGGTTGGAGCCGTTGGAGGGCGAAACGCTGATTGCGATCTCCCCTTCAAAGGTGGTCCCATTGGTATTGGTGCCGGTATAGGGGATGTAGACCGTTCCGGTGTAGCCCGCCCGGGGGACAAAAGCCAGGTCGGAGATCAGGCTGCTGCCGCTGGCGTAGTAGGAGGTCCCGGTGAGGGCCTGCCGCTCATACTGGGTGGGGCTGGTGTAGCGGTAGAACAGGCGTCCCTCGCTGGCGGAGGGCAGAGCGGTGAAGCGGATATAGTTGAGGCTGGCGGTGCTGCGGCGCAGGTCCTGGCTGCGCAGGTTCACCGGGGAGGTCCAGGTGTAGTAGCGGGCAGTGACGTCCGCGCTGGGCCGCCCCACATCCACCTGCACAGTGCCGTAGAAGTCGTCGCCGCTGGCCGACCGGGCCCGGAAGGGGAGATACACCGTCCCGGTAAAGCCGCTGGCCGGGATGAAAGCCACCCGGTCCAGGCTGCTGGCCGAGATAGAGGTATTGTTGGAGGTAATGCGGCTGCCTTTGCTGGAGCTGGAATAGTAATTGCGGTAGAGGGAGCCCTCCGTTTCGGAGGGGAGGTCGGTGAACCATACGGTGCTCACATTTCGGTCGCTCTCCAACTGGGACAGCTCGTCAAAGTCGTCCCGGTCAAAGACCGCGGCGGCGCTGTAGTCGGTGGAGTAGTAGATATTGCTGTCCCAGTTTCCCGAGCCGTCAGAGGAGATGGTCAGGGTCCCGTCGAAATTGATTCCATTGGCGGAGCGGCCAGTGAAGGGAATATTCACCGACCCGCTGAAGCTGCTGGCCGCCCGGAAGGACAGGTTCCGGATCTGATAGGTCCCGCCGGAGCGGTAGTAGTTTCTGGAGGTTGAGGTGACACGGCTGCTGTTGTAGTAGAGAGAGCCCTGGGTGGAGCTGTTAGGCAGATCCTGGAATTTGATAAAATCCACGTCCCGGCCGGTCAGGCTGCTGCTCAGCCGGTTAAAGTCGCTGACACTGAAGTCCACCGTCCGCCCGGGCCGGCAGGGATACCAGACACTGCCCGAGCCGCCGGTCCCCGTCACGTCGATCTCGATCCTGCCGGAAAAGCGGTCGCCGCTGTCGGTGTAGCCGGTGAAGGGGATGTAGACAACGCCGGCGAAGTCCTTGTCGGCGGCGAAGGACACAGAGTCCAGCCGGGGGTTGTAGCTGCCGTAGTAGTAGTTGGTCCCGGTCTGGACCGCGCTGCCGGTGTTGCTGGCGGAGCGATAACGGTAGTACAGGGTACCCTGGCTGGCGGAGGGCAGGGCGTCAAATCGGATGTAGTTCAGATTGCCGCTGCCCTTCATCTCGTTGCGCCAGTAGTCGTTGAACCGGGCGTCGTCCAGGGTCACATAGCCGCCGGCGGAGCATTCATAGACCAGCTTCTCGCCGGCCTGTCCGCTGTCCCGGCTGACGCTGATAATCACCTGTCCGGAGTAGGTGGCGCCGGGGGTGCCCACCGCCCGGGCGGTATAGTAGACGGTGGTGGTGCCCGAGAAGCCTTCGCTGGGGACAAAGAACACCTTATCCAGCTCCTGCCGGCGGTACCGGGTGCCGGTGGTGACCTTGCTGCCGTAGTTCTCCTCGCTGACATAGTCGGTATACAGGGTGCCCTGGCTGGAGGAAGGCAGGGAGAAGGTCACATAGTTCAAAGCCGCGCCGTAGTTCTGCTGGCAGATCCGGTTAAAATCCTCGCTGCTGAACTGCGCGGGGTAGCTGTGGGTGCCGGACAGGTATATCTCATTGCTGGCCTGGCTCTTTTCCAGCTCCAGAATAATGCGCCCGTTGGTACTCTGGTAGGTGTTGGAGACAACGGTATAGTTGATTGTCACCTCGGTGCCGGTATAGTTGGGATTGGGCACAAAGGTGATATCGCTCATGCTCTTCTGGTTCCCGAAGGCGTTGTAGTAGTAGTTGGTGCTCTGGGCCACGCCCTCGGGGCCGTCGGCGGTGTTATAGCGGTAGTACAGGGTGCCCTGGGCGGGGTCCACCCGCACGCCGGTCAGGTGGGACAGGTTCCCGCTCGCGACCTGCCCGCGGAAATTGCTGATATAGTCCCCGAAGCTCAGGGTATCGCTGGTCTTGAAATTCTTAACCGGTCCGATGGTGGTAGCCTCGTCCGGCTCAACGGTGACGGTGAAGGTGGCCTGATAATTGGCCCCCGCGTAGACGGTGATGGTGGTGGTGCCCGGGCCCCGTCCCATCACCGCCGAGCTGTTGGCCACGGCGATATTGGTGTTGGCCGACTGAAAGCTCAGGCTGCCGCTTTTCGCCGCGCCGTAGCGCTCGATGACGGGCAGGTTCTCATCGCTGTTCTCCCGGACGGTGATGGAGGTGTTTCCCACCAGCTTGATGCCGCTGACCTCCACCTCAATGTCCGCTGAGTCTGTGTTCCCATCGGCGCCGATGGTGGCAGTGACAGTGGCAATGCCGGGGGCCCGGCCGGTGATGGTGGCGGTCTGACCGTTGGCGGCGGAGGTGCCCACCTGGGCCACAGAGCTGTCGGAGGACTTCCAGGTAACGGCAGCCGTCGGCGGGTTGGGGGTGGCCGTGATGTCCTGCCTGCTCTGCCGGCCCGACGTCTCCAGGATGAGGGGCCCGCTGGGGCTGAGCCGGATGCCGTCCATCTTGGGGGCAACGCCAACCAGACACGTTGCGGTAGCCGTTATCTCATCCTTGCCCAGGGGCTTATATCGGGCCGTTACCGTAATTTTGGCCGTGCCCTCATTCCGGGCGGTGACATCGGCTTTTGTTCCATCCCTTGAGGGAGCAACCGCCGCCACATTTTCGTTATCGGTCCTCCACTCATATTGGACCCTGCCTGAGCTGATCGTGGCATCAGCCGGGATCGGAGTCAGAATGGCGGTCAGCTCTTGCACGTCCCGCTCCACCAGCTCCAATTCCGTCTCATCCAACTTGAGCTCCATGCCGGTCAGGTTGTCCGTAACGGTCACATTGCAGGTGGCCTCGATGACCGTGTCCGCCCGGGTGGTGGGGCCTGGGGCGGGCGCGGGGCCTGGGTCGGGCGCGGGGCCTGGGTCGGGCGTCTCGGCGGGAATCGTATAGCTTGCCGTAATGGTCGCCGTCCCCGGCGCGACAGCGGTAACGGTGCCGCCATTCACTGTGGCGATCTTCTCGTCACTGGAGGTCCAAACGACCTTTGATTTGTCAAAGTCCGCGATGCCGCTTTCAGTTACGGTCAGATCCACAGTGCCGCCCACATCCAGGGTCGCCGCTTGTTGGGACATGGTCAGCGTCTCCCCCGCCGCGAACACCGCCGGAGCAATAGTCAGGCACATGACCAGCGTCAGGAACAGGGACAGCCCGCGCCGTCCTATAGTCGTTTTCACCATAAAACACTCCTTTTTCGTGTGGATTGGTAATGGGGGACGGGAGCGGGCCGGAGCCCGCTCCCGCTGAGGGACAATTTAAGGTGTAGTTTTTAAGTCGTATGTGTTGCTGACAAGCTGTCCATTCCAGAAAGCCACATACTGGGGGGACGCATTTTCTATACCCGATTGCTTGTTTATCAGCGTATTCGCAGGCAATACAACGATTTCCAGCGTGTCGTTATTTGTTCCGTTGTTAATACCGTTTACGTTCGCAATACTACCGTTGGCGAGAAGCCGCACATAGGTATCTACCGGGATTTCGGCATCAAGCTCATAGGTAAACAGCGCTTCAGGTGATGTTGTACTGCCAGTCGTCGGGTTGGCTTTAACAGTTCCCACCGCGGAGGGAGCACGGTTTCCGTCAATCCCAATATACTTTTTGGTCGAATCATAATTACCTGTATTCTGAATAACAGGGATAACGCTTGCGGCAGTCCCTCCGCTGGGCACCCAATATAACTCTCTGCTGAACGTGAGGGTCAAGTGAGCCTTATATAGCTCAGTACCATCATCACCCGGTTTTTTCGTTGCATTTGTAGCTGTAAAGCCATTCAGGTAAGGCACCGACAAATCAGACTTTTGCAGATTGGTAATTGCCCGGAAGGAGTCGATATCATGGGACGGCCTTGACTCATCACTGCCGGTATGGTGTCCCACGACCAACAGGACATAAACAGAGGGGTATGGATCCAGTTTGTTCAGATCACTCTGTGTAAGTCCATGGGTAAACCGTGTACCACTTCCAACCGTCGTATTACCGGTGGTGGGGCCCTCGTTTACCGTCTGCCCTCCTGTGTAATTCCGAATCAGCTCATTGACATTGTCCTTCTGTGTGTTGCTTCCGTACATATCGAACAGAGAGAAATCGGTATCCGCTGCCGTTCCCTTTTTCGGACTGCCTTGATCATCTGTGAAGCGATACGAGGTATTCATTGCCTCCAAAACAGTCATCGTTTTTGTTGTTCCTGTTGTTCCATAATACGAAGAAACATCTACCGTGGCGTTCAAGGCAGCCATCGCCTGTGCGTCCGCAGTAGAGAACACGCGCCACCAGAACTTGGCGGGAATCTGGGTCGCCACATTGGCGGTACCGGAACCCGCGTCGGAGGTAAGGTCGAATTTGGGCTTTGCGGTGTCGGTGGTCTCAAATGCATAGCCGAACACCTGGGAAGTTTTATCCGATTCGCCTTTCAGCACAAAGTAGATGATATACTTTTGTCTGGGTTCCAACTTGGACAAGTTGATTGTCTTTTCCTCAAAACCGCCCGGATAAACAATGGGAAGGGGCTCCGGCTTGAAATTGGGATAGGTCTTTTCATCCATAATTGCGCCAGCGGTAGGTCTTGAAAGAGTAATATCGTTGCCATTGATATCCTGATAAATCGGATCCTCCTGGTCGTCCTTATTCTGTCCTTGTTTTGGGAGGATGTTCCAAAGGGCCTCGCCGCTTGCGCTGCTTCCGCTGATTCCCACACCAATTCCGTTGTATGGCGCGATCGCATAGTAAAGATATCCCTCACGGTCCAACTGATACTTTACTTCCGCATTGTCAGCATACGCCGTAATCAAAGGATAGCCCTCCATAAACTTGGGCAGGCGGCTGTCCCGGAAGGTCCACTGCACCTCCACAAACTTGCTCCCGGCGGTGGGGTTGCTGCCGATGGACACCAGTCCGCCCAGCGCCAGCGACTGACTTGTCTGCGCATTCATGTTATTCACAGTGAGCTCACCGGCCAGACTGCTCAGGTTTCTCGGATTACCCGCCAGGACGTAGATATCGAAAATCACGTTGTTCGTCCAGATATCCCGCTCTGTCTCACCGCTGATGGAGGTCACCGTAATCGCGAAGTCGTATTCATAGCTCTGCTTCAAGTCGCTGACCACCGGGAAGTCGTCCAGGCCCTCCATCCGGCCCAGCGACGCGCCGCGCCAGTTGTCGGGGTCGTTCCCCGCGGGACGGATCAGGCTCTCGGAGTTGCCGATGTAGAACCAGCCGTTGGTATCCGCACCGTTTTTTGCCGTGATGCCGGCCTCCTTCGCCTCGTCAGCTGTTGCAAGTCTGTCATTGTCAGGCTTGGTGATGCGGCAGTACAGGTCAAAGGCCAGGTTGGTGTTGGTGAACAGCACCATGTCGTAGGAGTTGGTCTTATCCACCGCCTCAGTGGAGCCGGGCACCATGCGGAACGTCATGTCCATGTTGGCGTATTGTTTACCGTCCAACACAAGCGGATTTTTGTCAGCCGTACTATTGCCAAACAGTGGCCTGTCGTTGCCGATGGCGGGGTTGGACAGGGTCACCTGGGCGAACACGGTGGTAAAGGAGGGAATATTGTGGGCGGTACCCATATTCTCCCAGTTCAGCACGGAGGTGTTCTCATTATTGCCGTCCTTGATGGGGTTAAAGGCGGCGGAGTTGTCGGTGATGGCGCGGATTTCAAAGTAGTAACTCGCGCCGCTGGCCAGCCGGTGGGCGGAATCCCTGTCGGTCTCGCTGTAGGGGAACTCAATGACCACCTCGCCCGCCTTGGAGCTGGTGCCGAACCGGGCGTTATGGTAATTGATCCAGGGGCGCTCGCCGTTCCCGTTCCAGACATTCACCCGCTCAGGTCGTTTGCCCTGCTCGGACTGATACAGCCAAATGCTCTTCTCCAGGAAATCGGCCAGGTCGTCTTTCGCCTGATTCACCGTGGCCGTGTCCTGGCTCCCCATCTCGGTACGGATGGTGAGCAGGCTCTTTCGATTGCCCGCGCCGGTGGAGGAAACCACGTCCTCGCTGAAAATGACGGACAGGGTGCTGGTAGTCAGGGGCTCCCGCACCGGGTCGCCGCCGTGGGGGTCGAAGGACTGCCGGACGGTGGGCGGGTCGTTGTCCAGGGTGTGGATGGAGATCATCTTGACAACGGCGGAGAAGTTGCCCGCGGCGTCCTGGGCCACGTAGTACAGGTCATAGGCGGTCCCCTTGGTCAGGCCGGTAACATTGATGGCAACCTCGGCCTCCGCGCTGGCGACCCGCACCGACCCCTTTTTCAGGGAATTGCGGCCGTCCTTCACCTGTTGCTTGGCATACATGCTGTCCAGCTTGGCGACAGAGTCCCCGGAGGCGTTGGTGGTGTTGTCGGTGGAGCCGATTGCGCCGTTAGGCAGGGGGTAGCGGGCCCCCTGGGCAACCACCACCCAGTAGATGGTCCCCGCCTCATTCAGGCCGGCCGTCAGCCGGACGGAGGTGGCCGTCGGGTCGCCGCTCATATAGGGGTCGGGGTCAAACTCCGGCGGGGTCATGTCCTTGGTGGTAAATCGGACGGCCACGATATTGGAGCTGTTGGCTCCGTCGGCGTCAGTGAGCCAGAAGTAGGCGACGTAGTTCTTCATTTCTTCCAGCTGGCGGCTGACGGTGAAGGTGTGCTCGGTGTTCTTCACCACATCCATCACGCCGTAGCCCAGGTTGCCTGTGACGGCGGCGGACTTCAGGTCGTTGACGGTAGGCGCCTGGGCCCCCTGAGGCAGAACGGCGTAGTACAGCTTGCAGCTCTTGGTGGCCATAACGGTGGCCTGGGCCAGGGTGTCGGTGACCAGAGACATGTAGGGGTAGCCCTGAGCGAAGGCGGGCTTGGTGTTGTCCGGCGTGGTGAAGGAGATCACCTTGACCGGGCTGCGCTCGCCTCTGGCGTCCACCAGAACGGCGGACAGGTAGTAGGACCCGCCCACGGTGAGGCCGGTGATCTGCACCGGGACTGCCGTGTTGGACGAGGGAATGGCGACAGAGCCGTTTTTCAGCACCGTGGAGCCGTAGGACGGCGGGGAAATCAGGTCCTCCGCGGTGATGGAGCCGTCGGTAATGCTGCTCACACCCCAGTAGATGGTGCCCCGCTTATTGCCGGCGAACTCCGCCTTGAGCGAGGTGGGAGCCACGTCACCGGCCTTTGGATAGCCGGACAGGATACGGGGGTCCAGAGAGGACTCCTCGGCAGCGGCGGAGTCCATGACCTCGCCGTCAATGTTGGCCTCCAGTCCGGGCCGGATGTAGATATTGTCAGGCAGCATGGTGCTGGTCACGTTGGAGGCGTTGACATTCATCTTGTCCACATCGCCCTGGCCGGTAACATTGGTGCCGGTGTCCAGATTCAGCTCCTTGACCTCGGTATTCCGGTCCAGCTGGACGGTAGAGCCGACAGCGGCCTCATCCACCGTCAGCTTGGCCACCGTGCCTTTGGCCACCTGAATGGTGCTCTGGGGCGCGGTATTCACGACTTCCTTGACCCGTCCGGCCAGGGTCAGCCTGGCGCCGGTCTCCTGCATATCAATTTTCCGCAGGCCGAACTCGTCTGGGGCGTTGTCCTCCAGGTAGGCGGGGGTGCGCACGGTGGTCTGGCCGATATTGGTCAGTCCTTCGGCCCGAAGGGTGACCAGCTGGTCCTTCATATTGTCCACCAGCATCTCATTGGCGGTGACATTGCGCAGGACCACGCTGGCGTCGCCTTCCTGACTCTCGCCGGTGCCGCTGACGATGATCCGTCCCAGCACATTGACATTCTCCAGCTTCACGTTGCCCAGGCCCACGCCGCCGGAGACATACAAATCGCCGCTGACGGTGGTATCCCGCAGGGTGACGCCGGAGGAGGTGATGGTGACATTGCCGAACACATCGCCCAGGGCGTAATCCCCCTCCTTATTCAGCGGGGTGCCGATACACTGGACGATCAGGCTGGCCATCTGGCCCTTGGACACGGTGTCCTGGGGGCCGAAGCTGCCGTCCGGGTAGCCGTTGATGATATAGTTGTCCACGGCGGTTTTCACCAGCCCCCGGGCCCAGCTGCTGACATCGCGGGCATCGGAGAAGGCCAGGTTCTCCCCCGGCGTCTCCTCCATCATCATATTCCGGGCCAGGATGCACACCGCCTGCTCCCGGTTCAGCGTCTGGTTGGGGTGGAAGGTGGTGGCGGAGGTGCCCAGCGTGTAGCCCGCGGTGTAGGCGATGGCCACATCGTCATAAAACCAGTCCCCGACTGAGACGTCTGTAAAGGGGATGGGGCCTGTCTTGGTATAGCCGTAGGCCCGGTTGATGATCGCCATAAACTCGGCCCTGGTCAGAGGGGTGTCGGGGGCGCCGGTCTGGTCAGCCCGCATGACACCCCAGTCCACCAGCTGGTCCAGGTAGCCGTCGGCCCAGTGCGCGGCCGCGAAGGTCAGGGTCAGGCCGGGTACCATTCCCAGCGTCAAACTGACGGCCAGCAGCAGCGAGAAGGCCCGCTTTTTCCACCCGCGGTGCATTGTTTTCGTTCTACGAGGCATAAGTGGTTCTCCTTTCTTTTCTCCAAAGAGCACAGGGCCAAAGGGTCCCGGAAAACAGCATGTCAAGCGGAGGTGCTGATCTGGATGCTGAATACCGCCTTGCGGATCAGCGCCTCCTCGTCGTGGATCAGGTCCACAAATTTGGACGCGTACAGAGGGTCTGAGGAGTTCTCATCAGGCAGAGCGCGGAGAATCTGGGTCTTGACAATCACCGGAGAGTCGGTGACGGGCAGGACCATCTCCACAATCTCCCGGTCCTCCAGCAGGATGGAGGAGTAGAACGCGATGCCTCCGCAGCTCAGGTCCTTGGCCTTGAAGGGGCGCTGTCCCCTCCAGCGGCCGGAGACGGGGTACATGACGCTCTCGAAGTCGGTGAGGATGCGCAGATTCTCCCGGGCCGCCGGGCCCAGGGCGGCGGTGGGCTGGATGACCATCTGGTCCCCCCGCTGCCGGACAATGACGCCCACCCGGTTAGGCGAACTGTCATCCAGGCCGATGAGCTGGATCTCCCGGTGGGCCGCCACCGCCTCCTCCTTTTTATTGAGGATGCGGATCTGTAAAACCTCGGCGTTGAGGGGCGACTCCAGCACCGCGTTGGCCAGGGGGGTGCCCTGGCTGTCCAGGATCAAATAGAGCCTCTCTTCCATTCAGGACTCTCCTTTCTCTTCCACAGATGGCTCCTGCGGCTGCTGCGCCGTCAGGGCGGCCCGCTCCCGCCGGGCCTTGTCCGGGTCGTTGGGATCAAAATTCAAAAAGTAGACGTAGATCTCCACGATGGCCTGATACAGCGCGTCGGGGATCTCCTGGCCCAGGGCCAGCTGGGAGAGCATGGTGGCCAAGGAGTTGTCCTCATAGACGGGGACGCCGCTCTCGGCGGCCACCTCCACCATCCGCTCGGCCAGGTAGCCCATCCCGGAGGCCACCACCACCGGGGCGCCCTCCCCCTCGTACTTCAGGGCCACCGCCCGGTTGGTAGCCCGGTTATCATATCTTGACATTGATACTGTTCTCCCCCTCAAAGATTTTCGGGAACACCCCGGATATGGTCAGCGGTCTGGCCATCTGCTGGACCTGGATCACATTGGCGGACAGGCCGTTATCGGTCAGAATGCGGGTCAGCTCCCCCTGAACCAGCTGGGAGAACGGGGCCACCTTCTCCGGGCAGAACACCTGGATGTCCACCTTCTCCCCCTGGCTGGTGAGCACCATATCGAAGAAGCCCAGGTCCTGAATGTCCATCTTGAACAAAAACCGCAGGGTGTTGGGCTGTCCCCGCCGGCCCCGCTTCAGGTTCTCCTCCGCGTCCGGGTCCACCCACATCTCGGAGAACACCATCTTCCCCTCCCACTCCAGGGGGAGCAGAATGTGGTTCAGCGGCATATGGACGCTCTCGTTGACCAGGAAGGCGGAGACGATGTTGCGGAAGGCCTCCTGGACCTCGTTGCCCGCGCCCCCCTGGAGGGCCCGCTGGGCCGCCTGGGTCAGCTGGGCGGCGAACCGGTCCCCGTCGGCGGCCTTGGCGAAGCTGGTGCTGTCCAGCAGCCGCAGCAGGGCCTCATCGCTCAGCCCCCCCAGCTTCTCCCGCAGGCCGGGGCTGGCAGTGAGCTGGTGGAAGGCCTGGAGCAGGCTGTCCTCGCTGCCGTTCTCATACCGGGAGATGTCCAGAGCCAGCATGGAAATCAGCGTTCGGGACAGGCCCATGTCGTTGGTCTTGCTGGTGTAGGAGGACAGGAAGGGGAGGATGCTGCCCTGGAGCAGCTTCAGCGCTCCGGCCCGGTCCCCCGCGTTGAGCAGCTGCTCCAGCTGGGACACCATGGGCAGCAGCTGGCTGCCGTAGCTGGCGGGGATGGCCCGGGTCAGCCGGGTCAGCCCCCGGAGCAGGTTGTTCTGAAGGTGGGCAGTGGAGGAGTAGTCGCCGTACTTTTTCAAAAATTGGAGGATGCTGTTTCGTATGGCCTCCGAGTTGCTGGAGGCGAAGGCCTCCCGCAGCAGGGCGAACAGCGCGCCGCCGAAGCGGTTGCCGTTGGCCATTTGGGACAGGAGGAATTTGCCCAGCTGCCCCTCGTCCATGTGCAGCATGTTGAGCAGGGCGCCCATCTCGCCGGCCAGCCCCTCCTCAATGCCGGAGGAGACCACCTTTCCCTCGTACATGGAAAAGATAACGGACAGGCTCTCCCGCAGCTCGGGGGTGTTGGCCATGCGCTGGAGGAAGGCGGCGAAGTTGGAGTCATACCGCAGGGCCTGGCTCCCGCCGGAGTCGCCGGCGTCCTGCCGCTCCGTCCGGTTGTCCGGCCGGCTGACCCTGGAGGGGTCCGGGGCGTTCTGAATCCGGGTGTCACCGGGGGAAACGGGGATATTTCGGTTTACATTGCTGTCATTATGGCCCGGTACCGGGTTAGTCACACCAAGCAGGTCTGGCATTGGCGACACTCCATTTCCGTAAAATCTTCGATTTTTTTTCGGGGAAACTTAATTTTCTAATTGACACAGCCGATATAACGAGTATGATTAGATATAGGCGGGTGTGCCGTGCCTTCGCGGGAGGCCAGGGCCCACCGCCAACCAAATGAGAAAAGGTGGCGTTTTTATGGGCGACAGCATTCTGGATATGTACCTATATGAGACCAACACCCTGCTGGAACAGCTGGATGGCATCCTGCTGGCGGCGGAGGAGGCAGATACATTCTCGGAGGACAGTGTCAACGAGATCTTTCGGATCATGCACACGATCAAGGGTTCCTCCGCTATGATGGAGTTCACCTCTCTGATGACGGTGGCCCATCGGATTGAGGACTTGTTTTTCCTCGTTCGGGAGAAGGGTATGGATATCGTTCCGGAACAGACCCGGCCCGACCTGTTCGATATGCTGTTTCAGGCGGTGGACTTTTTCCGCAGCGAAATTGAAAAAGTGGAAAACGAGGAACCGCTCTCTCAGTCTATCGACCACATCGTAAACAAAATTAATAGCCTGATCGATAAAATTCAGGGTAATCCCAGCGCTCCCGAGGCCGAGGCCGCCCCGGAGGAGACAGCGCCCGCCGTGGCCGCCCCGGACGCCTCCGCCGCCCCGGCCGCCATCGTCAGCGAGGATTACCTCTACGGTGTTCACGTCTTTTTTGACGAGGGCAGCGGGATGGAGAATCTGCGGGCCTTTATGCTCATCAACAACGTCAAAGACTACTGCGGCGACTTCGTGTACAGCCCGGACAATGTGGAGACCGACCCCTCCACCTCCGACATCATCGCCGACCAGGGCTTCTTCGTCTGGTTCCGCACCGCGGAGGAGCGCAACAGCGTCATCCCTGGGGTGAAGAACGCCGGCTCTGTCCGGGAGTATCAGCCTGTCGACGCCGCCAAGCCCGCAAAGGCCGAGCCCGCGCCGGAGGCCCCCAAGGCCGACGCCCCCGCTCAGCCCGCCCCCAAGGCTGACGCCCCCGCTCAGCCCGCTCCCAAGGCCGACGCCCCCGCCGCCAAGGCCTCCGGGGCCGGACAGCAGCATGCCAAGGAGAGCCTCATCAGCGTCAACCTGGCCAAGCTGGACCAGCTGATGGCGGTGGTCAGCGAGATTGTCATCACCGAGTCCATGGTCACATCCTCCCCCGACCTGAAGGGGCTGCGGCTGGACAACTTCACCAAGTCCGCCCGGGACCTGCGCAAGCTCACTGACGATTTGCAGGACGTGTCCATGTCCCTGCGCATGGTGCCCGTGTCCGGCACCTTCCAGAAGATGAACCGTATCGTCCGGGATATGAGCAAGAAGCTGGGCAAAAAGGCCAAGCTCACCCTCATCGGCGAGGATACCGAGGTGGACAAGACCATTGTGGATGCCATTGGCGACCCCATTATGCACATCGTCCGCAACTCCATGGACCACGGCCTGGAGGAGAACGAGGCCGACCGCATCGCCGCCGGCAAGGACCCGGTGGGCGAGGTCATCCTTTCCGCCCGGCACACCGGCAGCGAGGTCATCATCGAGATCAAGGACGACGGCCAGGGGGTTGACACCCAGGCCGTGCTGAACAAGGCCATCCGCCAGGGTCTGGCCGCGCCCGACCACGACTACAGCCAGAAGGAGATCCTTAACTTCCTGATGATGCCCGGCTTCTCCACCAACACCGAGGTCACCGAGTACTCGGGCCGCGGCGTGGGCATGGACGTGGTGAAGAAGAATGTGGCCGATGTGGGCGGCACCGTGTCCATCTCCAGCGAATGGGGCAAGGGCATGACCACTACCCTGAAGATCCCCCTGACCATGGCCATTATGGACGGCATGGAGGTCTCTGTGGGCGAGTCCATGTTTACCATCCCCATCAACTCCATCCAGTCCTCTCTCAAGGTCACCGCCGAGGACGTCATTCACGACCCCGCCCGGGGCGAGATGGTAAAGATCCGGGACAACTTCTATCCCATTATCCGGGCCAAGGAAGTGTTCTGTATGGAGCAGGGCCGCGACAGCATTGAGGACGGCATCCTCATGTGGGTGGAGGCCGGCGAGCACTCATACTGTCTGTTCGTGGACGAGCTGATTGGAGAACACCAGATCGTGGTCAAGCCCCTGCCCAACTATGTCAACAGCTTCGGCGTCAAGAACTACGGCATTACCGGATGCAGCATCCTGGGCGATGGCAGCATCAGCATTATCCTGGACGTGGTCAACGTATACACCGCCGCCCACAGCGCCTTTTGACCGGGACTAAAAGAAGGGAGAACGAAACTATGGCCCAAACTGAGGAAGTATTGTTCGCGCAGGAGCAGGAGGACGCCTACAATGAGCAGCCCCCTGAAATTCAGACCAATAAATACCTGATCTTCTCCTCTGACGGCCTGATGTACGGCATCAGGACCGATCTGGTGAAGGATATTATCACCGACTACACCATCACCTATCTCCCCCAGGTGCCCAACTACGTCAAAGGCGTTATCAATCTGCGCGGCCAGATCGTCCCTATTGTGGATATCCGCCTGCGCCTTGGCAAGCCGGAGCGGGAGACCTTCTGCGGCATCACAGTGGAGGTAGACGGCAACATGGTGGGCATTCTGGTGGACATGGTGGAGCAGATGGTAGATATTCCGCTGGACGCCATTCTGCCTGTCCCCACCAACAAGGGGCAGGCCATGGTCTGCGGCATGTGCACCCTGCCCGATGGCAGCACCATGCTGGAGCTGGACTGCGAGCTGCTGCTCCATGAATAAATCTCCATTTCCGAGGGGAGTGAATTTGAGATGATACAGCCCATCTCTGACAAGGATTTTTGCCGGCTGGTAGATTTTATTAAATCAAAGTACGGCATTACTCTGGCGGAGAAGCGTCAGCTGGTCACCAGCCGCCTGTCCTCCATGCTTACCGAGCAGGGATACAGCAATTTCTCTGATTTTGTCACCAACCTGCTGAAGGAGCAGGACCCGCAGAAAATCGAGCAGGTCATTAACCGCCTGACCACCAACTACACCTTTTTTATGCGGGAAACGGAACACTTTGATTTCTTCACCAAAGTGATCCTGCCCGGTCTGGTGCGCAAGCATCAGAACAAAAAGTCCATGGCCATCTGGAGCGCTGGCTGCTCCAGCGGCGAGGAGCCCTACAACCTCACCATGTACATCAAGGACTTTCTGGGCCCCCAGGCCCGGTTCTGGGACACCCGCATTCTGGCCACAGACATCTCTCAGAAGGCCATGGCCAAGGCCAAACAGGGTATCTATGAGCTGCCTGACTCCCTCCCCCCCGCCTGGAAGAAGCGGTATTTCACCAAGGTGGACGGCAACCGGTATGCCGTCACGCCGGAGGTCCGCAACAATGTGATTTTCCAGACCTTCAACCTGATGGACCCCATCAAATTCCGGACAAAATTTGACGTAATTTTCTGCCGCAACGTGATGATCTACTTCGACCAGCCCACCAAGGACGCTCTGGTGCGCCGGTTCTACGATGCCACTGTTCCCGGCGGCTATCTGATGATAAGCCACTCGGAGAATCTGAGCAAGGACGCCCCCTATGTGACGGTGGCCCCGTCCACGTTCCAGAAAAAATAATATTATCCCGGCCCACATCACTGTGAGCCGGGATAGCCTTGAAAAGGAGAGACCCAAGCCATGCCCATGTTTCCAGCCAATAAGAAGATTCGCGTCATGGTCGTGGACGACTCCGTCCTGGCCCGCACGATGATTACACAGGGACTGTCCAAAAATCACCGGATCGAGATCGTGGGCACCGCCTTCAACGCCCAGGACGCGATGGCAAAGGTACCCCAGATGAAGCCGGATGTTATCACTTCCGACGTGGAGATGCCAGGCATGAGCGGCATTGATTTTTTGAAACAGCTCCTGCCCCGCTACCCCTTGCCCGTCATTTTGGTGTCCTCTCTGGACCTGCGGGTCTTTGATGCCCTGTCCGCCGGCGCGGTGGACTTTGTGCGCAAACCTGAACCTGGAAAAAACGACGCCTTTATCGCCGCCCTCACCGAAAAGGTGTTTTCCGCCGCCGGGGCCCATGTGCGTGCCCGTCCAGCCTCACCCAGCATGCCCGTCCCGCCGGGGAAGGGCATGGCCCATTCGCCCATTTCCGCCGCCAATCCCGCGCTGCCCTCGCAGCCCTCTCTGCCCGCCCCCCCACTGCTGGGCAACCGGCCCTCTCTGGACAATGTCATCATCGGTCTGGGCGCCTCCACCGGCGGCACCGAGGCCACCCTGGAGGTGATGAAGCGCCTGCCCGCCGACATTCCGGGCATGCTCATCGTCCAGCACATGCCTGTGGGCTTCACTCAGATGTACGCCGAGCGACTCAACCGCCTGTGTCATATGGAGGTCCGGGAGGCCAAGTCGGGCGATGAGATCCACCGCGGACTGGCCCTGCTGGCTCCCGCCGATTTTCAGATGCGGGTGGTCCGCTCCGGCTCCCGGTACACTGTGTCCTGCCTGCCCGGAGAGAAGGTCAGCGGACACCGCCCATCGGTGGACGCCCTGTTCTTCTCCATGGCGGAGCAAGTCAGATGCAAAATGGCCGGCATCATCATGACCGGCATGGGCCGGGACGGCGCGGACGGCCTCCTGAAGATGCGCCAGGCCGGGGCCTACACCATCGGCCAGGACAAGGAGTCCTGCGTGGTGTACGGCATGCCTATGGTGGCCTATAATATCGGCGCCGTTCAGATCCAGGGCTCCTGCGAGGATATCGCCGGGATCCTGCTGCGGCAGCTGCAAAAAATGTAAAGACAGCAAAAGCGCGGAACGCCGCCGGCGTTCCGCGCTTTTCCCCATATTATGACACCGTTAAGATTTTCCTCTTTCCTGCCCCGCGCTTTACCTTTTTACGGTTTTTTGATATACTGGATTCGTTCTGAAAGGAGGCGGCGCTATGTTCCAGGATTTCCAGGATCTGTATCACTGGGTGGACATACAGGGCCACCGCATTCCTGCTCTCCCCCGAAATCTGGGGATCACAGTGCTGTTTCTGTGCGGCGCCTACTGGGCCAGCAGCATCCTCATCGGCCACACCGGGGGGGAGAACAACTCCGCGCTGGTCTTTGTGCTGGCAGTGGCGCTGATCTCTCTGCTCACCTCCGGCTATCGGTACGGCATTGTCGCCTCTGTAGTGGGCACCTTCTGCATCAACATCTTTTTTATGGAGCCCTACAACGCTTTCTCTCTCAGCCGTACCGGCTATCCGGTGGCCATGATCTCCATGGTAGTGGTCTCCTGCGTGATCTGCGCCCTCACCGCGCGGGTGAAGAAGCAGGCTCTGGAGGCGGCCAGCCGGGAGAAACAGACCCGGGAGCTCTATGAGACCAACGAGAAGCTCAACGCGGAAAAGGCCGCCATTCAGCTGGAGTCCGACCGCATTGCCATCCGGGAGAGCATCCTGCGGGCGGTGTCCCACGACCTGCGTACCCCCCTCACCTCCATCTCGGGGACGGTCGCTGTACTGCTGAGCAGCCCGGAGGTGTCGGAGAAAAATCTATCCATGCTGATGGATGTCAAGCAGGACGCCGACAGCCTGATCGCCATGGTGGAAAACCTGCTGTCGGTCACCCGCATTCAGGATGGCAGCCTGCCCCTGCAAAAGCGGGAGGAGATGCTGGAGGAGGTGGCAGGAGACGCCCTGCTCACCACCCGGCGGCGCTTCCCCGACTGCCACGCGGAGCTGGAACTGTCGGAGGACATCCTCTATCTGCCCATGGACTCCATTTTAATCAGACAGGTGATGGTCAACCTGCTGGAAAACGCCGTCCGCCACTCCGGGGACACGCTGCACATCCAGATGCGGCTGTACCGCCAAGACGACTGGGCCATCACGGAGGTGCGGGACCACGGGCGCGGCCTGTCCCCGGAGGTCATCCAGGCCGTATCGGCGGGGGAGGCCATTCCCCTGTCCGGCGATGCCACCCGGGGGATGGGCATCGGCCTGTCCGTCTGTCAGAGCATCATCAAGGCCCACGGCGGTTGGCTCACCGCCGCTAACCACCCGGAGGGCGGAGCGCTGTTCTCCTTCGCCCTCCCCACAGGAGGAGAAGGAACGTGAGCGAAAAACAAACCATCCTCATTATCGAGGACGACCGGGCCATCGGCAACTTTATCAGCCGGGCCCTCACCGCTAACGACTACCGGGTCATCTCCGCTTACACGGGGAAGGAGGGGCTCTCCCTGTTCTTCTCCCACGGCCCCGACCTGGTACTGCTGGACCTGGGGCTGCCCGACCTGGACGGCCTGGAAATCCTCACCCAGCTGCGGGGGCTGCCCCGGGAAATCCCGGTCATCATCATCTCCGCCCGGGACCGGGAGGCGGAAAAGGTCCGGGCGCTGGACATGGGCGCGGACGACTATGTGGTCAAGCCATTCGGCGTGTCTGAGCTGCTGGCCCGCATCCGTTCCACTTTGCGCCGGGCCGAACGGCTCAAGCTTAGCCAGGGCATCCAGCGGGATGTCTATCAGATCAAGGACCTGTCCATCGACCTGTCCCGGCACCAGGTCCTGCTGGACGGGAAGGAGGTCCATTTCACCCAAAACGAGTTCAAGATTCTGGAGCTTCTGGCTCTCTACGCCGGCAAGGTGCTCACCTATGACTTTATCCTGGAACATATCTGGGGGCCCTACGGCGGCAGCGGCAGCAACCAGATCCTCCGGGTCAATATGGCCAACATCCGGCGCAAGCTGAAGGAGAATCCCTCCGAGCCCAAGTACATCCACACCGAGCTTGGCATCGGATACCGGATGCTGGACGACTGAAATTAACGGTTTTTTTATGGCCGGCGCCCTTACATTCACACCCATTTTATCCTTTTTTTGATATGCTGAGGATGCAGATAGGCCCCTTATTTGCAGCAATGGGCGCTCGGCTCGCTTTAGCGGCGCCCCGCAGCCGGATATCGCTGGCCCTCCCCTCTCTCCTGGACTGGCCTTTTCTCCCTCCGGCTGCGAAAACACCGCCCCCCTTCCGCCAAAGGGGGGCGGTATTATTTTTATACCAGTTCCTGCCGCAGCCGGTCCAGCGCCCTGCGCTCCAGCCGGGAGACCTGAACCTGAGACACCCCCAGCACCCGCGCGGTATTCATCTGGGTCATCCCCCGGTAGTACCGCAGGAGGAGGACCTCCCGCTCCCGCTCCGGCAGCCCCTCCAGGGCGGCGCGGAGGGTAATGCACTCCACCATGCCCTCCTCCTCATTCCCGCCGGTGAGCAGACCCTCCAGAGTCAGCCCGTCCGCCCCCGTCTCCGCCTGGAGGGAGACCACCGGGTCGACGGCCGTCTCGGCGGCGGCGATATCCTCGGCGGTGAGACCCGTCTCCGCCGCCAGCTCGGACAGGCTGGGCTCCCGGCCCAGCTCGGCGGACAGCCGCTGCCTGGCCGTCCGGATGGCGTTTCCCCGCTCCTTCAGTCCCCGGCTCACCTTCACCGGCCCGTCGTCCCGAAGGAAACGGCGAATTTCCCCGGCAATCTTGGGCACTGCGTAGGTGGAGAATTGGGTGCCGAACTCCGGGTCGAAGCCCCGAACCGCCTTGAGAAAGCCCAGACAGCCCAGCTGATACAGGTCATCGGGCTCCACCCCCCGGCCGTAATACCGGCGCACCACGCTCCAGATGAGGCCGTTGTTCTCCAGCAGCACCTGCTCACAGGCGGCGCTGTCCCCTCCCCGGGCAGCCTCCAGCAGGGCGGAGCCGGTGGGTCCGCTCACCGTCCGGCCCGGCGGGCGATTTTCCGGGCCATGGTGACAGTGGTGCCCTTCCCCGGCGCGGAACGGACCCTTAAAGTGTCCATAAAGCTCTCCATAATGGTAAAGCCCATGCCAGAGCGCTCCTCGCTGCCAGTGGTGAACAGCGGGGTCCTGGCCTGGTCTACGTCGGCGATGCCCACCCCCCAGTCCTTCACCACGATCTCCAGGGAGTGGTCCTCCCG
>JAAWPF010000135.1 GCA_022799835.1 Lawsonibacter sp. | reverse complement strand
TCCTTCTGGGCCAGGATTTGCAGGGTATAGGCCACGCCGCTGGAGAAAACGCCCACATACAGAACCGGCCAGAGGCAGAGCCGCAGCCCCTCCCAGGAGGGCATCTCCCAAGCCAGCATCCCGGCGGCGGACAACACCGACATCACCAGGAACTGCCCGCAGGACAGTTCCACCCCCTCCACCTTCTGCGTAAAGTGATCCACCGCCAGGATCTGTACGGCAAAGCAGACTGCGCACAGTAAAACATAGAGATCCCCGCCGGTGACAGTCAATTCCTCATTGATACACAGGAAATACAGCCCCACCACTGCCAGGGCAACCCCCAGCCAGATGATTTTCGGCGCCTTCTTTTTCAGGAAAATCCCGAAGATAGGGACCAGCACAATATACAGCGCCGTGATGAACCCCGCCTTTCCGGCGGTGGTGTCCTCCAGTCCCTTCTGCTGAAAATAGCTGGCAACGGACAGCGCCGTACCGCAACAGAGGGCCCCGGCGGCCAAATCCCGCCAGTAAGAGGCAGGACGCGGCGCCTGTTTCCCCCTCCGGGCCAGCCGGAGAAGGGCGCACAGGGCCAGCAAAAAGGAAAAGGCGATGATCGCCCTGGCGGCATTAAAAGCAAAAGGCCCCAGATAACCGGCCCCCACACTCTGGGCCACAAAGGCGGTGCCCCAGATCAGGGCTGTCAGAAGCGGCAGGAAATTTTAAGGGGGCTGTGACATGGGGAGCATGGTGATGTCCACCTTTATGATGTTTGTCCCCCAGCATGTTGTATTTCTCTTTTTGGCCATCTGTTGTGTCGGCTTTTTCGGCATTTACATCCCCTACAATGAGAGCAAAAAGAAGGGAGAGGTTTGGAAACCCCTGCGGTGGCTGAAACGGATGACCAGCCTGGGCGTCCGTAAGGAAAAGCCGGCGTCTACAGGTGGCCGGCGCCGTCTGGACCAGCTGGAACGGCTGAGAGAGGCCGGGATCATCTCCGAAGAGGAATATAAGCAGCGGCGAAGAAGAATGGAAAAGGAGCTGTAACCAATGAAATTAGCCAACGCCCTGTCCCAGCGGTCGGAATTGCAAACCCGCATCCGTCAGATGGAGGTCCGGCTGAACAACAACGCCCAGGTCCAGGAGGGGGAACAGCCCGCCGAGGACCCCATGGAGCTGCTGCGTGAGTTGGAGGCGGACTACGCCCGGCTGGAGGAGTTGATCTCCGCCATCAACCGCACTAACAACGCTACGCAGGTTGGAGATGGGACTGCCCTGTCCGACCTGCTGGCCCGCCGGGACTGTCTCAAGGGCAAGCTGTCCGCCCTACGCAATTTTCTGAACAGCGCCAGCGCCCTGGTCCGCCGCCACAGCGCCAGCGAGATCAAGGTAAAGAGCACCGTCAACGTCCGCCAGCTGCAAAAGCGGGTGGACAGCCTGTCCAGGGACCTGCGGGAGCTGGAGGAGACCATCCAGGAGAAAAACTGGACTACCGAGCTGCTGTAGGGGGCGGCCTCTGTGCCGCCCCGCTTTCCCGGCGGGGAGAGAATAATTTTGGTTGTGCGAAAGGCGGACGTCAGCTCCGCGCCGGAGCCAACAGGCGACCTAATGGGAGCGGGCGGGACCTCGCTTAGCCGGGTCCGAATCCCGGCTTTTTATCAGGTCCGTTAACGTTACATCTGTACGCTTACATCCTTTGGGACACTTATTTTTATCACCGGACGTCGATTTCGCACGGGTGGGTTTGGGGAACATTGTTTGGAAAGTATAACATCCTTCCTCAAAGGGAGGATTGAGGAGAAGTATGAAAACTGTCACAATTTATACCGACGGGGCCTGCTCTGGAAACCCCGGTCCCGGAGGGTGGGGCGCCATCCTGATGTACGGCGCCCACAGGAGGGAACTGTCCGGGGGCGAGGCCCAGACCACCAACAACCGCATGGAGCTCACCGGGGTCATCGCTGCACTGGAGGCCCTGAAGGAGCCCTGCGCGGTGGAGCTGTACTCCGACAGCAAATACGTCATCGACGGCCTGGGCAAGGGCTGGGCCAAGGGCTGGCGGGCCCGGGGCTGGGTGAAGTCGGACAAAAAGCCCGCCCTGAATCCCGACCTGTGGGGCCGCCTGCTGGACCTGTGCGAGAAGCATACCGTCAGCCTCCACTGGGTGAAGGGCCACGCCGAGAACGAGTTCAACAACCGCTGCGACCAGCTGGCGGTGGCGGAGAGTCAGAAATATAAATGAGAAAAGCACAGGACTCACTTGTCCTGTGCTTTTTTCTTGTTTCGGTAACAAATATCCCGGTTTCCGCAGGTGGCGCAGCCCCGGCCGCACCCCCGCTTCTTGCCATAATCGTTGAGCAGCAGAATGGCGATGGGGATGCCGATGACGGCTACGGCAAACAGTCCAATGGCGAAGTATTCCACAGGCGGGCCTCCTCTCAATCGAAGTAGAACAACTCCTCGAATTTCTTGTCCAGGGCGATGC
Organism: Lawsonibacter sp.; assembly: GCA_022799835.1. Taxonomy (GTDB): domain Bacteria; phylum Bacillota; class Clostridia; order Oscillospirales; family Oscillospiraceae; genus Lawsonibacter. Next base: position 371 of record JAAWPF010000135.1, on the reverse strand, counting down.
ACAGGACCAGGGCCAGCTTGGCGGTGGGGTTGAACTGCCCCGTCTCGATGGAGCTGATGGTCTGGCGGGAGACGCCCACCAGCTTGGCCAGCTCCTCCTGGGACAGGGAGCGCTCCGCCCGGGCCACCTTTAACCGATTTTTCAGGACCAGCTGATCGTCCATGCCCTCACCTCTGTGAGAAATATTTTACCACATAAAACACCAGAATGACAAGGGAAATAATCATGGTGACCAAATCGGAGGCACTCTTCCGCTTGGTGAGCCGGTACAGCCGGCTGCTGACGCAGGAGGTCCAGAACATAATCATGACGCTGTCGGAGGACAGGTTGTGAAAGTGATTGTAGGCGACAATCGCAAGGCCTGCCATCAG
>JAAWPF010000134.1 GCA_022799835.1 Lawsonibacter sp. | reverse complement strand
ACCGGGGCTACTGTGATAATCAGAAACCCCACGAGCATGGGCATGATAAAGGCGTAGCCCCACATATTGTCCCGGTAGTCCAGGGACCGGCCCTTGCGGCGCTTTGCGGTAATTTCTTTAGTCATAAATTACTCCCTCTAACAAGCGCGCGGGGGCCGCCGGAAGCGCCCCCCGCGCTGGATTTAGACTCGGATTACTTGTTCAGGTAGGGCTCCACAGCGGCCTTCATCGCGGCCACTCCGTCCTCCACAGAGTAGGCGCCGGCCCAGATCATCTCATAGTTCTGCTCCACAGCGTTCTGCAGCAGGGTCCAGTCGGGGGTGCCCCGGTAGGCGAACAGGCCCCGCTCAGCGACGCAGTCAACGAAAGCCGCCTTGATGTTCTCGGCGGAGGGGTAGCCCTCGCCGGGGTTCAGGATCTTGTCAGATTCCATGACGGTGGTACGGGGGCTCATGAAGGTGCCACACCACTCCAGGTAGTTGTCAGAGCTGGTGATGAACTTCACAAGCTCGATAGCCAGGTCCCGGTTGGAGCTGGTGTCGTTGGCGCACCAGTAGGCGTAGCCGGTGTAGAGGCTGCCGTCGGGCCCCTCGGAGCCGTAGGGCTGGGGAACGATGTCCCACTCGAAATCCACGCCGCCCTCCACCATGGTTTTCATGTAGGAGTAGCACTCCCGGGCCATGGCCACGTTGCCGGAGACGAAGGCGGTGGTGTCGCCGGGCTTGGCGTGGCCGCCGTTGGTGTACATGGCGTCATAGACCATCTGGGTGACCTTCAGGCCGGCCTCGCTGTCCAGGGTGAAGGCGGTGGTCCCCTCGTCCACCAGATTCGCGCCGTAGGCGGGAAGGATGTCAGCGAAGTTCTGCACGCCGTTGGTCTCCTGGCCCACGCACCAGAGCTTCAGACCGATCTTGGTGGAGTCGGCCTTGCTGATCTGGGAGGCCAGATCGAACATGGTCTCATAGGTCCAGGTGCCGTCGGCCACGCACTCGGCGGGGGTCTTCACACCGGCGGTCTCGAAGAGGGTCTTGTTGTAGAAGATGGCCCGGGCTCCGAAGGAGAAGGGCACGCCGTAGATCCCGCCGTCGCCGTAGTCGGTGGAGTTGATGGCGTCGGGATAGAAGTCGTCAAACTTGTAGTCGGGGTCTCCGGTGAGGGCGGGCTTCAGGTCCGCGCACCAACCGCCGGTGATGAAGGTGGCCTCCTTGGCGTCGGCCAGCCAGAACACGTCGGGGGCGGTGCCGGCGCCCAGCTGGGAGGCCAGCTTGTCAAAGAAGTCGCCGATGGGGACCAGCTCGATCTTCACGGTGCAGTTGTTGGCCTCGCAGAAGGGGGCCAGGGTCTCCTGATAGGCGGCGGCACGGGCCTCGTCGCCCCAGATGGCGATGGTCAGCTCGGTCTTGCCGCCGGAACCGCCGCCGGAACCACTATCGGAACCGCCGCCGGAGCCGCCGGCATTGCCGGAGCCGCCGTCCCCGCCGCCGCAGCCGGCGAACAGGGCCAGAATCAGGGTAAGGGCCAGGAGTAAGCTAATAACTTTTTTCATTGGTTCTTCCTTCTTTCTCAAAATTTTTATCCAAAGCCGCCGCTGTCCGCAGACACACCAGAGGCAGCTTTAAATGACCTGTTTGAATTGTTCTCCGGAGGAAGGAGCCCCTTCCGGACCCTTATTTTTCGTGTACCGCCGCAGTATACATACAGTAGTTATTTCCGAGGGTTTCTACATACCAATCCTCCGCCAGCATGGCTTTGGGGGAATTGCCATAGAGGATAATTTCACCGGCGGGAAAATTCTTTTTGTACAGGGAAAAATAACCCTTTAGATTCATAAACTGGGAGTCCATCCGGGTCACGTTCATGCGCACTCGCTCCCAGTCCGTCAGCCATTGGGGCAGATAAGGCTGTTTATCCGGATACAGTACATACACGCCGCAGGGCCGAGATACTTCAAGGCTAAAGCACGGCTCATCCTCCGGAAGCATTTTATCATCGCCGAAGGTCATCACATGGGGACAGCCGGACAGCTCCTCCGGAACATAGGCAAACTGATAGAGCCGGTCCACATATTGGTGGTGGCCGGGGCGAAGCTCCCCGAGCTGGTAGGGGCGGCCGGAGGCCGTCCATTTGATTTCAATCACGATTGATTCCTCCGTTTAACAGGCCAGATTCCTGATGATATTCACCGCCGCGATACCCAGCACCAGCAGCTGTACGGCGTTGAAGGCTTTTTCCACCGTCTCCACCCGGCAGCGGCGGTTGAGCCCCGCCCCCAGGAAGCCCCCGGCCACAGCCCCCGCGATCATCACCGGAGCCATCCGCAGGTCAAAGGCGGCAAACCCGGTGGTGAGCGCCACGCTCCCCAGCTTGGAGAGCTGGGCGAAAAGGATGGCGACCAGGGAACAGACCGTGGCGGTCTTGGTGTCGTAGGAGAACAGCAGAATGATGAGGGCCACGTTGATGGGCCCGCCCCCGATGCCCAGGAAGGAGGAGCAGACCCCCAGGAACACCCCCACCAGCAGGGCGGGCAGGAGGCTGTCCCAGTGCTTGCCGGGGATGCTCTGCTTGTGCTTCATGTACCAGTAGACCACCAGGATCAGCAGTCCCAGGGCCACGTTCTGCACCGCCGTCACCCGGGGGTTGGGCAGCCCGGCGGTGAGGGCGGAGAGCATCATCTGGCCCAGCTGTCCCCCGGCCACCGAGCCGATGGCCAGGGGGATGGCGGTGGCGAAGGGGATCCTGGTCCTTGCCAGCATCTGCTTGCCGATGGAGACCACCGACATGGAAAAGACGGTGATGGAGGACAGCACCCCGATGGTGGCGGCGTCGTAGGCCCCCATGACGT
>JAAWPF010000133.1 GCA_022799835.1 Lawsonibacter sp. | reverse complement strand
CGCACAGCACCGTCAGCACCCAGCCGGGCCGGCCCTTTTTCATGGTACCGGGGGTGGTGTATACATCCAGCGCGCCCGCCTCCAGCAGCCGCTGGCAGGCGAAAGCCAGGGCCTCGGGGGTCATGTCGTCAAGGTTGCACACCAGCTCCAGGATGTCCCCGGAGCTTTGAGGTTCCTCCTCCCCCCAGAAGGCCCGGACGCAGTTGGCCTGCTCAAACTCCTTGGTCCCGATTCCATAGCCGATTTTCTTCGTCTCCATACCGCCGAACGTGCCCATGGGGCCGAAGGACTGAACGAAAGTTTTCAGCAGGGCGGCCCCGGTGGGGGTGCACAGTTCTCCCTGGACCTCCCCGCCGTAAGTGGGGACCCCTTTCAGCAGGGCGGCGGTGGCGGGAGCGGGGACAGGCATAATTCCATGGGCGCATTTTACCGTCCCGCTGCCCACATGGACGGGGGAGGCGGTCACCAGGTCGGGGTCCAGCAGATACATGGCATAGCACACTCCCGCCACGTCGGCCACCGCGTCCAGCGCCCCCACCTCGTGAAAGTGGACGTCCCCCACATCGCAGCCGTGGGCCTGGGCCTCGGCCTGAGCGATGGCGTCGTAGACCTCCCGGGCCCGCCGCCTGACCTCATCGGGCAGGGGCAGTCCGTCGATGATCTCCCCGATATGCCCCGGCGTGGCGTGGTGATGGTGTTCGTGGCGGTGCTCGTGATGATGGTCGTGGTCGTGATGGTGCTCATGTTCGTGCTCGTGAGAATGCTCATGCTCCTCGTGGCCGTGGACGGTTACCCGCATGTGGGTGCCCGCGATTCCGCTGGTTTTGCCGGCCACAGGGGCTACCTCTACCCCGGGCAGGTCCAGGCCGTTCATGGTATCCAAAAAGTCCTTTTTTTGCTCCTCGCTGAGCAGCTCATACAGGGCGGCCATGAGCATATCCCCTGCCGCCCCCATGCGGCACTCCAAATATAAGGTTTTCATGAAATTCCCTCCATCTGATTAATCATGCTGGCCAGATATCCGGCCCCAAATCCATTGTCAATATTGACCACGCTGCACCCGGAGGCGCAGGAGTTGAGCATAGCCAGCAGGGCGGACAGCCCGCCGAAGCTGGCCCCATAGCCAACGCTGGTGGGGACGGCGATGACAGGACAGTCCACCAGACCGCCAATGACCGAGGCCAGCGCCCCCTCCATCCCGGCCGCGGCCACCACGCACCGGGCGCTCATCAGGGGGTCCAGGTTGGCCAGCAGCCGGTGGAGCCCCGCCACTCCCACATCGTACAGCCGGGTGACCCGGTTGCCCAGCGCTTCAGCGGTGAGGGCGGCCTCCTCGGCCACGGGCATGTCGCTGGTGCCGCCGGTGGCCACCACAATGTGGCCCAGGGCTTTCCGCTCCCCGGGAAAGGCGATGGCCAGCTTGGGGATGGGGTGGTAGTCCAGTGGGACAGTCCTGCTCACAAAGTCCGCCGCCTCCGGGCTGAGCCGGGTGATGAGGACATTCCGGCAGCCCCGCGCCCCCATGGCGGCGGCGATGCCGGCGATCTGCTCCGGGGTTTTGCCCGCCCCGTAGATGACCTCCGCCGCCCCCTGGCGCACCCCCCGGTGGAAGTCCACCTTGGCGTAGCCCAGGTCCTCAAAGGGCTCCCGCTTCAGCTGGGACAGGGCCTCCTCCGGCGTGGCCGAGCCGTCGGCCACCTGGCGCAGCAGCTGTAAAATATCGTGTCGGCTGTCCATAGGCTACCTCCTTACTCAATGGGGACCCTGGGCCGCAGGTCCAGGGTAATTTCCGAAAACAGCGGGGATAACGCGGCCAAAATATCCCCTCTGGAATCAAGAACGCGGGGCAGTTGGTCCTCTTTCATCTGCAATTTGCAGCCGTTAGCGGTCAAACGCAGGCGGAAGTCCCGGAAGCCAAGCCCGGACAGCAGCGACTCCCCCTGCTCCACCTTTTTCAGGTCTTCCCGTGTGATGGTCCGCCCGGTTGGCACACGGGTGGCCAGACAGGCGTAGGAGGGTTTGTCCCAAGTGAACAGCCCCGCCTGTCTGGACAGTGCCCGGATGTCATCCTTGGTCAGGCCGCACTCCCGCAGAGGGGAGCGGACCTCCAGCTCTTCCAGCGCCCGCATGCCGGGGCGGTCCCCCGCGTCGTCGGAGGCGTTGGTTCCATCCAGCAGCAGGGAAAAGCCCTCCGATGCCGCATACCGTTTCAGCCAGGAGAACATCCGCCGCTTACAGTGATAGCAGCGGTCAGGCGGATTGGCGGCCACAGCTTTGTCGGTGAGGACATCGAGCTCACAGATGATCAGGTCTGCGTCCAGCTGGCGGCACAGGCGGCGGGCGTCTTCCAGCTCAAATTGGGGCTGGAAGGGTGTTTTTACAAAGTAGGGCCAAATCTCGGCCCCCGCCTGGAGGCCCGCCCAAAGCAGATAGGCGGAATCCACCCCGCCGGAAAAGGCCAGGGCGCAGAGGGGATTTTCAGAAAAAAATTCCTCCAAGGTCACAGGGAGTTCCTCCTTTGAACAGAAAAAAAGCATACCAAAGCGGTATGCCTTCTGGCAGGCCCCGGCCTTCTGTACCGGGGGTGAATTTTGAATGTTTTGCGGAAAACCCGGGACCTTCTGGCCCCTTTGCGGCTTCCTGCCGCCAGTTCAGTATATCAGAACGGCAGACGGTTTGTCAACGAAAAAATGTGGAGAAATTTTTGCGAAAAGTGTTGACAGGAGAGGGCGGATGTGGTATTATTTCTCTTGCGCTGAACGAGCGCCACTCAATGCGCGAGTGGTGGAATTGGTAGACTCGCTGGCTTCAGGTGCCAGTGCTCGCAAGGGCGTGCGGGTTCGACTCCCGCCTCGCGCACCA
>JAAWPF010000132.1 GCA_022799835.1 Lawsonibacter sp. | reverse complement strand
AGTCCCGGGGCTTGTCGAAGTAGAGGACCTCACAGCCGATGCCCTGCAAAAACGCCGCTTCCTTCTCCGCCGAGGGGGTCCAGCCCAGAACAGCCACCTTCTTCCCCCGGTAGAGCATCCCGTCGCAGGTGGCGCAGTAGCTCACCCCCCGGCCCAGATACTCCGCCTCGCCGGGGTACTTGCTCTGCCGTACCACCCCCGGGGCCAGAATCAGGGCCTTGCCCTGGTACACCTGGCTGCCCACCGTGACGGAAAAGCCGTCCCAGGCCAGCAGGGACAGTGCCTTGCCCACAACGAACTCCGCGCCCGCCGCCTCCGCGTGGCTGTGGAGCGCCTCCAGCACTTCCAGCCCTGTCCGGCCGGGCAGGCCGGGATAGTTGTCCACCCGCTCCGCCTTGGCCAGAGGGCTGTCCTGCCACCGGTTCCCGATGACCAGGGCGCTCTTGTTCCGTCCTCGTGCGGCGATGGCCGCCGCCAGGCCGGCGGGGCCGGAGCCCAATACAATCATATCATATACCATACCGTTCACTCCTATGTCCCCTATTATACCCCTATTTCCCGGCGGGAACAAGAGTTTTCCGAAAACAGATTGAACACCGCGCGATCCTGTGATAAAATTGGAGTAATCAGCGGAAAATCAGGATGGCAAGCGAGGAAAGAATGGGGGATATGATGAGCGACATTTTAGAGTTTCACGACAGAGCGACCTTCCGGTGCTGGCTGTCTGAGCACTGCCTGACCAGCGCCGGCGTCTGGCTCTTATTTGGCAAGGCCGGCGGTCCAAAGACCATCAAGGCGGAGGAAGCGCTGGAAGAGGCCCTGTGTTTTGGGTGGATTGATGGGCAGATGCAGCGCATTGACGACAAATCCTATCGGAAATACTTTTCCCAACGCCGGGATAAGAGCAAGTGGTCGGCAAAAAACAAGGTGCTGGTCCAACGCTTAGAGGAGCGGGGACTTATGACCGACTTCGGCAGAGCGAAGATCGCGCAGGCCAAGGCGAACGGCCAGTGGAACGCGCCCAGCCCCATGGCGGTGACGGAGGAACAGATTGCGCAGGTTTCCGCACTGCTGGAGGGCCATGAGCCCGCCTGTTCCAATTTTAAGGCTATGTCCCCATCTGTGCAGAAAACCTACGCCCGGGCCTACTTCGACGCCAAGACCGACGCCGGACGGGAGAAGCGGATTTCCTGGATGGTGGACCGGCTCAATCAAAATCTGAAGCCCATGTAACGGCTCCGCGCCCGGCGCAATCGGAAAAGGGAGCCGAAAACACTTGCCAGGATATGTTTTCTGGTGTAAAATATCCCCATTGACAAAGGAGGAGAGAGCCCATGTCTGACGAAACCAAAATTAACACTGTGGAAGAGGGCGGCGCGGAGGGCCAGAACTTTATCCACCAGTTCATCGCCGAGGACATCGCCGAGGGGGGCCGCTGTGCGGGAATGCAGGTGCACACCCGCTTCCCCCCCGAGCCCAACGGCTATCTGCACATCGGCCACTGCAAGGCCCTGATTATCGACTTCGGCTCCGCCGAGAAGTTCGGCGGCATCTGCAATCTGCGCATGGACGACACCAACCCCGCCAAGGAGGACACCGAGTTTGTGGACGCCATTCAGGAGGACATCCACTGGCTGGGCTTCGACTGGGGGGACCGGTTCTTCTATGGCAGCGACTACTTTGAAAAGACCTATGAGCTGGCCATCGGCCTCATTAAAAAGGGCCTGGCCTATGTCTGCGAGCTGACCCCCGAGCAGTTCCGGGAGTACCGGGGGGACGTGAACACCCCCGCCCGCTCCCCCTGGCGGGACCGGCCCATAGAGGAGAGCCTGGACCTGTTCCAGCGGATGAAAAACGGGGAGTTCCCCGAGGGTAAATACACCCTCCGGGCCAAAATTGACCTGGCCAGCGGCAACTTCAACATGCGCGACCCGGTGCTCTACCGCATCCGCTATATCGAGCACCACCGCCAGGGTACCAAGTGGTGCATCTTCCCCATGTACGACTTCGCCCACCCCATCCAGGACGCCCTGGAGGGCATCACCCACTCCCTGTGCTCCCTGGAATATGAGGACCACCGCCCCCTGTACGACTGGGTCATCAACAACACCGACGTGCCCTCTAGCCCTCGGCAGATCGAGTTTGCCCGGCTGGGCATCAACTATACCGTCATGTCCAAGCGGAAGCTGCGCAGGCTGGTGGAGGAGCACTATGTCTCCGGCTGGGACGACCCCCGTATGCCCACCCTGTGCGGCCTGCGCCGCCGGGGCTACACCCCCGCCTCCATCCGGAACTTCTGCGACCGCATCGGCGTGGCCAAGAACACCTCCACGGTGGAGTACGCCTTTTTGGAGCACTGCCTACGGGAGGACCTGAACGACCACGCAAAGCGGGTGATGGCCGTCCTGCGGCCCATCAAGCTGGTGATTGCCAACTACCCCGCCGGCCAGAGCGAGACCCTCACCGTGGAGAACAACCCCCTGGATCCCTCCGCCGGGACGCGGGAGGTCACCTTCTCCCGGGAGCTGTGGGTGGAGGCGGAGGACTTCCTCCCCGAGCCCGTGCCCAAATACAAGCGGCTGTACCCCGGCGGGCCGGAGTGCCGGCTGAAAGGGGCCTATCTCATTAAGTGCGTGGGCTACAAGACCGACGAGGCTGGCAACGTCACCGAGATCGCCGCCGAGTACGACCCGGACAGCCGGGGGGGCGACCCCGCCGACGGCCGGAAGGTGAAAGGGGCCACCATCCACTGGGTGGACGCCGCCACCGCCGTGGACGCCCAGGTGCGGCTGTATGACAACCTCTTTGCCGACGAGAACCCAGACGGCGGCGACAGGGATTTTCTGGAGTGCCTCAACCCCGGCTCC
>JAAWPF010000007.1 GCA_022799835.1 Lawsonibacter sp. | reverse complement strand
GGTCCAGCTCCACGGCCAGCCGGTGCAGATCGGCCGGGACGGGGCGGTGTGCCGCCTGGTCTATCAGGACGGCACCCCCGGGGTGAGCGGCAGGCACTGCCAGGTGTCCTTTGAACAGGGGCAGTTTATCCTCACCGACCTGAACTCTACCTACGGCACCTTCCTGTCCAACGGCCAGCGGGTGGCCCCCAACAGCCCGGTGCGGCTGCCTCCCAAGAGTTCCTTCTATCTGGGGGAGGCGGACAACACCGTCTATGTGGACCTGGAGTAAGCCATGAGGATATCCGTATACTGCTATACCAATCAGGGGGGCCGGGACCACAACGAGGACAGCGTGCGCTGCTCCGCCGAACAGGGAATTTTTGTCCTGGCCGACGGCCTGGGGGGCCACGGAAGGGGGGAGGTGGCCTCCGCCCTGGCGGCGGATGTCCTCTTAGAGGGCTGCGCCGCCCACCCCGGCCCCGAAGAGCTGATTGAGCTGTTCCAGAAGGCCAACGAGACGGTGATGGAGGGGCAGAAGGTACCCGGTCAGGAGGAGATGAAAACCACCGCCGTGGCCCTGTCCATCGACGGGGACCGGGCGGTGTGGGGCCACGTGGGGGACTCCCGGCTCTACCGTTTTTCCGGCGGGATGCTGATCCAGGAGACCCGGGACCACTCCGTCACCTACATGAAGTATCTGGGCGGTGAGATCTCCTATATGGATGTCTATCACGACGACGACCGCTCCAGTTTATTGCGGGCGCTGGGGAAGCTGCCCTGCAAGCCGGAGGCAGGCCAGGCCCGCCTGCGGCCGGGGGACGCCTTTCTGCTGTGCTCTGACGGCTTTTGGGAGTATGTCTACCAGGAGGAGATGCTGGCGGACCTGCTGAAGGCGGAGAGTCCAAGGCAGTGGGCGGAGGGGATGCTCCTGCGCCACATCCGCCGCACCCCGCCGGGGAACGACAACTTTTCCCTCATCACCGTGTTTGCGGAGGAGGAGCTATGAGACGGCTGATATCCATATTCCTTGCCCTGCTGCTGGCGGGGCTCCTGTGTACCGGCGCTCTGGCCGTTGGCAGCGCGGAGATCGTCCGGGCCTTTGTCTACGACGGCACGCTGTACACCTATGTGTCCATGGACGGGGTGGAGCAGCCTGTCACCAAGGCGGAGGCCAGGGTGGGCGGACAGACCTTCTCCGCCGCCGGCCGGCTGGAGACCGTCCGCCAGGCGGGCGCCCCGGTGACCTGGCTGCTGCTGGTGGACAATTCCACCTCCATGCCCGCCTTCCGCCAGGAGGCGGAGGAGTTTGCACGAAATCTGGCCCAGTCCGGCGGAGAAAACACCCGATTTATTCTGGCTACCTTCGGAGACACGTTTGTGGTCCGGGCGGAGGACGTCTCCCCGGAGGAATTGCCGGTTGAGATGGAACAGATTCCCTTTGACGAGCGGGTGACCCGACTCCACACCGCCATCGGTCAGGGGCTGGATTATTTTGAGGGGCTGCCCCGGCAGGGCAATGAGCTGCGGTGCATGGTGGTGCTGTCAGACGGGGTGCAGTACGACCCCACGGGGGGCGTGCCCTATGAGGAGCTACTGGAGCGGGTCAGTGCCTCCGATGTAATGTTTCACTCCGTGGGTCTGGGCGGCGACCGGGAGGCTCTGGACAGTATGGGCCGGCTGGCGGAGGCTTCCGGAGGCTCCCATCAGATAATGGAAGAGGTGCCGGCGGCAGAGGCCGGGAGCGCCCTGGCGGAGGACAGCGGCAGGCTGTTCGTCACCGGCTTCAATCTGTCCGGCCTGAGCTCAGAGGGCGGGACGGAGCAGGTGTCTGTGACCTTTGCCGCCGGCAGCGAGCTGGTCTGTCGGGCGGAGGGGCAAGTGGAGCTGCCCAAGCTCACTGGAGAGGGCGGAACAGGGGCTGATGTTCAGCCGCCCGTTCCGCTGCCGCAGCCCTCGACACAAACTCCTGGCGGAGCGGGGGGCGGGACCGCCTCTCCGGCTGATCCTCCGGCTGCGCCATCGACAGTCCCGCTGATTGGAGGGATTGCCGCCATAGTGGTGGTGACGATCGCGGCGGCGGTGCTTTTGACCCGAAGAAAGCGGAGAATTCCGGAGGTCTCCAGCCCTGTACAGGAGGAGCAGGTGGGTATCTATATGCGCCTGGAGCTGGTGCGAGGAGGGCTGGCCGGTGGGCAGAGCCAGCAGGAGCTGGAATTGCGGAATGAGCTGATGATCGGTACAGATCCGCTCTGCGATATTGTGGTACAGGACGGTGAGGCAGCTCTCCGGCATGTCCGGCTCTTTTCCGCGGAGGACGCGGTATATGTGGAGGCTCTGGATGTCTCCGGCGCGGCACAGGTCAACGGAGAGGGGCTTCGGGAGGCCCGGAGACTGCGCAGCGGAGATGAGGTCACAGTGGGAAGTACTGTAATTCGTCTGAAATTTTAGCGGGAACGTTTTTCCCTGCTTTCCACTATGTAAAATCTGAACAGAAAATCGGCACTTCTGGGTATCATATTTTCCTGTCTGTACTCGGTTTTCTGCCGCCATGAGGGAGGGCCATCCAGCTTTCTGGATGGCCCTCCTTACCTGCTATTGGGCTACGCATAGAAGTTGACGCTGTTGGGTATCCCGACGAAGTGGTACGATGCTTGATTTATTTGCGCGGGATGCTGTTTCCAACGAAAAATATCGGCCATCTTTGAAAAAACGAAGGAGCAGGACATGGTGGCGACTTGGGATTGGCAGACAAGCTGGACCACCGCCTTTGCGCGTCGGGTTGCCGCATACAATCCTTTCCGAGTGGCAATTTTGGAAGACGCCGCCGAACGTATAATCTCAGAATTTAGGGGGGATTCCAATGCTTGAAATGAGCCGAGAAGAATTGCTACAGGCTGAATCGGTTGGCGATGGCCATGAGCCGCTCATGCCGCAGCACAGAGGGGTTCGCCCCGGTCAGGAAGACCCGCTGGATGTGCTCCGGCTTGGGCAGCCCCTGCAGCCGGGCCGTCAACATTGCGATGGGGTCCGTGTTCCGGAGCTGGGCCTCACGCAGATCATACTCAATATCTTCCAACGGGGACATCCTGAACGGGAAGGGCAGATCGTGATAGAGGGTGCAGAATTTACATCTGTGATGGGTGCAGCCCGCTGTGACTTCAAGCAGCAGTGAGGCGGCCTCATAAGGCGGCCTCCATATGGTTCCAGTGTAGTGCATCTTAAAACCTCCCTGTTTTTTGGCCATTATATCACGGTGCGGAGAAAATAAAAGTACGGTACTTTTTTGCAGTACCTTGCTTTTTGACGGCGTGGGCGATATAATGGCCGCCGGGAGGCTGGAAGCCATGAGAAAAACGGAAGCGGCAGTTCAGCGCTGCAAGACCATGTCGGCCCTTCAAAAGATTTTGGGCGGCAAATGGAAGCTGGAAATTCTCTACTATATAGCCTTTTGCGATATTCGCAGATTCGGGGCCCTGCGCCGCCAGCTGGAGGAGATAACAGAGTCGTCCCTGACGAAGCAGCTCCGGGAACTGGAGGCCGACGGCTTCCTGATTCGGCACGACTTCAAGGAGATCCCGCCGCGGGTGGAGTATACCCTGTCCGACCTGGGCCGGAGCTTCATGGATGTAATCAGCTATATGAAGGCCTGGGGAGATCGAAACCTGCCGGAGGGGTGACGCCGGAAAAGCTGGTCTGGAGCGCCGCCTCCACAGGGGGCGGCGCCCTGCTCCAACAGCTGCCTGGCCTTGTCGATGCGGATATTTTTCAAGCAGCTGTACGGCGTGCCCCCCTTTGAGCGGACGAAGGCCCAAAAAACTGATCCCGCAGTCAAACCGCATCTGTGTCCAGCGCTGCTCCTCTTCCGACCACGCCTCGCTGTGAGGCGTCAGGTTCAGCACCATTTTCGGTTCCTCCCCCCGCCGGCCGGAGAGCAGCTCGGTGACGGTGAGGTTCAACGCCTCGGCCAGGGGCTCCAGCAGACCGATGTCGGGGCAGCTCAGCCCCCGCTCCCATTTGCTGACAGCCTGGACCGACACGTGGAGCTGTTCCGCAAGGGCTTTCTGGGTCAGCTCCTTCTCTTTGCGCGCCTGGGCAATCAGAGCGCCGGTTTTGACCACGTCCATTTCATTCCCTCCTTTTGACCCTATCTTACCCCAAACTTTCCGCCCTGGCAGTCAACCGTTAGTTTAGTCGGGGAAAAAGTTCAAAAAACCGCCCGGAACGGCCGAATTTCAGCCGTTCCGGGCGGTTGCGCTTTTGTCACTTTTCCACCGTGTGGGACAGGATATAGTCGGCCATAACCCGGTATTGGGGGGACTTGAGGTGGACGCCGTCGGTGGAGATGTCGGCGGGGAGATAGCCGTTCTCATCGGCGAAACAAGAGTAGAGGTCCACCAGGTAACACTCCTGCTCTTCACACACCTGGGCCAGGGCCTCGTTCAGCCGCTTGACATTTTTCTGGTTGAAGTCGCTGGAACCGGATTTTTTCTCGGTGGTGGGTGTGATGTTCAGCACATAGATGGGGATGCCCTCGGGCTGATTGGCCCGGACCGTCTCGATGATGGCGGCCATATTGGTCTTGAGCTTCTCCTGGGAGGTGGTAATCTCGTTGATCCCCAGCATGATATAGACCTTGCTGAAATCCTTCTGGCCCAGGCCGGTCTCCAAGGTGCCGGCGCCGCCGTTGGGCAGGTCGAATTGACTGTAGCCGAGGACTCCCGCGGCGGAGATGCCGGTGTTGGTGAAGAAGTGGATGCCGGCGTCCACCCCGGAGAACATCTCGAAGCCCTCCATCAGAGAGTGGCCGATGACGGCACTGTCGTCGAACCAGGAATCCTCCCGCTGCTCGCTCTGGGGAACGGGCTGGGTGTAGTCATAGCTGGCCGCCAGGGGCTGGCAGCTGCTCAGGACCAGAGAGACGGCGGTAAGGGATGCGAGAAATACGCTGGTAAGACTGCTTATCATGGTACGATATCTCCTAAACTAATTGAATTTCAGCCGTCCAGCCGGCCGGCCAGATCGGCCAAATAGTTGGCGGGGAAGCCCTCAATCTGTCCGGCGTCGAAAGCGGCGGCCAGGGCGGTATCGATAGGCAGCCTGGCAAGGACAGGCACCTCCAGCTCGGCCGCTACTTTCTCAATGCGGCTCTCGCCGAAGATGGCATGCTGTCTGCCGCAGTCGGGGCACTGGAAATAGCTGTAGTTCTCCACCAGCCCCAGCACGGGGATATCCATCATCTTGGCCATGTTCACCGCCTTGGCCACAATCATGGACACCAGATCCTGGGGGGATGTGACCACAATCACCCCGTCTACGGGAAGGGACTGGAAAACGGTGAGGGGCACGTCGCCGGTGCCGGGGGGCATATCCACAAACATATAGTCGATGTCGCCCCAGACCACCTCCTGCCAGAACTGGGTGACCACCCCGGCGATGACGGGCCCCCGCCAGATGACGGGGTCGGTCTCGTTGGCGGACAGGAGGTTCAGGGACATGAGCTTGATGCCCCCCTTGGTCACAGCGGGGTCGATGCCCTGGTCGGAGCCGGTGGCCCGCTCATGGACGCCGAAGGCGGTGGGGATGGAGGGACCGGTGATGTCGGCGTCCAGAACGGCCACCTTCCGGCCCTTCTGCGCCATGGCCGCCGCCAGCGAGGCGGTGACGGTGCTCTTGCCCACGCCGCCTTTGCCGCTGACCACGGCGATGACCCGCTTGATGCTGGACAGGGCGTTAGCGGGAACCCGCAGGTCCCGGGAGGAACAGTCCTCGCCGCAGCTGGAGCAGTCGTGAGTACAGTTTTCTGCCATAGTTGATACATCTCCTTGTTGATTTAACATGACTTTTTCTGTAGGGGCGGCCTGTGGCCGCCCGTGAAAAAACATTGCGGGTTCGGGCGGACGGCCGCAGGCCGCCCCTACAGATCGCTTTACCGGACCAAAGTATTCTCCGCCGGGATTTCCTCCCGGGTCTCCTGGGAGGAGAAGTAGTAGCTCAGCACGTCCGCCGCCATATAGGCCAGCTCACCGCCGGAGCCGCCGTGCTCCACCGCGATGGCCACGGCGATCTCCGGGTCGTCGAAGGGGGCGAAGCAGACAAAGACAGCGTGGGAGTCAGACTGGAGGCCGGTCTGGGCAGAGCCCGTCTTGGCCCCCACCTGGAAGGGCAGGCCCTGGAACGCGCCGCTCAGGCTGCCCTGGGTCAAAGACAGCATCCCAACCTTCACCGCCTTCAGGTTCTGGTCCTGGATCTCGATGGTCTCCAACACCTGGGGCTCATAGCTCTGGACCACCTGGGAGAAGTCGCTGGATTTGACCTCCTTCAGCATGTGAGCGGCATGGCGGGTGCCGCCGTTGACCAGGGTAGCGATATAATTGGCCAGCTGGAGAGGGGTGAACTGGCTGCTCTCCTGGCCGATGGCCACCGACAGGGTGTTACCGTGATACCAGGTCTGGCCGTGGGACTCGGTATACTCCGGGCTGGCCATCACGCCGGTGCGCTCGTCCAGTTCGATGCCTGTGGGCTCGCCCAGACCGAAGCGGGCGGCGTAGTCGTCCAGCAGGTCGATGCCCAGCTGACGGCCCACATCATAGAAAAAGTAGTTGCAGGACACCTCGATGGCCTTGGACACGTTGATATTACCATGGGTTCTGCCTCCCTGGCGGTAGATCCAGCACTTGGGGCCGTTGGGGCCGTAGAAATTATACTGGCCCAGGTCCCGGATCATAGTGGTGGGGGTGATGATGCCCTCCTCCAGGCCGGCAATGGCGGTGAGGGGCTTGAAGGTGGAGCCCGGGGGATAGGCCCCGTTGAAGGCCCGGTTCAGGAAGGGCTTGAGGGGGTCGTCCCCCTTGTCGGCCAGCTCCTGGGCGTAATTGGTCAGATCAAAGGTGGGGTAGTTGGCGGCGGCCAGCACCTCGGCGCTCTCCACATCCAGCACCACGCAGGCGGCGCCCTCCTTCTTCTCGCTGGGCAGCTTGGGGACCGACTCGGCCAACAGGTTCTCTACATAGGCCTGCAAGCCGATGTCCAGGGTGAGAACCACATTGTTCCCCGGCTCGGGTTCAGACAGCCAAGTCTCAGAGACCACCTGTCCCTTGGTGTTGCGCTCCACCGCCTTGGTGCCAGACCGGCCCCGGAGGTAGGACTCAAAGGCCCGTTCCACGCCCTCCTTGCCCACCACATTGTTCATCTGGTAGTCCGAAACGCCGTCGCCGTCCTCGTCCACTGTCTTGTAGTAACTCCACTCCTCCGCATTCATCAGGGCCACCCGGCCCAGCAGGTGGGCGGCGTACTGGGTGTGGTACTGCCGGACGGTGGTGGCCTCGATGACCACCCCGGCCAGCCCCCGCTCTTTCACCCGGGAAATAAAGTCGATGTCCACGTCCTGGGCAAAGACATACTCGTTGGCCACATAGACCTCGGTGGAGCGGAGGTAGAGCTCATAGAGCACCCCGGCCACCGCCCGGGCATCGGTGAGGGACATGTCGCCGATGTTCAGGGTGGGGACGGCCTCCCCCGTCTTCTTGGCGGCCTTCTCGTCCACCGCCCCCTCCCCCTTGACGCCGAAGGCGGAGCACATCTTCCCCAGCAGCTGCTCGGCATCCAGCAGGGGCTTGGGGGTCTTGCTCTTGGTCCCGGTCTGCTGGGAGGAGCCCCCCTTGAGGAAGCTCTTGATCTTATCCAGAAGGCCGGGCTCCGGGGCGGGGGGGGCCTCCGCCGTCTCGGGCTCCGCGGTGGGGTCGTCCACCCACTTCTGCTTCACCGCCAGGCGGCCCAGGTAGGTGAGGCGCTGGGAGGCATTTCCCGCCTCATCCCGGACAATGGTGTAGTAGGGCAGGCTGGTTGTGAAGGTGAAGGGGGCGGTCTGGGAGATGGGCAGGCTGTCCGCCCACTCCACCCCCTCGGCCCGGGCGATGCGGATTAGCTCCAGGATGGTCTCACAGCGCTGGTCCCCCATTCGTTTGGTGTCCAGCGTGACCTGATACACCACCTTGTTGGACACCAGCACCCGGCCGTACCGGTCCAGGATCTCCCCCCGGGCGGCGGGGACCGTCTGACTTTCAGCGATCTTCTGCTGTGTCTTTCGGCGGAGCTCATCGCCGTTGTTGATCTGCAGATCGTACAGGGTCACGCCCATGGTGGCGACCATCAGGGCCAGCAGCAGCACCATGGCCCACACCCGGCGGTGGAATTGCTTCGAGTCCATAGAATCTCCTTTTGTTACAGGTAATTCGTAGGGGGCGGCCTCTGTGCCGCCCCTCCGGAATTTGGGACAACGGGGCGGCGCGGAGGCCGCCCCCTACAGGATCACGCCAATTTCGTCCCGCCTACATGGCTGTGGATGGCCCGAAAGAGCAGCCAGACCAGGGGGCTCCAGATCAGCGACCACAAAAGCTCGGGGACGGCTACCTGGAGCAGCTGGGACAGGTCGGCGCCGTGGATAAGCAGTATCCGGGCCATTCGGAGCAGTTCCAGCAGGCCCAGCGCCCCTGCCGCGCAAATCAGGCAGCCCAGGAAGGACTGGTTCAGGGCGTACTGGGAGACGGCCCCCATGACCATGCCGGCCAGAGCCATGTAAAATACCAGGCCGCCGAAGCCGCCGGGGTAGGCCAGCTCCCACAGCAGGCCCACCGCCAGTCCGAAGCCGGCGCCCGAGTAGGCCCCCTCCAGCACAGACACCGCCGCGGCCGCCAGAGGCAGCAGCATGGGCACCGACCCCCACAGGGGATACCGGGGCAGGATACAGGCGTCCAGAAGCCAGATGGGGACCAGTCCCAGGGCATAAATGAACCATTTATGGATAAAATCTCGCCGGGTCATGACATGCCCCCTACTCTATAATCTCAAAATCCTTGATGACGAACACCTCAATCAAGGAATCCAGGGTGACGGCGGGCTCCACCACGGCGTAGCGGGTCTGGCCGGAGGGGTCGGTAAAGACCCCCTCCACCCGGCCCACCACCAGCCCGGAGGGAAAGACCTCCCCCCGGCCGGAGGTGAGCACCTCGTCCCCGGAGACCAGTTGGGCCTCCTCGGGCAGGTAGTTCATTTTCAGCTTGCCCTGGTTCATCAGAGCGAAGTCACCCTCCAGTACGCCGGCGGAGTAGGTCCGCATGACGATACCGCCCATCTCGGTGTCGGTGTTGATGACGGTGGAGACGGTGGACCAGTTCAGCCCCACCTCGGACACCACCCCCACCAGCACGCCCATCTCGGTAATGACGCAGTCCCCCGCCTCGACGCCGGCGGAGGTTCCCTTGCTCAGGGTGAGGGTAGACTCCCAGTTTGAGGTGGACCGGGCGATGACCTTGGCCGGCTCGGTGGTCAGCTCCCGCCGCCGGGTCTGGAACTCCAGCAGCTCCCGGAGCTGTTCGTTTTCCCGGATAGCCTCCTCGCCCTGGCGCACCTCTTCCTGGAGCTTGCCCACCTGGGCGCGGAGCTCAGCCAGCTCATCCTCAATCTCCCCGTAGTGAAAGACATAGGCATATACGCTCTCCAGCCAGTCGGCGGCGGCGGAGATCCCCCCCTTCACCGGCGTGGTCACGGTGTTGACCAAATCGGACAGGGGATCGGCCCGGCCGCCCAGCACCGTCGACACAATCCCGATGAGGACAGACAGCAGCAGGGCGATCACCAGCAGCAATATTCCATTTTGCCGGAGGAAATCCTTCACGTCTTTTGCTCCTTTTCCACAGCCATGGCCAGAGGGTCCACCCCGAACCGGACCAGCATTTTAGCCAGCCGGCACACCGGCAGACCCATCACATTGTAGTAGTCTCCCGAAATGCTCTCCACCAGCATGGCGCCGTAGCCCTGGATGCCGTAGGCCCCGGCTTTGTCCATGGGCTCGCCGGTGGCTATGTAGCGGATGATGTCCGCCTGGGTCAGGGTGCGGAAACGGACAGAGGTCATCTCATGGGCGGTCACTGTCTTGCTCCCTCTGGAGACCGTCACGCCGGTGTATACCATGTGCAGCCGGCCAGACAGGGCGGCCAGCATACGGGCGGCGTCCTCCTCGCTGCGGGGCTTGCCCAGCACCCGGTTGTTGACGGCCACCAGCGTGTCGGCGGCGATGACCAGGTCGTCCGGGCGGCTGGCTGCCACCTCGGCGCACTTGCGCCGGGCCAGCTCCTCCACCACCTGCTCGGTGGTGAGGGTGCGTGTCTGGATGACCTCGTCCCCTTTGGCGGGGATAATCTTAAAGTTGGTAATTCCCATCCGCTCCAGCAGCTCCCTGCGCCGGGGGGACTGGGAGGCCAGTATGATCCTCATTGCAGCACCTCGTCAGTATGCTCTCTTGTCCCGCCCGCAGGCGGCAAAGCCTCCTTTTGAAAGGAGGTGGCACGGCGAAGCCGTGACGGAGGATTGTGTTTCGCGCAGCGAAACATACGAAGGAAACAAGGTTTCCGAGCACGGATTTGCTTCGCACATTTTGGCTTCGCCAAAATACAATCCTCCACCCCAGTTTGCGAACTGGGGCACCTCCTTTGCCAAAGGAGGCTTTCGCGTTCCTTACCCTTCCGCCTTTTTCTTTGGCTCCGGGTCGTCGGTCAGGCCCAGCAGATAGTCGGCGGACACCCCGTAATGCTCACAGATCAGGGCGATGCGCTCAGCGGAGGTAGTCGTCCTGCCATGCTCAATTCCGATGATTTGAGTATCTCCGATACCTAACAATTCAGCCAGGGCTTTTTGCGTCTCTCCATGCTGTTTTCTCTGCTCCAGGATTCGCCTACCAAAAAGTTCTTTTGAAAACATGGAAACACCCCTTGACAACCGTGATTTAATTGAGTATAATCACGGAGACCGCAATTTAATTTAGGTAACGGAGGAAGCAGTTATGGACAGTATCATTGAGACATTATACATCAATCTCAGCAGACCGCAAGCCCCGGATGACCCGGAGCTGGAAAAAGCAAAAGCGGAATACCTCAAAATGAGCGATCTGCTCAAGGCGCAGTACGGCCCGGATTTTCTCGACCGGATGTCCGGCCTGCGCTGTCAGATCGACGGAAACAGCGGCGAGGAGGCGTTTTTCCTGGGCTTCCGCACCTGCGCTCACCTCCTGCTGGAGGCGCTGGGGTAACACGCGGGCGGATGATATCCGCCCCTACAGGCCCCAGTCGATTTTGTCCTCGCTGGCGCACACCCGGCGCAGCTCGTCCCGGACCTCCATCAGCGCAAAGCCCAGCAGATTCTGCCCCCGCCAGGCGGCGGGGTTTTGGGCGTTCTCGTTGGCTTTGCCCATGCCGATGCCCCAGATCCGGTCCCGGGGGCTGGCCTCCACCAGAATTTTATCCCCGGTGCGCAGCAAAAAGTCCTTCAGCGCGGGATTCTGTAAAAATTTCTGAAAATTCCCCGTTAAAACGATGGTATATTTACACTTGTCCCATTCGGCCTGGTCGAAATTTCTGACCTCCCGGCCCAGGGCCTTGATCTTTCCCTGGACGGTGGCCTCCATGATCTTTTCCAGCGTCTCCTTGTCCCCGAAGAGCCGGGCCTTCTCCGCCATCATGAACTGCTCCATGCAGCAGTAGGACCGGGCCTCCACCCAGAAGTCCGCCATCCACCACTGGCTCAGGCAGGTCTCGGTGATGTGGCCGTCCTTCTCCGGGGCGTGGCCCCAGAAGTGGACCCACTTCACCTGCTTTCCGGCGGCGATGTCCGCCGCCAGCTTGGCCCGGCCGTAGGCCGGCTCTCCGTGGGGCCGCCAGTGGCGGAGGAAGTAGTCGTCTCCGTCATAATACAGGGAGGGGTCCCCCTCCTCGTCGTCCTCCATCACGGAGAGGCCGTCCCAGAAGACGGGGTGGGGAAACAGGCGGTCGTACTCCGCCCGCTCCTTGTCGCTGAGCTTCTCCAGCCAGGCCCCCAGCTTGCAGACGTAGTCCTCGCCGTAGCCCATCCGCCAGCCGATGGAGTACTGGGGAATCCCCGGGCAGGCCAGCCACTCGGGGGCCATCCATTTGTCCCGCATTCCTTATCCCTCCATGCTGGCCTCGTCGGGGCCGTGCTCCAGATCGCCGGATACGTGGATGGAGTGGCCATAGAACATATCACCGTCAGCGAACCAGAAGTGGAAGCCGCCGTCCGCCCGGATCTCGATGGACTCCAGCTCCATCCGGTCCATGAACTGCTCCCGGGTGATCTCCTGGGGCTCCTCGTCCTCCATCTGCTCGGCCCAGTCGTTGGCGGAGGCCAGCAGGTCATCCGCGGCATACGCCCGGATGCGCTTGTCCCAATCGGCTGCCCCGGCCAGCAGGGTCCTGGCCCTTTGCAGAACCTCCGCCCGGTCCTCCCCCGCGTCGAAGACCAGGGAGATTGGTCCGCCCAGCCAGTCCACCTCGGTCTCGAACCAGTCCACCTGACGGTTGAGGGTGAAGGTACCCAGCCCATCCTCCCAGAAGGTGACGGGCTTCTTCTGCTCCTCCAGAATGGCTTTCAGGTCGGGGTCGAAGGCCGGCTCGGGCAGGTCCAGCAGCAGCAGGCGCTGGCCGTCCTCCGAAACCCGGCCCTTGAATTTGAGGATAAAATCCCGGGGGGCCCGACGGCGCAAAATTTCCAGCAGCTGTTCGTCTCCCACAGTGGACAGGACAAATTCTCCCTTGTGAATGTCGGGGGAATCCTCCTCCATCCAGGCGGTCAGGCCGATGGAGATGGTCCACAGCTCGTCGCCGTGGGTCTTGCCCCCGCCGAAACCGTTGGCCCCGGTGACCGCCAGAATGGTCCGCTCCTCGGGCTGATACTCCACCTGGAGCTTGGGGAATCTCTTTTTGTATTCCTCCCTGGGGTCGGAGACGGTCTCCGTTTTTTCCTCTTTTTTCTTGAACAAACCAAACATAACGGCTTCCTCCTATTTTCCGGTGGACCCAAAGCCTCCCGCGCCCCGGGCGGTCTCGTCCAGCTGGTCCACCATCTGAATATTGGCCTGGATGACAGGGGCGATCATCAGCTGAGCGATGCGGTCGCCGGGCTGGACGGTGAAATCCGATTCCCCGGAGTTTTGAAGCCCTACCAATATTTCACCCCTGTAATCGCTGTCAATGACCCCCACGCAGTTGGCGGGGGCCACGCCGTGCTTAATGCCCAGGCCGCTCCGGGCGTAGACCAGGGCCACATACTGGGCCGAGGGCAGGGCAATGGCGATGCCGGTGGGAATGGTCCTCCGTCCTCCGGCGGGGATGGTCACCGCCTCGTCAATACAGGCGTGGAGGTCCATAGCCGCCGAGCCGGGGGTGGCATAGAACGGGAGAGGAATGTCTTTCCCGATTTTATTGGAAACCGCTTTGATTTTCAAGTCCATATTGTAAACTCCTAAAAATTATTTTCCACATCCACCACCCGCACATACCGGCGCAGGGGGTATTCCCCGTCGTGGGCCTCCAGGGGGAGGGAATCCGACATGTGTCCAGGGGCGGTAATCCGGTTCACTCCCGCCCGGGCCAGCAGGGCGGACAGCCCCTCCCGCTCCGGCTCTGGGCAGATGAGACCCGCCGTCTGGAGCCGGCCCCGGCAGGGGCGCAGGGCGGAGATCAGCCTGTCCTGGGGCAGACGCTTCACCAGCACATTGCCGTGGAGGTGGGACAGCTCCAGTTCATAATCCCGGCGCAGGGTGAGAGAACAGCCCTGGCCGGGGAAGAACAGATCGCCGGAGCGGTCCACAATCTGTTCCAGCGCCGTCTCCCGGGCGTAGAGCGCGGCCTGGGCCGCCTGTCCGGGGCTGCTATGGCAAGAGGCGGCGGCTTTTTCCAAAACCGGCAAAAACCGCTTGCAGAACCGCTCCGCCACAGACAGGTGGTCCGTGTCCACATAGACCACATGGCAGGAGGAGCACAGCAGTCCGCCGGTGGAGACGATGTGGTCCGCCAGGGCGGTCAAATCGTCCTGGGAGGCCTCCCGGGAGACATAGGCGAAACTGAGCCGGTGGCCCCACTCAATCAGTTTGGCGCCGGGAGGGGCCAGCTTGCGCAGGGCGGTAACCGCGCCGTCTCCGCCCCAGGTGACAATCCCGTCGGCCAGGGCGGTCAGCCTCCGCAGGGAGGCGGTATCTCCGGACGGGATGTCGAAGGCGTATAAATAAGGGGTTAGCCTTGGTTCCAGCTCTGTCAGCTTCTGAAATATGGCCAGGGTGAGCCCCTTGTCCCCGTGGGGCAGCTTCACCAGATTGACGTTGCCGGTGAGCAGGCCCTCCACAGCGGTGAAGGCGGGCAGGCCCGCCATATTCCCCGGGGCAATGTGGAGCAGCACCCCCAGGGGGCGGATCTCGGAGCGGCCAAAGGGCCGGGGTCCGCCGAGGCCGCCCAGTTCCCGCTCCAGCCGGGCCTCCAGGGCGGCGCGGCTGAGCTGGGGCCGGACCCGGTCCAGCTCCTCCCGGGCCCCCGGCGGGGCGTACTGGGCAATGAGGCCGTCCAGCGCCCCGCTGTCCAGATCCTCCCCCAGGGCCTCCAAAGCGTCCAGCACAGTTTCCGCTTCCAGAGGCGGACCGCCGAGGATGCGGGGGAGGTTCGCTTCCAGCACATAGAAAGCCGCGTCCAGTTCTGAATCGGGGAGCAGCGTCCCGCCGGCGAAAATCATGGCATTTCCCCCTTCCCCAGCAGCTCAGCGGCACCGGCGGCGCAGGTGGTGATATCGTCCAGCCCCACCCGCTTCCAGATGGTGAGCACCGGGGACTTAAGGCCGCAGCCGCAGTACTCCCCCGGGGTCAGCATTCCCAGGTCGTCGGTCATCACGCTGGTCGCCGGGGTGGCGTTGAGGAGGGGGGTAATCAGATTCACCAACCCGATTTCCATTATGGGCAGGGGCTTCAGGGTATGCACATCCCGGATGATGACCCGGGCATAGGCGGGGACGTGAAAGCGGTGGTTCTTGCAGGTATTGAAGAACACCGGGTGCTCCACCGCCCCGAAAAACTCATGGATATGGCTGTCTTCGACGCCCAGCACCCGCTCCGCCAGGGCGTAGAGGGTGCCCTTGTCCACCTCCTGGGCGGAGTGCTGCTTCCAGCCCCCGGCCAGCAGGATTTTCGACCCCCTGGGCAGACGTACCGACAGGCCCAGCGCCTCCATCCGCTGCAAGCCAAACCAGAGGTAGGAGGGGAAGCCCACGATCCGCACAGGAAAGGCCGATTTCTCCATCCGTCCCAACCGCTTCACCGCACCGTCCAGGTCGGGGACATAGGCCCCGTCCTTCCACCGCAGGGCGTAGGTCCGGCTCAGGGGCGGGGCGAAGTGGGTCAGGCCGAACATGGTCCGGGCTACCCCCATCTTGTCCTGCCGCCCTGGCTTATAGCCCAGGACCACATAGTGGGCGGGCTTGAGAGAGACTAATTTATGGTAAAACCCCAGCCGCAGCACCATGGGTACCTCCGCCAGCACGCAGCCCCAGTCGAAGCCCACCCGGCTGAATTTCCCGCTGGTGCCCGAGGAGGTCACATCAAAGGCCAGCCGCCAGCGGGGCATGGAGGAGACATGGTGCCGCTTGAAAAACAGGGTGGGCAGGACGGGTAGCTTCTCCAGGTCCTCGATGGTATTCAGGCAGTCCGGCGAAAAGCCCTCGGCTTTGCAGATTGCCCAGTACTCCGGGCAGTGCCTGATGTGATAGGCGCAGTTGTCCCGCACCGCCTGGAGGAAGCGGGCGTCGGAGCCGGACAGGTCGTAGGGCCTGCTGAACCAGAACAGTCTTTGACGGCTGAGCATAGGCTTACTCCACATCCCGGTAGTACAGCCCACGGGTGAAGTCGTTGGGCTGATACTTGCCCCGGTCCAAATAGCGCTCCAGCACCTGGGCGCATTCCACGGCGTTTTCCGTTGTGAACATCAGCCGGGCGCCCCACAGGCCTAAACTCTGCCAATCCCGCTGCTTGTCCGCCAGAAAGACCTTTTTGCTGTTGTAAATTTCATTCCGGCAGCCCCAGGCCTTCACCACCGGGAAGCGCTCCCCCTTCCGGTCGGTAAGCAGGTTCACATTGCCGCAGGTGTGCCGGCCGCGGTGGTTATAAATGATGCAGTTTTCGGTAATCATCAGGGGCAGGCGGCCGTAAGCGATGAACTCGGCGGGGATGGCCTTTGAGATGTCCCGCATCTGGGGGAATTTCAGCTCAAAGGACAGGGCGGCGGAGATGAGGGACAGCCGTTTCAGCTCCTTCATGGCCTGGCTGTTGTACACTCCCAGGCCGTAGTCCCCCCGAACCGCGAACCCCATCTGTTGGGCCCGGCGCACCTCCCCCCAGGTGCCGG
Organism: Lawsonibacter sp.; assembly: GCA_022799835.1. GTDB lineage: Bacteria > Bacillota > Clostridia > Oscillospirales > Oscillospiraceae > Lawsonibacter. Next base: position 11,315 of record JAAWPF010000007.1, on the reverse strand, counting down.
CCAGGGCCTCCTCTACGCCAAGCTCCCGCAGGGCCACCAGGTCCCGCTCCAGCTGGGGCAGCTCGGCGTCGGTGCAGATCCGGGGCAGGGAGACAACCACCGGCACCCCCGCCTGCCGACAGTGCCTGACGGCGTCCGGGTGGGCGGCCAGCTCGTCGGCGGGGAGGTAGAGCAGGGCCGGCTTGAGCCGCAGCAGTTCGGCGCTCAGCTGCTCCGCGCAGCGCAGCCAGACGGTAAACACCGGCGGCTCCTTCTGATTCTCATAGCGCACCCCGGGCTGGTAAGGGGCCAGATGGCGCTGGGGCGGGACGTCCCGCTGTTTGGTCAACTCCTCCAGGCAGCGGCGGCGCAGGTCGTTGAGGGCAGACAAGGGCAAAGACAGCCCATCCGCCACCTTGGCGGTGGCCTTCTCGCAGCCGAAGGGGGTCCCTCCGGTCCGTTGGAGCTGACTTTCCACCTTCTCCCTGGTGAGGGGAACGTTCCGGGCCTCCTCCGGGATGGGCCCCTCCGCCAGGGCCACCCGGCCCTGGCGGTCCTGGACCGCCGCCTGGGCGGGCTGGCCGGGCTGGATGAGGGCGAACATGCGCACCGGCTCTTTCCGGTTCTCCCCGTTCTCATAGGTGGTCCGGGCCTGGGCGTACAGCTCCTTGGGTTCCTTCTCCTCCTGGCGGGTGCCAAACATGCCGGGGCCCTTTTTCCCCGTGTAGTAGCCGTCGGTGAAGCCCTGGCGGGAGAAGGTCTGCTTTAGAATCTCCACCTCCTGGGGTGTGGGCTCCCGTCCCTCTCTCAGGGCCCGGGCGTAAATGCCGGTGACGATAGCCACATACTCGGGCCGCTTCATCCGGCCCTCCAGCTTGAGACAGGCCACCCCTATGTCCTGCAATTCCTTCAGGTGCCCCGCCATGGACAGGTCCTTCAGAGACAGGGGGTACTCGTCTGCCCGGCCGTCCCAGCCGTAGTTCAGCCGGCAGGGCTGGGCGCACATCCCCCGGTTGCCGCTGCGTCCGCCGATGACGCTGGAGAAGAAGCACTGGCCCGACCAGCACATACACAGCGCCCCGTGGCCAAATACCTCGATCTCAATGGGGGAATTCTGGCAGATATAGGCGACCCGATCCCGGCTCAGCTCCCGGCTTAGCACCACCCGGGTCATCCCCAGATCGGCGCACAGCTTCACCCCGTCCAGGGAGTGGACAGTCATTTGGGTGGAGCCGTGGATGGGCAGGTCGGGCACCGACTGGCGCAGCATCCGTACCGCCCCCAGGTCCTGGACAATCACCGCGTCCACCCCGATGGAGCTGGCGTGGGCGGCCAGCTCGGCGGCGGCGGGCAGCTCCCGGTCGGTGAGCAGGGTGTTTAGAGTGAGATGGACCTTGCACCCCCGGCGATGGCAGTAAGAAACCGCCGCCGCGGCCTCCTCCCGGGAGAAGTTCCTGGCGTTGCGGCGGGCGTTGAAGTCCCCGTATCCAAAATAAACGGCGTCCGCCCCATTCTGGACAGCGGCGGTTACCGCCTCCATCGACCCGGCGGGGGCAAGTAATTCGAGCATTGGAGCGTGACCTCCCATACAATCGGATGTAGGGGCGGATATCATCCGCCCGGATGAACCTGGCGCGCTACCGGCGGGCGCGTAATATGCGCCCCTGCATATACCCCGGAATGCGCGGGGCGCTATTTCTTCGTCCCCAGCTTGAAGATCTCCCGCTTGGCCTCGGACAGCTCCAGCTTCAGCGCGTTGGCCTCCTCCAGATTCTCCTTCACCTGCCGGCGGAGATTTTCCGAGGCCTCCTGCTCCTTCAGCAGCATGTCGGCCACGTTCATGGCGGCCAGCACCGCCCCGTCCGCCTGGGACAGGCGGCCGTCCCCCATGACCTCCTGGAGCTGCTGATTCACCAGCTCGGCGCACCGGCGGACATAGTCCTCATTCTCCGCGGCGACCATGGTGTAGTCCCTGCCGCCAATGGTAACTACAATTTTGTTTATCATCCGTGCTTCCTCCCCCATGCGTATTTTGGATAGACTCTCCCAGTTTTTATCTATTGAAAGACATTATATCACACCATCACAGGTTTGGAAAATAAATATTCCATGAATTTTAATTTTCTTGACAGCCGCCCCGCCCCTCTGCTATACTGATGCTGACAACTGAACAGGAAAATGTCTTCAGGGCAGGGTGAGATTCCCGATCGGCGGTACAGTCCGCGAGCACGAGGGTGCTGATTTGGTGTGATTCCAAAACCGACAGTATAGTCTGGATTTGAAGAAGGTGTGTCAAACGGGTCAGAGACAACTCTGACCTTTCCCGCCCTTTTTCTGCCCATCCAGCCAGACCCGACCTGATGACAGCTTTGACACACCTGAATGGTCCGCACCTGAACGGCAGCTTGCCCGGTTCAGGTGTGAATTTTTTCAGGAGGTCTTTTGTGATGAAGGAAAACGCAAGAAAACTCACGGCAGCCGGTATGCTCTGCGCCCTGGCATATGCCTCATCGGCGGTGGGGAGGGTCCCCCTTGTCCTCTTTCTGAAGTACGACCCCAAGGACATTGTCATCGCTCTGGGCGGCCTGGCCCTCGGACCGCTCACCGCCCTGGGCGTGGCGGCGGCCGCCTCGCTGCTGGAACTGCTCACCCTCAGCGAGCATGGCGTTATGGGCTTTTTGATGAATGTCATCTCCAGCTGCTTCTTCGCCTGTCCCGCCGCGCTGATTCACCGGAGAAGGCCCGGGCTGTCCGGAGCGGCGGCGGGACTGCTGTGCGGGTGGGGGTGTATGGTTTCAATGATGATGCTCTGGAACTGGCTCATTGCGCCGATTTATATGGGGGTCCCCAGAGAAGAGGTCGTAAAGCTTCTTCTCCCCGCCTTTCTGCCCTTCAATCTCATCAAGGGCGGGCTGAACGGGGCGGCCACGCTCCTGTTATACCGCCCTGTGACGGCGGCGCTGCGGCTGTCCGCCCGCAGTCGGGAGGGGCGCCCGTGAAAAAAGATGGACGCGGGGGAAATTTTGTTGTAAAATAGAAGACCACGAAATCACAGAGAGGAGGGGCGGCAATGGCCCGGACATTTCTCCCCGGCGAGGTGGTGGCCATGACCGCCCAGACGGCGGACCGGCTTTTGAAGCTGGACAGCGGCGACGCCGCCCTGCTCTACCTCCACCTGCTGCGTCAGGGCTCTCTGGAGGGCCTGCGCTGGCCGGAGGCCAGAGTCCAGGGGGCGCTGGATCAGCTCCGCGCCCAGGGGCTGGCCCCCGACGCCCCCCTTCCCGCCCCCGCGCCCCCCGTCCAGGAGGCCCCCGCCCCCGAATACACCACCGAGGACATCACGCAGGCCCTGGCGGACAAGTCCTCCACCTTTCCCGCCCTGGTGGACGAGATGGAGCGGCGGCTGGGCAAACGTCTGTCCGCCGCCGACCTGCGGCGGCTGTATACCCTCTACGACCACAGGGCTCTCCCCGCTGAAGTCATCCTCATGCTGGCGGGCTGGTGCGCCGAGGAGGTCATCCGAAAATACGGCCCCGGCCGCAAGCCATTCCTGTCCCAGATTGAGAAGCAGGGGACGGCCTGGGCCCGGATGGGCATCGACACCATGGAGCGGGCGGAGGAGCACATCGCCAAGCTGACCCGTCTGCGTTCCCGGGAGACGGCGGTGCTCCGCCTGCTGGACATTCCCCCCCGGCCCCTGGTCCAGCGGGAGAAAGATTATATCGCCGCTTGGGACGAGATGGGCTTTGATGACGAGGCCATCCGCATGGCCTATGAGCGCACCGTTCTGAAAAAGCAGTCCATGGACTGGGGCTATATGAACGGCATCCTGCGCCGCTGGCACGAGAAGGGGCTGCATACCGCCGCCGCCGTCCGGGGGGGGGACCGGGACCCCCGGCCCGTCCGGGCGGGCGGGGGGCAGGCGCCCCACGCGCCCGCCGACGCCGGCCAGGAGCGGCAGGCCCGGGAGGACATGGACCGCCTGCGCCGGCTGATGGAGCAGATGAGACAGGAGGAGAGCTGAGTGTCTTATAACGCCAACATTTTGCGCCGGGCCGCCCAGCGGCTGGAGCAGGAGCGCCGGGACCGGCAGGACCGGGTGGAGCGGCTGCGGCTGGAGGCCTATGAGCGGGAGCCCAGGCTGGCCCGGCTGGACCGGCGCATCCAGGGCACTATGGCCGGGCTGGTGGCCGCCGCCCTGCGCCAGGGGGACGACCCGGTCCAAGCGGTCCAGGCCGTCCGGGAGGAGAACCAAAACCTCCAGAGGGAGCGGGCTGTGCTGCTGGGGGGGCTGGGCCTGCCGGAGGACGCCCTGGACAACAAGCCCGCCTGTCCCCTGTGCCGGGACTCCGGCTGGCAGGGAGCCCGGATGTGCCGCTGCCTGAAGCGGCTGTGCGCCCAGGAACAGATCAAGGAGCTTTCCAAGCTGCTGGACCTGGGGGACCAGTCCTTCGACACCTTCCGCATGGACTACTACAGCCAAACCCCCTACCCCGGCCGTGGGACCTCCCCCCGGAAGAATATGGAGCTGGTCTACGACGTCTGTCTGAACTACGCCACCAAATTCGGCCGCTTCCCCCTGGAGAACCTCTTCCTCTCCGGCTCGCCGGGACTGGGCAAGACCTTCCTGTCCGCCTGCGTGGCCCGGACCGTTTCGGAGAGCGGCTTTTCTGTGGTCTATGACACAGCGGGCAGCGTATTTGCTCAATTTGAGGCCCGGAAGTTTCTCCGGGACAGCCCCGGCGGCCTGGAGGCCCGGGACGAGACCCGGCGATACCTCAACTGTGACCTGCTGATTCTGGACGACCTGGGCAGCGAGCTGACCACCCAGTTTACCCAGTCAGCCCTCTATGAGCTGGTGAACACCCGCCTGACAGCCAGACGGCATACCATGATCTCCTCCAACCTGTCCATGCGGGAGGCGGCCCAGCGCTACGCGCCTCAAATCGTCTCCCGTCTGGAGGGGGAGTACCATATCCTCCACTTCTTCGGCGACGATATCCGCCTGCTGCGGAAGAATCGGCTGTAAAAAGGAGTACACATCCATGATTTACGCAATCATCGCCGCGGCCCTGGTGGTCGTGGATCAAGTGGTCAAGTACCTGGTGATGACCAACATCCCCCTGGGGGAGCATGTCCCCTTTCTCCCCTATATTCTGGACCTGACCTATGTGACCAACACCGGGGCGGCCTTCTCCATCTTCTCGGAGCACACCTGGGTGCTGGCGCTGGTCTCCCTGGTCATGTCGGTCATACTGGCCCTGGCCCTGTGGAAAAATTTTTTCCACCATCCCTTCGGCAAGCTGTCCCTGGCCCTGCTGCTGGCGGGGGCGGTGGGCAACCTCATCGACCGGGCGTTCCGGGGCTTTGTGGTGGACATGTTCAATGTGCTGTTTATGCGCTTCGCCGTGTTCAATGTGGCCGACATCTGCGTGGTGGCGGGGGGCATCGCCGCGGGCGCCTACTACCTGCTGATGTGGGACAAATATGAGAAGAACTCCGATGACGATACACAAGCTGGCGGCTGACCGGGCGGGGGAGCGGGCGGACGCCTTTCTGGCCCGAACCCTTCCCGGCCTGACCCGCTCCGCCGCCCAGAGGCTGCTGGAACAGGGGGCTGTCACCCTGAACGGCGCACCGGCGCGGAAAAACGCCAGGCTCTCCCCGGGCGACGCCCTGGAGGTCGCCCTCTCCGCCCCGGAACCCGTCGACGTCCTCCCCCAGAGCATCCCTTTGGATGTGGTCTATGAGGACGGCGACGTGATTGTGGTGAACAAGCCGGTGGGACTGGTGGTCCATCCCGCCCCGGGCCACCCAGACGGCACACTGGTCAACGCGCTGTTATACCACTGCGGCAGTTCACTGTCCGGAATCAACGGCCAGCTGCGTCCCGGCATCGTCCACCGTATCGACCGGGACACCTCCGGCCTCATCATCGCCGCCAAGAACGACCGGGCCCACCTGGCCCTGGCCGCCCAGCTCCAGGACCACTCCCTGGCCCGGACCTACGAGGCGGTGGCTGTGGGGGGCCTCCGGGAGGACAGCGGCACGGTAAATGCCCCCATCGGCCGCCACCCGGTGGACCGGAAGAAAATGGCCGTCGACCGCAAGAGCGGGCGGGAAGCCGTCACACACTGGTCCGTTCTGGCCCGGTACCCGGGATATACCCACCTGGAGTGCCGGCTGGAGACCGGCCGCACCCACCAAATCCGGGTCCATTTGGCCTCCATCGGTCACCCCCTGCTGGGAGACACGGTGTACGGCGCCAAAAAGCCCGTTCCCGGTCTGGCGGGCCAGTGCCTCCACGCCCGGCGGCTGCGGTTCGTCCACCCCTCCACCGGACTGCCTGTGGAGCTGGAGTGCCCCCTGCCCGGCTGGTTTCAGGCCGTCCTGGACCGGCTGGGAGGGTAAGCTTTCGCATTTTCCCGGGAAAATTGGAGAAAAGCCCTTGCAATCCGGGACAATCTGTGGTATGCTTTTGGGTACTTCCGGAATTTTACCGGCTGAAAACGTAAATCTGCGGCCCCAGGGCCTTGAAAGGAACGAGTAACATGAATACGCTGAATCTGATTCTCACCATTGTCCAGGTCCTGTGCGGTCTGGCCGTCATCGCTGTGGTTATGCTCCAGTCCGGCAAGAGCGCCGGCCTGTCCGGGGCCATCGCCGGCGGCGCGGACACTTTCCTGTCCAAGAACAAGGCCAAGAGCCTGGACGCCAAGCTGGCCCGCTGGACCAAGTGGGTGGCCATCCTCTGGATCGTCATCACCCTGGTGCTCAGCCTGATCTGATCGATACAGCCAAAAGCTCCCCGCCAATCACGGCGGGGAGCTTTTTCATTGCCTGGTTTCCAAATCCGCACCGTCCGCCCGATGCGGGACAGGGGTTCTGCCCCGGCCTATCCCCGCAGGGGATACAATAGAATCATCCGGCAAGGGCAGAGCCCTTGCCCTACATGACGAACCTGGAACAAACCTCCACCATATGTATGGCGGAGGTTTGTTTAATCCTCAAATAGTTTGGATACCGGTACATCCAGCACATCGGCAATTTTGAACAGCGTCTCCATGGAAACACCGAACGGACGGGTAGGGCTTTCAATTTTCGCCAGATATGACCATGAGATGCCAGCCTTATCCGCAAACGCTTCTTGTGTCATACCCCGCAGCTTACGGTAGTACTGCACCTTCAGCCCAAATTTAATATATTTTTGTGGATAATTGGTCTGCACAATCATCACCCTGCATAGGGTATCATGTTTCTGCCTTTTTATTTATAGACTCTGTTTGTTATTTATAGCAATACAATGATATAATAAGGCAAATACAATGCGGAAGCACAAAATTGGGCATACTGATATGGGGTGTAAATTATGAATAAAAAGAGACGGCAAACCGCATGTTTTACAGGGCACCGGCAAATGAGGGCACCAGCGGAGGAAGTCGAGCGCGGAGTAATAAAGGTTGTGGAGGAACTGATACAGAAGGGTTATCTATATTTCGGCGCTGGCGGCGCTCGTGGCTTTGACGCTTTGGCGTCAGAAGCGGTTTTAAGGTTGAAAAAGAAATATCCCCAAATCCATCTGATTCTTGTATTGCCCTTTGACTGTCAATTCAAACACGAAAGGAACTGGGAGCAGGCAGAGATTGCCCAATATCACCGGTTGAAAACACAGGCTTCTAAGGTTGTTGTATTGGCCCCCGAATATAGTCCAGGCATATATTATAGGCGCAACCGGCATTTAGTGGACAACTCATCCATCTGCATCGCCTATATGGACAGGGAGAACAGCGGCACAAGCTATACAGTCCACTACGCAGCAGAAAAAGGATTGCCAGTCATCAACATTGCTGGTATTTTGTAGTTTTCCGCCGGCAAAACCAAAACCCCCGGAGAGTTTCACCTCGTCCGGGGGTCCTTTTCTGGCAAATGCCTATGGGCGGTTTACATGTTTGCTCCGCATGAAAATACACGAGGGAAAATTCTACTTCACCTCATGGCTGTTCAGCAGGCCCTGCTTGATGTTCCACAGCTTCTGGGACAGGTCCACATAGTAGTTATGGGGATTCTCAAACCGCTTGACCTCGTCCCACAGGGCATCCACCTGCCGCTGGCAGTAGGCCCGGCTGGTTTGCAGGTCGGGCACCGCATACACCAGCCTGCCCCCCTGGAAGATGGGCACCATCAGCTCCCTGGCCTCGATGTCGGTATACACCTTCCGCTTCCAGGTGGCGTCCGGGTCGAAGAGCTCCAGCGGCTGGGAGAAGTCGAACTGCTCGTCGTGGAGGCAGATCAGGTCGGCCTCCGCCTTGCCGGTATCCTGGGAGAAGATGCGGTAGATCTTCTTGAAGTGGGGGGTCGTAATCTTGGCGGCGTTCTCGCTGATTTTGATTTTAGGGATAATAGTCCCGTTGTCATCCTCGATGGCGGCCAGCTTGTAGACTCCGCCGAACACCGGCTCGGACCGGGAAGTGATGAGCCGTTCGCCCACACCGAAGGAGTCGATGCGGGCTCCCTGGCGCACCAGGTCCCGGATGATGTACTCGTCCAGGGCGTTGGAGGCCACGATCTTGCACTCGGTAAAGCCCGCCTCGTCCAGCATCTCCCGGGCTTTCTGAGACAGGTAGGTCAAATCGCCGCTGTCCAGCCGGATGCCGCATTTGGTGATGCCCATGGGGACCAGGACTTCATGGAAGGCCCGGATGGCGTTGGGCACCCCGGATTTGAGGACATTATAGGTGTCCACCAGCAGGGTGGCGTTGTCGGGGTAGAGCTGGCAGTAGGTCTTGAAGGCGGTGTACTCGTCGGGGAACATCTGAACCCAGGAGTGGGCCATGGTGCCGGTGGCGGGGGAGCCGTACCGCTGGTCGGCCATGGTGCAGGCGGTGGCGGCACAGCCGGCGATGTAGCTGGCCCGGGCCCCCAGCAGAGCACCGTCCGCCCCCTGGGCCCGGCGGGAGCCGAATTCCGCCACCGGACGGCCCTCGGCGGCCCGGACAATGCGGTTGGATTTGGTGGCGATGAGGCTCTGGTGGTTCAGGGTAAGCAGAATGAAGGTCTCCACAAACTGGGCCTGAATGGCCGGGGCCCGGACGGTCATGATCGGCTCGTTCGGGAAAACCGGGGTGCCCTCGGGGACGGCCCAGATGTCGCCGGTGAACTTAAACTCCCGGAGGAAGGCCAGAAACTCCTCACTGAAGCAGCCCTTGGTCCGCAGATAGGCCACGTCCTCCTCGTCGAAGCGCAGCTCCTGGATATACTCCACCACCTGGGCCAGGCCCGCCGCGATGGCAAAGCCCCCCTTGTCAGGGACGGAGCGGTAGAACACGTCAAAATAGCAGATGCGGTCCTGCAAACCGGTCTGAAAGTAGCCGTTGGCCATGGTCAGCTCATAAAAGTCGCATAGCATGGTCAGGTTTGTTTTCGCTTTCATAGGGAAAGCCTCCTTCGTCGGGGGTGACAAGACACCCTCTCGTTTGAACCTAATTATACACGCTGAGGAAAAAAATGCAAGGGTTTGTGAAACCAAAAACCGCCCGCCTGTGATATGATAAGTGAAAGCGGCTTTCAAAACAGTTCGGGAGTTTTTCTTATGCGGGAAGAGATTATCTTGCAAAAAATATATGCCGGCGATCCCGCCGGCCTGGAGGCGCTGATGGAGCGCTACATCCCCTACGTCTCCGCGGTGGTGTGGAACATTCTGCGCAATTCCATGTCCATTGAGGACGGGGAGGAGGTGGTGTCCGATGTGTTTATGGCCGCGTGGCGGCAGCCATCGGCCCTGCGTCCAGGCTCGGTGAAGAGCTGGCTGGGGGCGGTAGCCCGGAATAAGGCCAAAAACAGGCTAAGGAAGATGAATCGGACCCTGCCTTTGGAGGAGGACGCCCTGGACATCCCCGGCCCCGACGACCCGCCCGGCGATCTGGAGCGGGCGGAGGAGCGGCGTCTGGTCCGTCAGGCGGTGGATGCCCTGCCCGACCTGGACCGGGAGATTTTCCTCCGGCATTACTACTATGCGCAGACCGTACAGGAGATTGCACAGCGTATGCGCCTCAACGAATCCACCATAAAAACCAAGCTCCGGCGAGGCCGGATGAAGCTGAAAGAGATTTTGACGAGGGAGGGGTTTCTCCGTGAAGCGTAACATTTCGGACCTGCTGGACCGCTATCCGGCGGAGGACGTGGAATTGGGCGGAATCACCCCCTATTCCTCCACAAGAATAAAGGAGATTACTATGAAAAAGATTATGAATGCCGATACATCCGCAACTCAGGCCAAGGCCCGCGCCCGTATAAGGCCCGCCCGTCTGCTCATTGCCGCCGCTGTGGTGGCCGCCCTGTCCGTCTCCGCGCTGGCGGCGGGCCATCTGCTGCGGGGCGGGGAGCTGTTCGGGGACGTGTTCTCCCAGGACAGAGGCGGCGCCCTGTCCCAGGGGCAGCTGGACACCATCGACCGGCTGGTCCAGACCTTTGAGGGCCAGGACGGCTCCATCCCCGCCGCTGTCACCGACAACGGGGCCACCATCACCCCCATCGCCGCCCTGGCCGATGAGAACATCTACTACCTGCGCCTGCGGGTGGAGGCCCCGGAGGGGACCGCCCTGCCCGACCTGGACTGGGACAGGGACGAGGCCGTCTATCAGCTCTTTGGCGACGAGGCGGCCGACCGCCTCACCCTGGAGCCCGCTCAGGGAGCCTATCCGGCGGACGCCTTCGGCTATCAGCTGAACTTCCGCCCCCTTCCCGACAGCGAGCCCAATGACAACATCAAGGAATTTGTGGTGCAGTTCGACAACGTCAGCGACGACGGGATTGCCCTGAACGACGGGGTGTCCAAGGTCCTTACCATCCGGGGTCTGTGGACCCAGAGCTCTGACAAGAACTACACCCCCATTTTCACCGGAACCTTCGCCTTTGACATCGGCCTGAACTTCCAGTCCCAGGCGGTGGAGTTGGACGCTGACGGGCTCACTTGGCGGCACGACCTGCTGGACTACACCAACACCATGCAGGCCATGACCCTGTCCCCCCTGAGCCTGTCCTATCGGGTGGACTCCACCATGCCTGAGAACGACCACATCGGCGCCCAGGTGGGAGCTTTGAAGATTGTGCTGAAGGACGGCAGCGTGTTTTATAGCGAGAGCACAGAGTATGATGAACAGCTTGCCCGCTATATCCAGGAGGAGAACATTACGCTCCCCCTCACTGGCGAGCCCACCGGCGTGTTTGAAAACTACATCGTCTTCGACCAGCCCCTTGACCTGAGCCAGGTGGACTATGTGCAGTACGGGGAGAACAAGATTCCCGTCAACGCCGGATAATTTCCAGCTTTTGAGACA
>JAAWPF010000131.1 GCA_022799835.1 Lawsonibacter sp. | reverse complement strand
GGCGTTGGCCTTCTCCACCACCTTGGCCCGCTCGGCCTCCAGCTTCTCCCGGTACTCCCGGGCCTTCTCCGCACTCTGCTCCATGTCCAGCTTGAGCCGGCGAGCCTCCGCCCGCTCCTTCTCCATCTCCTGGCGCTGCTGGTCCAGACGGGTGAGGACGTCCTCAAAGCGGACATTCTCCGCGTCCAGCCGGGCGGCGGCCTTCTCGATGATATACTCGGGGAGGCCCAGCCGCCGGGAGATGGCGAAGGCGTTGGACTTGCCGGGAATGCCCAGCACCAGCCGGTAGGTGGGGGCCAGGGTCTCTACATTGAATTCGCATGAGGCGTTCTCCACCCCGGGGGTGGTCATGGCGTAGACCTTCAGCTCGGCGTAGTGGGTGGTGGCCGCCACCTGGGCCCCGATGCCCCGGGCGGACTCAATGATAGCCGCGGCCAGGGCGGCACCCTCCACCGGGTCGGTGCCCGCCCCCAGCTCGTCAAAGAGGATGAGGGTGTCGCTGTCCGCCTCTTCCAGGATGCCCACGATGTTGGTCATGTGGGAGGAGAAGGTGGACAGGGACTGAGCGATGGACTGCTCGTCGCCAATGTCGGCCAGCACCCGGGAGAAAATGCGGACGGTGGAGTCGTCCTTCGCCGGGATGTGCAGGCCGCACTGGGCCATGAGGGTGATAAGCCCTAGAGTTTTCAGGGTAACCGTCTTGCCGCCGGTGTTGGGGCCGGTGATGACCAGGGTATCGAACCGCTCCCCCAGCTCCAGGTCGTTTGCCACCGCCTTTTTCTGGTCCAGCAGGGGGTGGCGTGCCCCCCGCAGGTGGAGGTATTTGTCGGACAGCCTGGGCTCGGTACACTCCAGCTTCACCGACAGCTTGGCCCGGGCAAAGATGGCGTCCAGCCAGATGAGCAGCTGGTAGTCCTCCGAAATGTCCTCCTTGTGGGCGGCGCACTGGGCGGACAGCTCGGCCAGGATCCGCTCAATCTCCTTTTTCTCCTTGGCCAGCAGCTCCCGTAGCTCGTTGTTGGCCTTCACCACCCCCATGGGCTCGATAAAGAAGGTGGAGCCGGAGGAGGACACGTCGTGGACCAGGCCGGGGATGGCGTTTTTGTGCTCCGACTTCACCGGCACCACGTAACGGTCGGAGCGGATGGTGATGATGGACTCCTGCAAGTACTTGGACTGGTTGGACGAAATTAGCTTCTGTAAAATGTCCCGCACCTTGGCCTCGGTGGCCCGCATATGCCGGCGAATGGAGGCCAGCTCCGGACTGGCGGAGTCGGCCAGCTCGTCCTCCCCCACGATGGAGTTGGTAATGGTGTCCTCCAGAAATCGGTTGGCGGTCAGGGAGCGGAATAGGTGGGAGATGGGGGTCTTTTCCTCCCCCGCGCCGTAGTCGGAGGCGGTCCGGGCTGCACGGAGGACGGCGGCGATCTCCAATAGCTCCCGGGTATTCAGGCTGCCCCCCATGTCCGCTCGCTGGAGACTGGCGGCGACGGGCTTGATGCCGGCAAAGCCGGGGGTCCCCCGGAGGACCAGCAGCTTCACCGCCGCGGTGGTCTCCGCCTGGGCCCGCTGCACGTCGTCCATGTCGGCCATGGGCCGCAGCTCCAGTGCCCGCTCCCGGCCCTCGTCGGTGACGGCACATCCGGACAACAGCTCCAGCACCCGGGGCAGCTCCAGGGTGGCCATGGATTTTTCAAATAAGTCGCTCATTTATTTTCTCCTTTGGTTTTTGATGCAAAACGGGGAAACTCAATATCCCCCCAATATACCTGGCAGCTGTACACCGCCTCAAATTTGCTAAGCATCGGCTACTCCGTCTCCCACTCCGCCATCAGCGCCCGGAACTGCTCTGGAACCCGCTCCGGTGACAGGGTGTCGTGGACGGCGCAGGTCCCCGCCGCTTGGGCGGTCTGGTAGTACCACCGCTTGTAGTCCAGCATAAGCAGGGTGTCCTCCAGCTGCTTCATTTGATCCAGTACCGAACCGCGCTGTTTTTCAACCAGGTCCAGCCGTTGGTCAATGGTGGCGTCTCCCTGGCGGGACAACTCCATAAAGGAACGAATTTCCTTCAGCGGCATCCCCGCCTTTTTCAGGCAGCCCAGCAGCCGCAGCCACTCCATATCTTCATCCTTGAACATGCGGATTCCCCCGCTGGACCGCTCTACAAAGGGGAGAAGCCCCTCCTTGTCGTAGTACCGCAGGGTGGACGGAGCCACGTCCAGCTTCTGGGCCATCTCTCCAATGGTATAAAACATCAAAATTCCCCCAAAAAAGATCTTGACATAAAGTTCACTTCAAGTTGTATAATTTCTCTATACTTACAGCGCCATTATAGCGCACACACTCTCATTCGTCAACGGAAAGGAAGATTTTATGATTTACAAGCAGTTTCAGGATGTGAGGCTGTCTGCCCTGGGCTTTGGCTGTATGCGTCTGCCCACCGCAGGCGGAAACGATGCCAACATCGATGAGGCGGAGGCCGCTAAAATGATTGCCCGGGCCATGGAAGCCGGGGTCAATTACTACGATACCGCCTGGGGCTACCACGCCGGAAACTCTGAATTGGCGGTGGGCAGAATCTTGAAGCAGTATCCCCGGGACAGCTTCTACCTGGCTACCAAATTCCCCGGCTACGACCTGTCCAACATGGGTAAAGTGGAGGAGATTTTCGACAAGCAGCTGGAGAAGTGCCAGGTGGACTACTTCGACTTCTACCTCTTTCACAACGTCTGCGAGATGAATATCGACGCCTATCTGGACCCCAAAAACCACATCTACGACTCCCTCATGGCCCGAAAAAAGGCGGGGCAGATCAAACACCTGGGCTTCTCCGCCCACGGCGATCTGGACACCATGAAGCGTTTCCTGGAGGCCTACGGCAAGGACATGGAGTTCTGCCAGATCCAGCTCAACTGGCTGGACTGGGACTTCCAG
>JAAWPF010000006.1 GCA_022799835.1 Lawsonibacter sp. | reverse complement strand
CAGGAAGGTGACTGATTCCAGCACCTGGGCCATCTCCCCGCCGTAGGCCCCGGCGTTCATGGTGACCGCCCCGCCTACGCTGCCTGGGATGCCGCCGGCGAACTCCAGGCCGGTCAGGCCCCGGCCCACAAGGGCGTTGGACAGCCGTGACAGAAGGACCGCACCCCCTGCCTCCAGGCCGCGGTTGACCTCTCTGATCCCGTCGAAGTCCCATGTCAGCTTTATAATGAAGCCCGGATAACCCTCATCCGCCACCAGCAGGTTGGATCCGTTGCCCAGGATGAAGGGCTCGATCCCCAGTTCTCGGGCAGTCCGCATGGCCGCGACCGCCTCCCACTGCCTGGCGGGCAGAGCCATCAGCGCCGCCCGCCCGCCGATGCGGAAGGTGGTGTGTTTGGACATGGATTCGTCTCTCCGCAGCTCCAACGCGGGGCAGCGCTCCCTCAACAGTTTTTCCAGTTGTTCCATAGGCCCTCCATCACTGAAAACAGGTTGTTGCTTGATTATAGCAGATTTCCGCAAAAAATAGAATAGGGAGAATGTAAAAACTGTCCGAAATCCTCCCGGCGGTCCGCAAGAAGCGCGCCGCGGAACACGTTCCGCGGCGCGCTCAGGAAATCGATCATTTCTTGGGCTTCATTTTACCGATGTGGACCTCGGGAATTGCCACAGTATCATAGCGGATCTCCTCCTGGTCCTCCTCCAGCTCCTCCGTCTCATCGACCTCCCCGGTCAGCACCTCGGGAACCGCCAGCTCGTCAGAGCGGAATTTCAGCTTGGGGTCTTTCCTGTCGCTCATAGGGCTTCCTCCTTACAGCATGTTGATAAAGAATGTGATGGTCAGGCTGTTGATAAAGTCGGCAAACATGCTGCCCACAATGGGGACCAGGATATAGGCCTTGACAGAGGGGACAAACCGGTCCGTCAGCGCCTGCATGTTGGCCATAGCGTTGGGTGTCGCGCCCATACCGAAGCCGCAGCTGCCCGCGGCCAGGACGGCGGCATCGTAGTTCCGGCCCATAACATTGAACACCACAAAGTAGGCAAAGAGGAACATCAGCACCGCCTGGACCACCAGCAAAACGATCAGCGGTATGGCCAGCGCGGCCAGCTGCCACAGCTTCAGGGTAATCATGGCGATCCCCAGGAACAGGGACAGGCAGATGCCGCCGATGTCGTTAATCTCCCCCATCGGGACCTCAAACTTCCCTGTAAATTCACTGAAATTGCGCATAATAGCGGCAATAATCATGGCGCCGATGTAAACCGGGAAGTTCATCGTGGTCACCGTGGTCAGCGCCCAGGAGACGATGGTGCCCACGCCCATGGCGATGGCAATCTGATAGGCGGCAGGCGCATAGCCCCGGACGGAGCGGTGGTGCTTCTGTTCATCCTCTACCAGGGGGCCGTCGTCCACAGGAATGGCGGTTTTCAGCAGATCGTGCTTCAAAATCAGCCGCCGGCCTAAAGGCCCGCCCATCAGGGAACCGGCAATCAGGCCGAAGGTGGCCGCCGCGGTACACAGGGTGGTGGCTCCCTCCAGGCCCAGGGCCTCCAGGTCGGGGCCAAAGGCCCCCGCCGTGCCGTGTCCGCCCACCATAGGGATGGAGCCGGTGCACATGCCGAAGGCCCGCTCTACCCCCAGCATCGGGGACAGGCCCACCGCCACGGCGTTTTGCAGGATGATCAGCGTTGTGACGCAGACCAGGAAAATCACCAGGCTGATGCCGCCGCTCTTCAGCACCTTCAGGTTGGCCTGGAAGCCCACCGAGGTAAAGAACATAATCATGCAGACATTTTTCAGCGTCTCGTCAAAGTTCATCTCCATCACGCCCGCCACATAAAGGATGCAGGCCAAGATGGCAAAAATCAGGCCGCCCACCACCGGAGAGGGAATACAGAAGGTCTCCAGCACTTTGATCCGCTTTTTCAGCCAGGTTCCCAGGTAGAGGATGACTACGGCAACGGCCAGTGTCTGATACATATCCAGAGAGATCTGGAGCGGGAAGGTCAGGCCCCCCTCCTCCGGGGTCCAGCGCTCCACGCTGATTCCCTGCTCCTCGTAGTAGTCCGCCGCGCCCGGGTGGAACGGGATGGGAACAGAGGAAACCGCGCCGGCCGGGTCCAGAGAGGCGTCCATGGCGATGGACTCCTGCACCGCGGCGTTGTGGTCAAACAGCGCCGCGGTAATCTGCCGCACCGTGGCGGCGTCCAGGGCATCGCTGGCCACCAGCACCGCCCGTACGCCCAGGGTAGTCACATCCTCTGTCTGTCCCTGATAGGTCCCCGCCGGGATGGTGCAGGCGGTGTAGCAGCTGTAGAGGCTGGTCAGCTGCTCAATCGACCGCCGGTCGATTGACAACAGCTGGATATCCAGCTTTCCGGCCAGCTCGGCCACCGCATTGGTGGGAGCGCCCGCCGTACAGAAGAAAGCGTCGATTTCCCCCCGCTCCATGGCGGCGGCGGAGTCAGAGAAGGACAGCCGGCTGGCCTGGAGCATGTCAACAGTCAGGCCGTTGGCCATAAGAATCTGTTCGGCGTTGCGGGTAACGCCCGACTCGTCCGCGCCCACAGAGACCCGCTTGCCGGCCAAATCAGCCACCGAGCGGATGCCGGAGGACTTGGTCACAACAATCTGACAGGCCTCAGTATAGAGACCGGCCACCGCTCTGTAACTCGTTTCACCCTCCGCCGCATACTGCAGCGTATCACTCTGGACAACGGCCAGGTCCAGCAGGTCGCCTTGGAGCAGCCGCAGGTTGGCCTCAGAGCCGGTGGTGGGCTTGACCTCCACAGCGCACCCCGTGTCCGCCTCAATCTGAGGGGCCAGGGCGCTGCCGTAGGCGTAGTAAGTGCCGCCGGTGCCGCCGGTGCCGAAGCGCAGCGCATCCTCGGCCTTACCGCATCCGCTCAGGCTGGACAGCAGCATGGCCGCTGGAAGCAGGAGCGCAAACATTCGCCGAACTTTCATGATTAAGTGTTCCTCCTTGTCTCTCCTTGAATTCTTCCGAATCAAGCAATGTTACAAGTTAATCATATCTCATCCAGCATTTTTGTCAATCGCTTCTGGCCCAATTTCTGAAAATTGTATGTTTTGCCCAATCCCCTGCTCCTGGACGCGCTGCGCAATAATCCTCCGGTTCTCCCGCAGGCGCTGATTGTCCGGCTCCAGATCGGCCGCCCTCTCAGCCTCCTCCAAGGCCTCCGGATAGGAGCCCATGCGGTAGAAGGCAATCGCCCGCAGGTCGTGGGGCAGGCTGCCCCACGCCTCCGCCTCACAGATGTAGCTCCGGGGGCGAACGGTGACAGCCAGGGCGCAGGCGGTAAAATAGAGCACCCCCTCCCACTCCTCCGTCTCATAAAGCATCCTGGCCAGGTCCATGTAGGGTTCCCGCAGGTGGGGGGCCTCGGTGATGGCCCGGAGATACCAGTCCCGGGCCTGGCCCGCCTCCCCTTTCGCCCAGTAGGACCGGGCGATATACCGCATGGAGGCTGCCCGCTCATCCCGCCAGACGGCGGTGGGCATGTCCAGATGGCCTTTCAGAGTCCGGATACAGTCGTCCCAGCGGCCCCGATACATATACTCCCGGCCTAAGTAGTGGACGTTCCGGTCGTCCCCCGGCTCCTCCTGAACAGACAGCTCCAGAAGCGGCAGATACTGCCCCCTGGATTTAGTTTGGTCCGGATGGTGGTCCAACTGGACCCCCTCCGCGCTGACCATAGGTCCAGGCCGGCCCTCCCCCACCCATTTGAGCACCTCGTGGACTGGGTGGACCCACTGATAGCCGTGGCGGGCGTGGATCTTCTCATACCAGAAGACCACCCCCTCCGAGCCGTCGGCGTTGAAGGACCATGTATACCGGTAGGAGGCCTGTCCCGCCCCCGGAACCCAGGCCTGCTCCAGCGCCGCCCGCCAGCCGGGACGGAGCACCTCGTCCAGGTCGGTGCAGACGCAGATATCTGTATCCCCCGGCACCAGTTCCAGAGAGCGGTTCCGGGCGGTGTCAAACCGCCAGGGCGAGACGGTCTCCACCGTCACCTCGGCCCCTCTGGCCCTCAGCTTCTCAACCGTCCCGTCTTCCGATCCGGTGTCCAGCACCACCACCCGGTCCGCCTCCGACATGGAATCCATCCAGCGGTCCACGAACTGGGCCTCGTTCTTGCAGATGGCATATACACAGACAGAATAGCGCCTCATAATACCTCCTTATTACAGGGCCGGAGCCCCTGGTTATGGGGCCCCGGCAATCAGAGTCAGGAATTGATAATTCCAGCTGCCCGCAGGCTGGCCAGCAGTTCGTTGATCTTGGCGATAGTGGCAGGCAGGTCGGCATCTGTGCCCAAATCGGCCACAGCAGTCCCAGGCGTCAGTGTACCGGCAGGGCCGGTTGGGCCGGCGGGACCTTGCGCTCCTGTGGCACCAGTGGCACCGGCAGGGCCGGTCGGGCCTACGGGGCCGGCAGGACCCTGAGCACCCGCAGCGCCAGTGGCACCGGTGGCGCCCACGGGACCGGTTGGGCCGGCGGGACCTTGAGCTCCTGTGGCGCCAGTTGCACCAGCAGGGCCGGTCGGGCCTACAGGGCCGGCAGGACCCTGAGCACCCGTGGCACCAGTGGCACCGGCGGCGCCCACGGGACCGGTCGGGCCTACGGGGCCCTGCGCTCCTGTGGCACCAGTTGCGCCGGCAGGGCCGGTCGGGCCTACAGGGCCGGCAGGGCCCTGAGCACCCGCAGCGCCAGTGGCACCGGTGGCACCGGTGGCACCCACGGGACCGGTTGGGCCGACGGGACCTTGAGCGCCAGTGGCACCAGTGGCGCCAGTTGCGCCGGCAGGGCCGGTTGGGCCTACGGGGCCGGCAGGACCCTGAGCACCCGTGGCACCCACGGGGCCGGTCGGGCCAGCGGGGCCGGCAGGACCCTGAGCACCAGTGGCGCCAGTTGCGCCGGCAGGGCCGGTCGGGCCAGCGGGGCCGGCAGGACCCTGAGCACCCGCGGCACCGGTGGCGCCAGCGGGACCGGGAATCCCCTGCGGGCCTGTAGGTCCGGTCGGACCATTCGGTCCAGGATACCCCTGAGGGCCGGTCGGGCCCATAGGTCCAGTCGGGCCAGTGCCGGGGCAAGGCGGGAACGGACCAGGGCAGGGCGGAACCGGAGGCAGGACGGGAGTGGAGCAGCCGCAGTCACAGCCGCAGCCGGAATTACACCCACAGCCGTTTCCACAGCTTGAGCCGCAGCCGCTCAGACGGGCAACGACCCCGTCCTGGCTGCTCTGCTCCCAGTCAGAAGCATAGTATCGTCTCATAACGCGCTCCTTCTCATATAAAGTAATAGATGCGGCAATGCCACATACCATACTATGACTGCCGCGGCCATTGGTGCGGGGGCCTTTACAACGGGAGACTTCTCCTCTATAATAGGAGCAAAGGAGGCGTATCCCCATTGAATACCATTGAAATTCCCACCCTGCTCTTCTGGGAAAACGGCAACAGCTGGTACGGCAGCCAGGGTAATGCCCGGTTTTTCATCAAGCCGGAGGCCTCAGAGGAGACAAAACAGCTCAGCGTCCAGCTTTGGAGAGGCCCCTTGGCTATGGACCGCAGCGAAATCATCGCCTCCGCCGTCTTCCCGGTCACCGAGGAGGGGCTGGCTCAAACCACCGCATGGCTGACGGCCCAGGCGGACAGCCTGAACCGGGAAACGTTTCCTATTTGATGTCCTCCCCCGCTCTTTTTTCGGACAAACTGCCAAAAATTTTTTAACTGTTGCATCTTCCTCGAATATTTTGTATAATATGACCATCATCAAAGGATGAGGAAAGGAGCTTCTCTTATGCTGAAAAAACCAAAAATTTTGGTCGTGGGCAGCTTTATGATGGACCTGATCGCCTCTACCAGCCGCGCGCCGGCCTCCGGCGAAACCGTCATTGGAAAAAAATTCCAGACCGCTCCCGGCGGCAAAGGGGCCAATCAGGCCGTCCAGTGCGCCCGTCTGGGAGCCCAGGTCACCATGGTAGGCCAGGTGGGGGACGACGCCTTCGGCAAGATCATGCTGGAAACCGCCCAGAAATCCGGCGTTGACGTGTCCCATGTGACGGTGGACAAGAACGAGTCCTCCGGCGTGGGCCACATCGTCCTGGAGGTCACCGAGCACGGCGCCCAGAACCGGATTACCGTCTGTCCCGGGGCCAACTTCACTCTGACGGTGGAGGACGTGTCCTGGCTCAAGGATGAGATCAAGAACTACGACCTGGTCATGATGCAGTTTGAGCTGCCCATGCCCGTCATTGAGGCGGTGGCCCAGTGGGCCCACGACGCCGGGGTCATTGTCATGATAAACCCCGCCCCCGCCGCCCCCATGTCGGACAAGCTGCTCGCCTGCGCCACCTATATTTCCCCCAACGAGCACGAGGCTGCTGAGCTGGCCGGCCACCCCATTAACGTGGAAAACGGCATCAACTTTGACGACGTTGAGGTCGTCTCCCAGGCCTTCCAGGCCCGTGGGGTAGAGAACCTCATCATTACCATGGGTGAGAACGGCTCCATCGTGGCCGGCAGGAACGGCATCCATCACACCCACTGCGTAAAAATGCCCCACGTGGCCGACCCCACCGCCGCCGGCGACTCCTTCGTAGCCGCCTTCTGCACCGGCCTGACCGCCGGCCTGCCCCAGGGCGAGGCTCTGGCCTTCGCCAGCCACACCGCCGCCATCACCGTGTCCCGCATGGGGGCCATGCCCAGCCTGCCCACCGTGGGCGAGGTGCAGGACCTGCTCCGGGAGCGGGGCTATAACGGCTTCGACCTCGCCGAGCTGGACGCTCTGAAATAACCTGGAAAGAGGGATTTTCAATGACAGAAAAGCTGCTGGAGCAGATGAAGCAGTATGACACCCCCAGCGTCACCAACGTGGTGGCCACCTACCCCAACTCCGACCTGTGCCTGGGCCTGTACAACCCCTGGAAGGCCCACTGGTACACCGACCAGAGCCTGCGGTGCATGTACCCCGAGCTGGGCCGGACCATCGGTTACGCCGTGACGGTGACCTACTCCGAGCCCGACTCCAGCTTCAGCCGCCTGACCTTCACCGACCTGTGCAAGGCGATCCAGGCCGCCCCCAAGCCGGTGGTGCTGGTCATCAAACAGAATCTGCCCGAGGAGATCAAAAACAAAAATGGCCTGTGCGGCGGAAATATGATGACGGCTTTCAAGGCCCTGGGGGTGGTGGGCGTCATTTCTGACGGCCCCTCCCGGGATGTGGACGAGGTCCGCCCCTTGGGCGTACAGTACATGCTCACCGGCGTCTGCGCCGGCCATGGTGACTTCGCCATTCAGGAGCTCAACACCCCGGTGGATATCTGCGGCATGACAGTCGCCCCCGGCGAGCTGATCCACATGGATGAGAACGGCGCGGTCAAGTTCCCGGCGGACAAGCTGGAACAGGTGGCCGGGCTGTGCGAAAAGCTGCGCGTCTATGAACAGGACAAGCAGCAGCGTCTGGCCCAGTGCCGGGACCCGGAGGAAATGGGCCGGATCATGAGCGACAACTACAAATAATCAAAGGAGTGCATCACCTATGCTGAAGCAAGAGAGCAAGCAGGCAGTCAAACAGTTTTTTGACAGTGTCAACACCGAGTTCAACACCTTTTTGAAGGCCCGCTCCGCTGAGGAGTATGAGGCCGCCGCCCAGCTGATTCTGGACTCCCAGGCCCAGGGCGGCCGGCTGCACATCACCGGCATCGGAAAACCCGGCCACGTGTCCGCCTATATGGCCTCCCTCTTCTCCTCCACCGGCAACCCCTGCTATTTCCTCCACGGCACCGAGGCCGTCCACGGCTCCTGCGGTCAGCTGGCGGCGGGGGATGTGGTCATCTGTATCTCCAATTCCGGCGAGACCGGCGAGCTGAAAGCCACCGTGCTGGCCATCAAGAACAACGGTTGCAAGATCATCGGCGTGTCCGGCAATCCTGACAGCTGGCTGGCAAAAGAGAGCGACGCCTTCCTGCTTGCCGGCGTCAAGGCCGAGGGCGGCCCCCTGAACCGCGCCCCCCGGAACTCCATCCTGGCCGAGACCCTCACCCTCCAGGCCCTGTCGGTGGCTCTCCAGGTAGAGAAGGACTGGGACCCCATCAAGTATGTCCGCTGCCACCCGGGCGGAAAGCTGGGCGAGCTGCGGGAGAATGAGAAGTAATCCCCCAGTTTCACACAAAACCGCTGTATCCTAATAGGATACAGCGGTTTTGTGCTATGTTGCGCAATCCTTCTCCACTGATGAAAATTTAGACACCCGCCCCTTTCTGTCTATTGAAAGAGGCGGGGACCGCCGTTACAATTTACATCAATCAAAGGCCCGGCAGCTCCGCTGCCGGCACTCTTCAAGGAGGAATGACTTATGATGAATCCATCTCATAGGAAGCGGAGTCTGGCTCTGGCACTGGCCGCGCTCATGACGGCGGGCAGTCTGATCCCAGCCTCCGCCGCCCCCATTGACAGCGGCGTGACCCCTACCTATGATGAGGCTTACTACGCCACCCTGGACTACTACGGCAACCTGCTGGAGGGCAGCGTGGTCAAGAGCTACGCCCTCAACGGCGCCAGCCAAATCCGCGACTATGGCGTGTACGATGAGGTGGTCAACCTCACCGACAGCACCCCCGTCAAACTGAGCCAGAGCCAGGCGGACTTCCAGTTCAGCCAGGCCCCCGGCCACTTCTACTTCGAGGGCAAGACGGCCCAGCCCTTCCAGAACCTGCCCTGGTCGGTCACTCTGCGGTATTCCCTCAACGGCGTCCCCGTCCAGGCGGAGGAGCTGGCCGGTCAGAAGGGCGTAGTGGAGATCGCCATGGACCTCGTCCCCAACCGATCCGCCAGCGCCTACGCCAGGTATAACTACACCCTGGAGGCCGCGGCCATGTTCAATGAGGACGACATTCTCTCCCTGGAGGCTGAGGGCGCTCAGGTGCAGCTGGTGGGCAACCTGCGCACTGTACTGTTTATGGCCCTGCCCGGTGAGGAGCAGCACTTCACCATCCGGGTGGGCAGCGACGACTTCTCCTTCAACGGCATGACCATCCTGATGGTCCCCGCCACCCTGAGCCAGCTGGAAGAAATCGCCAAGCTCAGCCAGCGCAAGGACGAGCTGGAGGAGGACTACCGGGCCCTGTCCGGCAGCCTGGACGCCCTTCTGGACTCCCTGAACGATATTCAGGACGGGCTGTACGCCTCCGCCAACGGTCTGGACCGGCTGGACACCGCCCGGGGCACCATCTCCAGCGGCAAGGGCCAGCTCTATGACGATGCCGGCGTCCTCCGTGAGGACCTGTCCGGCATCGCCGATCTGCTGGAGCCGGTGGAGGAGCGGGTTCAGCTCCTCAGCCAGACCATTACCAGCTCAAAAGCCTCACTGAACGAGCTGACCGACACGGCGGTGTCCCTGAAGGACCAGCTGGACAACATGGAAAAGGCCCTGGAAAATTTGGAGGATGGCACCGGAGATATAAAACAGGTCATTTACGGCCTGGCAGACATGGAGAACAGCCTCCGCCGTCTCCAACGGGCTCTGAACAACGCGAAAATACCTGACCTCGGCTCTGACGGACAGATCGGACAAATGATTGCCCTTCACAACGCCTATGAGACCTCCAGCGAACAGAGGTTCTTTGAATACCTGCTGACCGCCCAGGGCGACAGTTCCCCCTCCGCCACCGCAGCCCAGATGTCCCAGCTGCTGGCGGGGTATCAGCAGCTAATAGCTAGCGGTATGGAGAGTACCGACGCCATACAGGCGTTGGTATCGCAGGGCGCAGCAGACCCGGCAACAATTACAAAAGTAATCGGTTTGGACCAGCTTTTCCAAGGAAAGGGCGCAATGACCTTTGAGGGCTTTTGTACCGCAGTACTGAACGATTCCGACCAGGCCGGGCAAATCGCCCAGCTTTGGGATATCTACGAACAGGTCAGCGGAATCCAGAGTGAAATCAGCAGTACCCTGAGCGCCGTCACCAAGCCTACCGCCACCGTAATCGGCGAGCTGGCCGACCTGTGCGAGGACATTGACGACCTGACCGGCCTGATCGACGACGCCGAGGATTTGTCCGCCGCCCTGCGGCAGACCTCTGGAAAGCTGTCCGCCATTCTGGACAGTGTGGACAGCCTGCGAAATATCTTGAACGACTACGAGCCCACCCTCCAGGAGGGGCTGACCAATATGGGCGCCCTGTCCACCGCCGCCGTCACCACCCTGCGGGACATGGAAACTCTGCTGGCGGATACCGAATCCCTGATGCGGACCTCCGGCACCCAGCTGGACGAGGGTACCCGGCAGACCCTCCGGGGTCTGGCCGCCACCCTGCGGCAGACAGGCAAGGCCCTGTCCACCACCCAGAATGTGAAAACTTCCAAAAACGCTCTCGCCGACATCATCGAGGACACATGGCACGAGTACACTGGCGACATTAACAACCTCTTGCTCATGGATGCCGAGGCCCAGGCCGTCTCCCTCACCGACCCCCGCAACCCCACCCCTTCCAGCGTCCAGGTTCTGATCCGCACCCAGGAAATCAAGGCTGAGGACGAGAAGGAATCGGGACAGACCGCCGAGCTGCTGTCCGCCAGGACCACAACTGCCGACAACGGCACCTTCTGGAGCCGGGTGGCCCAGATGTTTAAAGACCTCTGGCTGTTTCTAACTGGCATCTTCCGCTGAAAGGAGAGGACAACCAATGCTGGAAAAAATTGCCCATTGGCTGACACGCAAGCCCAAGCTGGTGGCGCTGATTGCCCTGTTGATGCTGATTCCGTCCGCGCTGGGCTATGTCGCCACCCGCGTCAACTATGACATTCTCTCCTATCTTCCGGAGGAGCTGCCCTCCTCCATAGGGGAAAAGCTGCTGGAGGACCCTTTCCATATGGCCGCCACCAGTATGCTGGTGGTGGACAATATGCCAGCGGGCTGGTCCAATCAGCTCCTCAACGACATCAAAAAGGTCCCTGGTGTGTCCAACGCCCTGTGGCTGTCCAACTTGGTGGGCATCCAGATTCCCACCGACATGATCCCCGCCTCTTTCCGGGACATCTTCTTCTCCGGCAGCGCCACCATGATGATCATCCAGTATGAATTTCCCGGCGCGTCGGACGAGACCATGGAGGCCATTGACCAGATCCGGGCTCTGTGCAATGAGAAGTGCTTTCTTGCCGGCTTCTCCGTGGTGGTCCGGGACACCTGCGCCATTATGGACAAGGAGCTGCCCGTCTTTGTGGCCTTGGCAGTCGTGCTGGCCCTGGCGGTCATGATGCTGACACTGGAGTCCTTCGCCCTGCCTCTGGTCTTCCTGGCGGGCATCGGAATGGCCATCGTCTACAACTTCGGCACCAACATTTTCCTGGGGGAAATCTCCTATATCACCAAGGCCATCGCGGCAGTGCTCCAGCTGGGCGTCACCATGGACTACTCCATTTTCCTCTACCACCGCTACATGGAGGAGCGGGCCCACTACGAGGATGAGCGGGACGCCATGGCCCAGGCTATTTTGGCGGCCTTCCGCTCCCTGTCCGGCTCCAGCGCCACCACCATCGCCGGCTTTCTGGCCCTGTGCTTCATGCAGATGACCCTGGGCAAAAACATCGGCCTGGTCATGGCCAAGGGCGTGGTCCTGGGCATTGTCACCGTCATCTTTGTCCTGCCCTCCCTGGTGCTGATTTTTGACAAGCAGATCGTCAAATACGCCCATAAGTCCTACCTGCCCAGCATGCACACCGTCAACGCTTTTGTCCTGAAGCACCGGAAGGCCTTTGTGGTTCTCATGCTGGTCCTGATTGCCCCCGCCTGGTACTCCCAGAAGCACACCCAGATGTACTACAAGCTGGACGAGTCCCTGCCCCGGGACCTGCCCTCCATCATCAGCAATGAGAAGCTGAAAAACGACTTTGACATGGCGGTGTCCCACTTCATCCTCCTGCGGGACGACCTGACTCCAGCGGACATGGCCGATATCGAGACCCGGATGGAGGCCGTGCCCGGCGTGACCAGCGTGCTGAGCTACCACAAGATGCTGGGTACCGGCATCCCGGACTTCTTCGTTCCCGAGGATGTGCGGAATATCCTGAAGCAGGGCGGCTATCAGATGATGATGGTCAACTCCAGTCTGGAGCCGGCCACCGACGAGGTGGCTGAGCAGCTGGTCCTGATGCAGAATATCCTGGACGACCACGACCCCAATGCCATGATTACCGGCGAGGGCGCTATGTACCGGGACCTGATTGAGACCATGAACGTGGACATCATGGTGACCAATATCATCTCCATCGCCGCCATCTTCGTCATCATCGCTCTGGTGTTCAAGTCCATCACCATCCCCGCTGTGCTGGTGGCCACCATCGAGCTGGCCATCATGATAAACCAGGGCATGAGCTACTTCACCGGTACGCAGGTGTGTTTCATCGCCCCCTGCATCATCAGCTGTATCCAACTGGGCGCCACGGTGGACTACGCCATTTTGATGACCTCCCGCTTCCAGGACGAACTGCGCGCCGGCAAGGACCGGTTCGAGGCCATTCAGATTGCTGCGGACTCCTCCGACTCCTCCATCATCACCAGCGCTATGGTCCTCTTCGCCGCCACACTGGGCGTATCCTTCGTGTCCTCCATCGACCTGATTGGCGCCATCTGCACCATGCTGGCCCGAGGCGCGCTGGTCTCCGCCTTAATCAGCATCTTCCTGATGCCGCCCATGCTGTGCGTGTGCGAGCCTCTGTTTCAGAAAACCAGCCTGAATTGGCGTCAGGCCGCTCCGGTCCGGGAGCATAAGCTGCACCCCGCGGCCCACACCTCTTGAAAAAAAAATGCCCTGCGTCTCCTCTGTCCGAGATGCAGGGCGCCAACTCAATTCTTTCGGCCGCTGAGGATCGCTTCCGCCTCCCACCCCAGCTTCATCTCATAGATGTGGTGAAAATAGGCGGAGATATCGTCTTTCATTCCACTGTCCAGCCAGTCCACCACATGACCGAAACAGGCGCACTTGTGGTATCGGATCAGCATCTCTTTTTCCTCCTCCTTGCCCTCCTGCCCGGCAAAGGCGGTGTCCAGGTAGGTGGTCACCACATAGCGGCAGACCCCCATAAGATGCCGCTCAAAGACGTCCCGGCTCAAAGAGTTATACAGGTGGAGCACCGGACGCCGGTTTTTCTTCACAAAGCTGATGGCCGCGTCGAAGCAGTCCTCCAGGGAATCAATGGTCGGATAGCTGGCAATCAACTCCTCTACCTGTTCCACGATGATCTCCTCAATCAGGGCGGGCAGGTCCTCATAGTGGTAGTAGAAGGAGTTTCGGTTGATCCCGCACTTCTCCACAATATCCTTTACGGTGATCCGGTTTAGAGGCCTGTCGTTCAGCAGAGCGATAAAGGTCTCCTTAATTGCCTTTTTGGTAAAACTGGGCATAGACGCCTCCTCTTCCCTGCAGCCCACTAAATCGAGACCCGCAGCGGGCAGTCCGACAGGGACACCCGCTCCGCCAGTCCCCGCAGGCCGTTGTCCCGCAGATAGTCCTGGAAAATCACCATGGATTGGGTGGAGTCCGGTCCGATAATGATCTCGGTTACCAGATCCTCCAGGCCAATCCCGATTTCTTCACACATAACCTGTAAATCCAGTGGGTAATACTTCTTGATCCGCTCCTTGGTCACATGGTAGCAGGGCTCCACGTTGAACCCATCCTTTCCAAAGGGGGAAACCACCAGCCGCATCTCATACTCCGAGGAGAAGGACGGATGCTTGAAGGACACCGAACAGGCCCAAGCCTCACACAGGGCCCGCCGAATCTCTGGATTCTCCCCGGACAGGGGCGTTCCCTCCTGAATCAGCCGGCAGAACTCCTCCACCATGGGGTGGCCGGCCATGTCGTCCTGATAGAATACTGCCTGGAGGGAAAGCGCCCCTCTGGCCATCCGCTGTAAATACTCCCGGCGAAACCCGATGCACACGCCCCTGCCCCGGTTCCCGTAGCGCTCCCACTGGGCCGCGTCGTCCCGGTGGAAGGAAAAACAGGCGGCGAAGGCGGAATACTCCTTTTTCATCTCCTCCCGGAACAGGACCTTCACCCTCTCGGAGCACTCCCTGTCTCCCCTGCTCTCCAACCGTTCCGCGATAGCGCTGCACAGGCGGTTCATAAAGTGGCGCATCTCCGCTGAGTCATTCATGCGCAGAACATTGTTGACCCGGAGCTGCGCGCAGCGCAGAATTCCGTCCACCGCCTGAAAGTCAGTATAGTGATATAGGGTCTTTTTGTCCGATCGTCCCACAGAGCACCCTCCGTTCTCCAGACAGCTCCTCAAACCCGAACACAACATCAAAAAACCGTCAAAGTCGGTCTCTCTCATGGCCTCAGATAAGCTTAGTGTATCATAAACCTCCTGAATATGCAATATTTTGATGCCCAAGACGAGTATCCACGGAGAAGATATTTTGACATGGTTTTCCTGCCGGAGGCAGGTAAACACAGATAAAATCTCTGTGCGCAGAACGCTCCTCCAATTTTCTGCCTCTTGATTCTTTGCGGCAAAAAGATTATAATACCTTCAAAGTAAGCATATGGAGCACCGGGCGGCAATTATACCTGATTCAGCCGACCCGGCAGTTCTGGGATGATGGAGGAACCGCACATGAACAATCTTCACCGGCTATTTTGGGGGATACTGCTGTTGTCAGCGCTTCTGCTGAGCGGCTGTGCCAAGGATGACACTGGCAAGGCGCCAGGAGGGGATTCCGGTCCGGCGGCATCCAGCGGGCTGGAATCCAACTCTTCCGCCGAACCAATCTCGTTCACGGGAACAGACCTGGAAGGAAATTCTGTTTCCGCCGACGCCTTCGCCCAATCAAAACTCACCATGGTCAACGTGTGGGCCACATACTGCAATCCCTGCCTCAGCGAGATGCCGGGGCTGGGAGAGTTGGCGGCTGAGTATGATGGGGAGGAGTTCCAGATTATCGGCATCATCAGCGACGTGTTAGAGGGCAAGGACCAGTCCTACGCGGAGAGCCTGGTCCAGCAGACGGGCGCAAATTACCCCCACCTGCTTCTGAATGAGTCTATCTATTCCGCGCTTCTGACCGATGTCAGCGCTGTACCCACCACATACTTCCTGGATAAGAACGGGATAATCCTGGATACCGTCGTCGGCGCGATGAAAAAAACAGACTGGGAGGAAAAGATCAGTGGACTTCTGGAGGGGCTGTAGGCCGTATACCTGGCTATTGGGGACGTTTACGGGAGGTATCCTCCTGGGGATTGGCGCATTTCAGGGGCAGCTTGATGTGATATGGAGCAAGGCCGTGATGATCTGCCTGGAGTGCATCGGAATCGGGTAAGTCATGAATAAACTTCGATTAACGGTGCAGCTGCTGTTTACCGCTGTGACAAACGGGTATCTATACGGTTTTCTGAATGGGAAAATCTACCGCGGCAGCTTGAAATACCTCTGTGTCCCAGGGCTGAACTGCTACTCCTGTCCTGGGGCGGTCGCCTCCTGCCCCATCGGCGCCCTGCAGGCACTGCTGAACCGGCAGGGCTTCACAATGCCCTTTGCCGCCTTGGGTTTTTTCTTCCTCTTTGGCAGCCTGCTGGGCCGCTTTGTCTGCGGCTGGCTGTGCCCTTTTGGGCTGGTTCAGGACCTTTTACATAAAATTCCCGTTTTCAAGAAGAAAAAGCGTCTGCCCTGTCACCGTATCCTGAAATATGGAAAATATATCGTGCTGGCGCTTCTGGTGTGCATCGGCTCCATGCTCCTCTTTGGAGGATACGCGAAGGTCCCGGCCTTCTGCAAGTATCTGTGCCCCTCCGGCACCCTGTTGGGCGCTCTACCCCTGCTCAGCGCGAACGAAGCCCTGCGCGGCCAGGCCGGCGGCCTGTTCCTCTGGAAACTGGGAATCCTGCTCGCCATCGTGCTGCTGTCTGTCAAGGTTTATCGGCCTTTCTGCCAGTACCTGTGCCCGCTGGGGGCGATTTACGGCTGGTTTAACCGGTTCAGCCTGGTACAAATTCACTGGGAACAGGAGCAGTGCATCTCCTGCATGGCCTGCGAGAAGGCCTGTCCGGTGGCTCTCTCCCTGCATGAGATTTCCCGCTCTCCGGAGTGCATCCGGTGCGGAAAATGTGTGGACGCCTGTCCGCAGCGCTGCCTGCGCTTCTCTGGCAGACACCAATAGGAATAGAAAGCCCCGCCCCGATCGCAAATCGGGGCGGGGCTTTCCCTCTTTGAGGAAGGGGCCGAAAACACCTTTCAGCCTTCTCCTCACTCAGTTCAACACTGATTACAGCAGACCGGCGTCCTTGTAGAAGGCCTCAGCGCCGGGGTGCAGGGGCACGGGCAGGTCGTGGCAGATGAAGCTGCTGTCCGCCAGGGGGGCCAGGGAGGCGTTGCCGGCAATCATATCATCGGCGTTGTCCACCAGAGCCTTGGCCAGGTTATAAATCAGGTCAGGGTCAGCGTTGGCGTTGCAGATAACCAGAGTCTTCACACCGAAGGTGGGGACGGCCTCGTCCTGACCGGGGTAAGTACCGGCGGGAATCTCCACCTTGGTGTAAGCGGGATTCTCAGCGATAATGGCGTCCAGCTCCTCATCGGTGAAGCCCAGCCACACACAGTCCTTGGTGACAGCGGCATTCAGGTGAGCGCCCACAGGGGGGCCGGAGAAAGCGGTGGAGGCGGTCATCACGCCGTTGGCCACGTTGTCAGCGCCGTCGCCCAGAGTCACGTTCTGCAAGGTGGCATTGGCCTCAGTGATGCCGGCAACCTTCAGACCCAGGAGGGCGGACTGCTCGGAAGTGGAGGCGGCAGGGCCGATGCCGAACACGCCGCCCGCGGCATCGTGCAGGTAGGTGTAGCCGCTGCTCTTCAGGGCAATCCAGTTGGACATTGAGGCATAGACGGCGCCGATGCACACGATATCCTCACAGGCGCCGACGCTCTCGAACTTGCCGGTGCCGGCCCGGGCGGCGGCGGCGGCATCACCGGAGCACATACCCAGCTCCACCACGCCGTCATGGACGTTCAGGGCGTTCTCGTTGGAGCCGGAGGAGGTGGTGGCGTCCACGTTCAGGCCTTCAACAGCACCGCTGAAAGTGGTAGCGATGGTGGCGGCGGCAGCATACATCTGGCCGGTGGAGTCCGCCCCGCCCAAAGTCAGGCGGGAACCGGTGTAGACATAGTCGCCTCCGGCCGAGGTGCTGCTGCCAGCGCCGCTGGTGCCGCTGGAGGAGGAAGGGGGGGTGTTGCTTTTGGAGCTGCCGCCGCTGTCTTTCTGCCCGCAAGAGACAAGAGAGAGGGCCATCGCAAGAGCAAGAGTCAGGGAAATAGCTTTCTTCATAAATGTTCGCTTCCTTTCTGAGCGTAATATATATTTGATTGAGAGGAGGAAGGACTTTCCTCCTCTAAATCAACCAGGTTTTTCAGGCCATACGCCTGGAGGAGAACTCAAGCCGCGCTGAGCTTCTTGCTGCGGGTGCTCTCAAACACAGCCATAGCAACCAGGCCGATGATGCCAACAATGCTCATAATGTCGCTGGGAAGCACCATGCAGAAGCCCATAGTAATAATGATCAGCCGGGAGATAGCGGAGATTTTCCGCTGCCGGCTGAAGAACCAGCCCTGGAGTCCGCAGGACAGGCCGGCACAGCCCACCAGCGCGGTGCCGCACACCTTGACAATATCCAGCAGAGTGCCGTCCAGCATCATGGCGCTGTTGTAGCAGAATACGAAGGGCACAATAAAGCCCGCGAAGCCGATCTTGCACGCTTGAATTGCTGTCATCATGGGGTCGCACTTGGCAATGCCGGCACCGGCGTAGGCCGCCAGAGCCACAGGGGGCGTGATCGCGGACAGGCAGGCGAAGTAGAAAACGAAGAGATGGGCGGTGAGGGGCGCGATGCCCAGCTTCGCCAGAGCGGGAGCCAGGATGGAGGCGGCGATGATGTAGGAGGAGGTGGTAGGCAGGCCCATACCGAGGATGATGCAGGCCACAGCGGTGAACAGCAGTGACAGGAACATCTGCTTACCCGCGGCGTTAATCATCATATCGCCGAACACGATGCCGATGCCCGTACGGGAGACCATGGCCACCACGACGCCGGCGCAGGCGCATCCGGCCACGATGCTCAGCGCGCCGTAGCCCGCCTTGACCATGGAGGAGGGGATCTGTTTGAGGGTATAGCGCTTCTTTTTGTCAAACAGCATAACCAGGGGCACCGCAGCGCAGCCGATCAGGCCGGACAGGGCGGGGGAATACTGGGCGATCAGCAGCGCCCAAACCAGAGCGCCGATAATGACCAGATAAATCCAGCCGTCCTTCAGCACATCCCGGGTTTTCGGGATCTGGTCGGCGGGCATCAGCTCCACATTGCCCACCTCGCCTTGGGCATATACCGCAAAGGCCGCGCCCAGGAAATAGAGGACAGCGGGGATGACCGCCGCCACCACCACGGCGGTGTAGGGTTCGCCGGTGAAAGCCACCATCAGGAAGGCTCCAGCGCCCATAACCGGCGGGAGAATCTGTCCGCCGGTGGAGGCTACGGCCTCTACGCCCGCGGCGAAGTCGGAGCGGTAGCCCCGGGACTTCATCAGGGGGATGGTGAAGGTGCCGGTGCCCACCACGTTGGCCACGGCGGAGCCGTTGATGCACCCCATCAGCGCGGAGGCCACCACCGCCGCCAGGGCCGGACCGCAGCGCAGCTTTCCGGTGACGGACAGGGCCAGGTCATTGATAAAGCTGGAGCAGCCCGAGGCCTCCAAAAAGGCTCCGAACATAACAAACATAAAGATGGTGGAGGCCGACACCGAGATGGTAGTGCCGAAAATGCCGTCCAGATCCACCGCCAGGTATTTGAAGATATCGGTCAGGGTATAGCCCCTGTGGCCCAGCTGGCCAGGCAGATACTTGCCCACCAGCGCGTAAACCACAAAGAGAAGCCCCAGCGCCGGCATGATATAGCCCAGGCAGCGGCGGGCGGCCTCCAGGGTGATGACCAGCAGCAGCCCGCCGGCCACCGCCGCCCACATACCCGCCCGGCCCAGATTCTCAGACAGGTGGTCATACTCATAACAGCACATATAGATGGCCGCCCAGGTGGCGATGACCAGTGCCACATCAATGATCCGGCACACAACGCGGAAAGTCTTGCTGCCCGCGTACTTGTCCTTGAACACGTGCTCGTACAGGGGCATACTTAAAAACAGAATGGTAAAGGCAAACGCAACATGGACGCCCCGCTGAGGGATTACGTCCAGCTGGCGGAATACCGTGAGGATATGGAACAAAGACATTGTGAACGCGAACGCGACCGCAATCTTTCCAAAGACAGTATTCTTCCCCTCCTCCAGCTTCTTCGCGGCGGCCAAATCACTGTCCAGCGCATTGATGTCGATTTCTTTTGCCGGTTTTGAGTTAGACATCTGATATTCTCCTTTTCTCCGTTTTTCTCCTTTTGACAGGCTAAATCATAGGTTGTTTCTCCACTGTTGTGGAGAAACAAAGGCCCCAGGGCCTTTGCTCATTGTACCGCACTTCCCCCCTGTTTTACAATACTTTTCTCTCTGTGAGCAGGAACAGCGGCCTTCCACCGCGCCTAGCCGCCATAGAGCCACAGCGCACCCTTGTCCGCGCCGGAGACCTCCCTGCGGTAGGCGGCCAGCACGCCCTGAGCCGGGTGGTCCGGTTTTTTCACCTGTTTCAGGCGCAGAGCGATCTCCGCGTCGCTGAGGTCGGCATGGATAGATTTTGCGTCGATATCAATGGAGATGATGTCTCCGTCCCGAATGGCGGCGATAGGGCCTCCGTCCCAGGCCTCCGGGGTAATGTGCCCGATGCAGGGCCCCCGGGTGGCGCCGGAGTAGCGACCGTCAGTAATCATGGCCACCGAGGTGTGCAGCCCCATGCCCACCAGCATGGCGGCGGGGATGGACATCTCCCGCATGCCGGGCCCGCCCTTGGGCCCCTCATAGCGAATCACCAACACACAGCCGGGCACAATCTTCTGGTCCACCATGGCTCTGCGCAGGTCCTCCTCTGAGTCGAAGCAGACTGCCGGACCGGTATGGCGGAACATGGAGGGCTCCACCCCGCTCTTTTTCACAATGCAGCCCCCGGGAGCGATGTTGCCGTAGAGGACGGCAAAGCATCCGTCCGGATAGAGGGGGGCCGCCTCGCTGTGGATGACCTCCGGGTCCACATACTGGGGGACCCGGTCCAGAAATTCTCCCAGAGTCCCCCCCATAGCCAGCCTGGCGCCCAGGTTCAGCCGGCCCCGGATGGCCCGCAGGGTGGCGGGCACGCCCCCCGCCCTGTGGTAGTCGCTGATGTTGTACTTGGACGAGGGTTTGAACTTGGCGACGACCGGAACATCTTTTTGAATCTCATCAAAATCCTTCAGGCTCAGCTCCACGCCCATTACATTGGCCAGGGCGCAGATGTGCAGCTGGGCGTTGGTGGAGCCGCCGGTAGCGCTGACGTGCCGCAGACCGTTAATCAGAGAATCCCGGGTCACAATGTCGGAAAAACGGATATTCTGGCGCACCAGTTCCACGATCCGTCCGCCCACCGTCCGCGCCTGCCTCATTTTCTCCGCCGCGCAGAACAGCATGGTGGTAGAACCGATGGGGGTCAGGCCAATCACCTCGGAAAAAACACCCATGGTGTTGGCGGTGCCGTACATGGAACAGGTGCCCCCGGAGAAGCAGATATTCTCCTTGAAACGCTCAAACTGTCCTTCGGGGATTTTTCCGGCGTTATAGGCGCCGATGGACTCCTTCAAATCGGGGGTCACCCGGACCTGCTCTCCGTCGTCATAGGGGACCATGCAGCCCGCGGTGAGGAAGATACAGGGCTTATTCAGGGAGGCGGCCGCCATCAGCATTCCGGGCACAATTTTGTCGCAGGAGCACAGGAATACCAGCCCGTCGAAGTCGTGGGCATTGGCCATGCTCTCCGCCGCCCCGGCAATCAGGTCCCGGGAGGGCAGTATGTAGTGCATCCCCAGGCCCTGGGCCATGCCATCGCAGGGGGCGGGTACGCTGAACTCCGCCGGGATGCCTCCCCCTGCCCAGACTCCCTCCTTCACCCGCTGGGCCAGGTTCCCCAGGGGCATGTGGCCGGGGTTGACATCGGTGCAGGAGTTGACGATCCCAATGACCGGCTTTCGTAAATCCTCGCCGCGGTATCCGCAGGCGTGCATCAATCCGGTGAAATAGCCTTGGGTTGGGTCGTCTATATTGTGGTTTATCACGCGGCTCCTCCTTCCTCTGACTTCAAATGGCAGCATTTTTTATTTAGTCCATAATACCTGATTCCGCCAAAAAAGTAAAGCTATTTTTATTCGGGACTACCTGTATTTTTCTCGAAAACATATATCGAGGCCGCCCACATGGCGGGCGGCCTGACGTAAAAAACCGCAATTTTTATCCATTCAGAAACATTTTATTGGCAGGAAGGCAGCTCCAGGCTGTTCACAACCTCCCGCAGCTGGCGGGCGGAGCTGCCCAGCGCCTGATGCTCCGCCGGGCCCAGAGGAATCTCCAAAACCTTCTCCAGCCCGTTGCGCCCCACGATGGAGGGCACGCTGAGGGCCACCCCCTCCATGCCGTACTCCCCCTCCAGCACCACCGAGATGGGCAGCACCGCATGCTCGTCCTTTACGATAGACTCCGCGATCCGCCCCACCGCCATGGCAATCCCATAGTAGGTGGCCCCCTTACGCCGGATGATCTCGTTGGCGCTGTCCCGCACCTCCCGGTAGAGCCGGTCCATATCGCCGGCGCTGAGCGCCTTTCCCTGTAAGCGGCAGAAATCGTCCAGGTCCAGACCGGACACATTGGCCCCGCTCCACACCGCCAGCTCGCTGTCCCCATGCTCGCCGACAATGAACGCGTGGACATTACGGCTGTCCACGCCCAGCTCCTCACCCATCAGCTGCTTCAGCCGGGCGGTATCCAGCACCGTCCCGGAGCCGATTACCCGCTGTCTGGGGTAGCCGGACAGTTCCCGCGCCATATAGGTCAGCACATCCACCGGGTTGGAAACCACCAGCAGAATGCCCTCAAAGCTGCGGGCGGTAACCTCCTTCAGGATACTCTTTAAAATCACCGTGTTCCGCCCGATCAGTTCCAGCCGGGTCTCCCCCGGTTTCTGGTTGACCCCCGCGGTAATCACCACCAAGCCGCAGTCAGCGATGTCGTCATAGTCGCCGGCGGTGATCTCCATGGAGGCGCCGTAGGGCAGGCCGTCGCTGAGGTCCATCGCCTCCCCCTCTGCCCTGGCCCTGTTGGCGTCCAGCAGTACCAGGTTGGAAAACAGCCCCTGCTGCAAAAAACGGAAGGCGATGGAGGCCCCCACAAATCCGCACCCCACAATAGCCGCCTTTCGGAAATTAGCTGCCATACTCATCCGCTCCTTTATTTTTGGATACCTAAATTGTTCCGAGATGGACGAAAATTATGCGCCTTAACACCCCTTTTCTCCTGTGAAGTCTTGCATTGATTTCCCAGGTATGATATATTATGATATGTATATGGTTTGATCCAAAGCATCCCTTCGAAATCAGCGACAACAAAGGACGTATGCGATATGTATCACTGTTTTATCCACTTTTATCTGGTTGGATTTGCGCGTGAGGACTCAGAAGCGTTAAAAGAGATGCCCTCCTTTGAAAATTTCGCCCATATGTTCACGGAGAGCGCCCAGCTGGATTGGTCCCTGGCCGCCCGGGCGGACGTGATTCTGGCCGACCTGCGCAGTCTGGGTGACACATCAGTGGTGCAGGAACTGCTCCAAACCAAGCGCCGTGAGGCTCAGCTGCTTCTGCTGGCCGGACAGGAACAGCTGCCTGAACTGACCGGCTGCCTATCTGAAATCAACGATATCTGGACCGTTCCCCTGTCCCGGGAGCTGCTGCAGTTCCACTTTCTGCGCTGGCAGCAGGGACACAAGCAGAGCAAGGACCTGTGGCAGGCCAGCCACTTTCTGGAGGCCACCATCAACAGCGTGCCCAACCTGATCTGGTACAAGACCAAGGACGGCGTCCACGAGAAGGTAAACGACAGCTTCTGCAAGACGGTCAACAAGACCAAGCAGCAGGTAGAGGGCCAGCGCCACGCCTATATCTGGGACGTGGAGCAGGACGACCCGGCCTGCATTGAATCGGAGCGAATCGTCATGGAGACCGAGACGACCTGCGTGGCGGAGGAGACCGTCCTTACCGGCAGCGGCACCCGGCTGCTGACCACCTATAAATCCCCCCTGTACGACCTGGACGGCAGTGTGATGGGCACCGTGGGCGTAGGCATCGACATCACCCAGGAGCGGGCCTACCGGGACGAGATTCTGCAGAAAACCCGAACGCTGGAGCAGATCTTCACCACCATGGACTGCGGCATCCTGACCCACTCCCTGGACGGCACCCGCATCATCAGCGTCAACCGGGCCGCCCTGGAAATTCTGGGCTACAGCTCCCAGGAGGCACTGGTCATGGACGACTTTCAAATGGTGGCCCGCACCGTGATGGAGGAGGATAAGCCCAAGCTGCGAAAGTGCATTGAGTCACTGAAAGAGTTAGGGGACAACGTTAACCTGGAGTACCGTGTGGTTCACAAGGACGGTACGGTCCGCCATGTGCTGGGCAACATTAAGCTGGTGGAGGAGGACGGTGAGCGGTTCTATCAGCGCTTCCTCCTGGACTACACCGCCCAGAGGCTGAGAGAGAAGCAGGAGCGCACCGAGCAGGAACGGCGGCAGAATGAGCTGGTCCAGGCACTGAGCATTGACTACAATCTGGTGTGCTTTTACGACCTGGATACCGGCGTGGGCGGGCCCCTGCGCACCCACGACTGCCCCTATGGGACTCTGGAGGAAATTTTCAGCGGCGACCAACCCATTGCCGACAGCTTGAACAGCTACATAGACCGCTGCGTTTTCTCCGAGGACCGCCCCTTGATTCGGCAGGCCCTGTCACCAGAGGAGCTGAGAAAAAATCTCAGCGACAAAATCACCCACTCTTTCAACTACCGCACCCTGTGCGGGATGGGAGTCCGATATTTCCAGATGAAGACCGTCCGCGCCGGATCCTGGGACACCAACCACGCCGTTGTGCTGGGCTTCCGCAGCGTGGACGAGGAGACCCGCAGAGAACTGGAAAAGAAGTCCCTCCTGGAGGATGCCCTGACCCAGGCTAATCAGGCCAGCAAGGCCAAAAGCGTGTTCCTGTCCAACATGTCCCATGACATCCGCACCCCCATGAACGCCATCGTAGGCTTTACCACTCTGGCCATCACCCACCTGGACCAGAAGGATCAGGTGGAGAGCTATCTGAAAAAAATCCTTACCTCCAGCAATCACCTGGTCAGCCTCATCAACGATGTGCTGGACATGAGCCGGATTGAGAGCGGCAAGATGCACCTGGACGAGGCTCTGTGCAGCCTCCCCGACATCCTTCACAGCCTGCGCAGTATCGTCCAGGCGGACATCCGGGCCAAGCAGCTGGATTTCTACATTGACACAGTGGACGTTCTGGACGAGGAGGTCTACTGCGACAAGCTGCGCCTGAACCAGGTGCTGCTGAATCTGCTGAGCAACGCCATCAAATACACCGGGGCGGGCGGCGTTGTCAGTATGCGGATCATTGAGAAGGCGGGCGCCCCTGCGGGCTTCGCCAACTACGAGTTCCGGATCAAGGACACCGGCATCGGCATGAGCCAGGAATTTATCTCCCACATCTTTGAGCCCTTTGAGCGGGAGCGCAATTCCACTATCAGCGGCATCCAGGGCACCGGCTTGGGCATGGCCATCACCAAAAACATTGTGGACATGATGAACGGCTCCATCCAAGTGGAGAGCGAGCAGGGTGTGGGCAGTGAATTTACCGCCTCCTTCACCTTCCGCCTCCACGACAAGCCCAAGGAAGTCCAGACCATCCCCGAACTGCACAACTGCCGGGCCCTGGTGGTGGACGACGACTTCAACACCTGCGACAGCGTGTCCTATATGCTCCAGCAGTTCGGGATGCGGGCGGAGTGGACCATGTCGGGCAAGGAGGCTGTTCTGCGCACCCGTCAGGCCTATATGCGCCACGACAGCTACAGTGTGTATATCATTGACTGGCTCATGCCCGATATGAACGGTATCGAGGTCGTCCGGCGCATCCGTTCCGCGGTGGGCGACTCCGTCCCTATCATCATCCTCACCGCCTACGATATGTCCGATATTGAGGATGAGGCCCTGGAGGCCGGCGTAACCGCCTTTTGCAGCAAACCGCTGTTTACCTCGGAGCTGCGCAGCTGCCTGACCTCCATCCTGGCGTCAGACGACAGCAGCCAGCCCCAGGACGACCGCCCGGAGTCCTTCCGCCACTCGGGACGCATTCTGCTGGCGGAGGACAACGAGCTCAACCAGGAGATTGCCACCGCTATCCTCACGGAGGCCGGCTTCCAGGTGGATGTGGCCTCCAACGGACAGATTGCCCTGGATATGCTGAAAGACAACTCACCCGGCCACTACAACCTGATCCTTATGGACATACAGATGCCTGTTATGGACGGTTACGCCGCCACCCGGGCCATCCGGGCTTTGGACAATCAGGAGCTGGCCTCCACCCCCATCCTGGCCATGACGGCCAACGCCTTTGCCGAGGACCGCAAGGACGCACTGTGCGCCGGCATGAACGGACACATCTCCAAACCCATCAACATCACCACGCTGATGGAGACCCTGGACCAGATCATGGGCCCCGAGCCCGCCTGACCCATGCTTCACAGGAACAATATAAGGGGAGCGCCGGAAGATTCCGGCGCTCCCCTTTTCTGTTATCGAATCACAAGGACGCGGATCCGTCCGCCCTCGCTCTCCGCCTTGTCATACCAGCCGGTGAGCTTTCCCGAGGCAGCCTCCGCCCGGGCCAGGCTGGACAGATAGTATTTGCCCTCCCGGTACTCATAGACCGCCGCACTGTCGGACAGTGTATACTTCTGGCTGCCCACAATCAGCTGGTTCCCTGACAGCTCCCCCGTCCCCGCGGAGGTGAGGGAGCGCAGCCGCTCCGGGTCGGCCGGACTGCCTGCAATCTGGACCGGCCCCACCGAGACAGGGTAGCGTGTGGTGCCGCCGGGGATGGCGTAGGTCTGCCCATTCAGGTCAAACTCATAGCTGTAAGCAACGCTCATCCCCTCCCCCATGGAGTCCATGCGGGTGAGGATACCGTACTGCCCCGCGTCCCCAGTGACATCATTCAGAACCAGGGTCTCGATCTCCTTCTTCCCGTTCAGGGCGTAGTAGCGCACCTTGCCCCGGTCCAGATTCAGTCCGGCCAGCCGCTCCGGGCGGAGCACCACGCCCTGGCTGCCGCTCACATCCAGAATCTCCACGTCCTGGGCAAAGGGGTAGCTGTCCAGACGGGCGCCGCTCCGGTCCACCCTGCCGGACAGGGTGCTGGAGGACAGACCCCGGAGGGTAACCTGGCCGCTTGTTCCATCCACACTGACCCGGACCATGCTGCCCACCCGGGTGCCGCTCCCCCGGGTCTGATACTGATAGGTCTGTCCGTCGGTGGCCATCAGGGTGACGGTCTGGGCGGTGTACTGTCCGCCATTTCCGTCCGGGTAGGTCCCGTTGGACACCTCCAGCACCACGCCCAGCCGCTCGCCGGCACTGGCGGTCACATCGGCCACAGCGGCCACGCCCCCGCTTCGGCCCAGGAGCAGGGTCACATTGTCCCCCAGGCGGTACTGGCCCAGGTCGGACAGAGCGTAGGCGGCAGCGGAGCTCTCGATGTCATAGGTTCGGCCCGCCACCGTCACCGAGGCGGGGCTGGCTCCGGAGGGCGCGATGGCCTGGATGGTGCCGGTCGTCTTCTTGGCGTAGGCCCACACCGTCCCCATGGAGGGGTTCCAGTAGAGCACGTCATAGTTTTGTACGGCGGCGGCTGTGGACAGAACACCGTTGCGGTATACTTTGCTGGGGGTGAAGCCCAGGTTAGAGCTCCAGCTGCCCTGTGCCACCACCGGCCCCTCCATCTGCCCGTTAATCAGGGCGACCACATCGGGCTTGCCCGCGGCGTCCAGGCTGTAGCCCAGCGACTGGATATAGGGGGCTCCCTCCCTGGTCCGGACAGACAGCAGGTTATAGAACAGATACACTCCGTCCTGCCAGCTCAGGGGGTCGGCGGCGTTGACAGCGGCCACCCCCCGGTCCAGCCGCAGATTCCGGTACATGGACAGCTGACCGGTGGGATAGGCGCCGGAGAAGTCGCCGGCCTGATAGCCCAGCAGAGCCAGGGCAATGCTGGCCCCCTCAGCCAGCTTGACTCCCTGGTCGGGGCGGAAAGTGCCATCGCTGTATGCGGTGACCAGTCCCCGTCCCACCGCCGCCTCCACATAGCCGCTGGCCCAGTGGCTCCGGGGCACATCCGGATAGGGGGAGAAGGAGGCCTGCCCCACCCCGCTGCCGCCGGGCAGGGCTTTGACCGCCAGAGCAATAAACTCCGCTCGGGACACCGGACGGCTCAGGTCGCCGCCCGCTGTCCCATCCAGGATACCCAGCGCGGTCAGCGCCTGAACGGCCTCCGTCAGCGGGGCGGCGTTCCCCGCCGCCGCGGAACAGGGTAAAGCCAGTGCGAGGGTCAGGCAGGCGGCCAGAATCGCGGCAAAAAAGCGTTTTGTTTTCATTGTATAACTTCCTTTCTTCCTTACGGCGCAGGGCGCGACGCCCCCGGCGCGCCGTGTTATGCAAGCGGCGTGCCCAGTGGTCACGCCCCACAAGCGCTCAATCGTACCGCAGCGCATCGATGGGGTTCAGCTTTGCGGCCTTATTGGCGGGCAGGTAGCCGAACAGAATCCCGATGCCCACCGACACGCCGAAGCTGAGGAGGATCGCCCCCATGGTGGGGGTGGCGTCAAAGACGCCGCCCCCCATATTTTCCGAAAGCATTCCCCCCAGCACCGCGCCGATGCCCTTGGCCAGCATCCAGCCGAAGCCGATGCCCAGGATGCCGCCGATGGCGGAGGTGGTGCCCGCCTCGATGACAAACTGGCTGCGGATGTCCTTCCGCTTGGCCCCCAGAGACTTGCGCACGCCGATCTCCCGGGTGCGCTCGGTGACCGACACCAGCATGATGTTCATAATGCCGATGCCGCCCACCAGGAGGGAGATGGCGGCGATGGCCACCAGCACCCCCATAGCCACCCCCATCATGGCGTTGATCTGGTTGGCCTGCTCGGCCATGGTCATGATGTAGAAGTAATTATACATCCCGTCGTCAGTACGGAAAAAGTCGTTGAGATAGGCCTCGATAATCCTTTTGCCGGCGTCGGCGGTCTCGCCGGAGGTGCTGGTGAAGATGTACAAATTGACCCAC